>JAKEFB010000006.1 GCA_022616275.1 Chloroflexota bacterium
GACCGCAAGATTGCCGAAGAGCAGCGCAAGACCTTCGAGGTCCAGCAACTGGCCCAGGAACAACGGCAACTCCTGGTCCGCGAAACGGCCATGGCCAACATCCAGCAGGAGATGGTCGAGGCCGAACAGGGCGTCAACATTGCCGAGCTGGAAGCCAGGGCAGAAATCAAGCACGCCGAAGGCCAGGCCCAGGCGACCCGGCTGCAAGCTCTAGGTGAATCCGAGGCTATTCGGGCCACCGGCAACGCCAAGGCCGAAGCCTACCGGGCCGGCGTCAACGCCCTTGGTCCCCAGGGATACACGGCGCTGCAACTGATGCAGATCATCGGCGAACGCAACGTCCGCGTCGTCCCCGATGTGGCCGTCAGCGGCCAGGGCAGCAATGGGCTGGTGGATGGCCTGCTGGCCTCCATGCTGCAAGCCCAGTTTAAGGGCAAGGGCGTCACCCCCAAGGCCATGCCGGAGGGCAACGCCAAAGGGTAGGTGCACCAGCTTCTAACAAAAGCCCCAGGGAGTTCATTCAAAACCCCTGGGGCTTTTCATTTCTTGCGGCGCTTTTGCGCCTTCTGATCGGGCCGGCCCAGGATCAGGAGCGGCACGCCAAAGACGAGCACGCTGGGCACGACGAACACAACCGCCAACAGGCCCATTTCGATGAGAAACGCCTGAAAGCCGACAATGTCCCGCACGAACACGTCGTCGAAGCCATAACCCAGTTGGCCTTGCAGGCGGCAGGCCACACCTGACGTAGAGTCATCCGAGCTGATGAAATTGTTGACCGGCCGGCTGGCGTTAGGCACAACTTCAAGCAGTATCCGGCCGTTCTCGCGGGCGTAGCGCTGGCAAATCGGCCGGCCGTAGCTCACCAGAACGGCCGGCCGGGCAACGAGTATTCCACTCATGACCAGGGCCAGCCAGAGCATCATCGCCCCAAAACAGCCCAGGGCAATCAAATAACGTTTGCCAACACTCGGTGGCGAGCCGGCGGACGTAGTCTGGCTTTTCATCGGGCGGGTCATGCGTACTTGAGGTTGATGCCGTTTTGCAGCGCCCAGGCGCGCTCCTGCTCGTTGGCCTCGCGGAGGTCCGGCTCACCCGCCCACTCGCAGCCGGGGTGCTGCTCCCGCGCCGCTTGCAGGGCAAAGTCGAGCGTCTCCTCGCGGGCTACATGGGCCGTGCCCGGCCCGATGCTTGACGTGCCTGCGCCGGAGAACACACCCTCGATCAGTGAGCTGCTGGCGCCAAAGACCGTTGGCACAATGACGCTGACCGGTTTGACCTCGCCTGAGCGGGTACGGACCTGCCCGGTGATGACGGAGAAGGCGTCATTTTCGTTGGCCAGGGCCATCTGCTCGGCCCGGATGTCCCGCTCCGGGCCACGCGGGTTGAGGGCAATAGGCAGGGAAACGAGAAAGGCCACAATAAACGGGGCCATGATTGCCACGATGAGCAGCAGCCCGCCCAACTGATCAAACATCAACGTCATGACCAGCACCGACACAATCGTCGTGCCGATAGCGCCCACCCAGATCAGGACCAGCAGCGCCTTTTGCCATCCGGCAAGTGTCCGGTATTTCATCATACGACCTCCCTGGTAAATAGCTGTCAGCTATAAGCTATAAGCTTTCAGTTGCCGGCCAGCAACCCCTGAGCTGGAGCCACTTCGGCGCTCTCAGTGCAGGCTCTCAAGGGCGAAGCCATCAACTATCAACCACCAACTACCAACTATAAAATACGGCCGTCCGAAAAGCGTCCAGCCTGGTTTACGCCTCGACAACTCCCTGGTATTATGAAGCCCAGCAAAATCCAAGGTGTTTATATGCGCAAGGCTACTGCCCGCGCACCCCGATAAACAAAAATGATCAGCGTTTATCTGCGTGAATCTGCGTCCCATTTCTACAGGAGCGTTTTATGGACAAGCGAGTGAGATTTGATTTTGAAATTGATTTTACAAACGGCGGCGGGATCCAGGGCCAGGAGTTCCGCCTGGACATTGCCGGAGATAGTATTTCCGACACAGAGCTGGCCGACTACCTGGTCAGCGACATGCGCCTGTTGATGGTTGGCGAGGTCCGCATTTTGAACAAGGAAATTATTACCGAGAGACACAAGCGCACGCCTACCAACCGGCCGTCCGGCCGCCCCGGTCTGGTAGATTTGAGCCACGTGATCGCAGACGGCCTGGTCACCTATAAAGGCTTGCCGGCCCCCATTATTTGCGATTACTTGAGCCGTGAGCAGTCCCGAGAGCGGTATGAGCCAGGGACAGAATTTCAAATCGCCAGGATAGACATGGTGGCCAACAGCGGCACCTACGTGGATTGCCCGTTTCATCGCTACGAGGACGGTAAAGATTTATCGCAGGTTGGCCTGGAAAGCTTCGCCGACCTGGAGGGAATTGTCGTTCGCGCCGACCACCGTGAGACGCAGGCCATTGGGGCGGCGTTCTTTCAAAACCGGGAGATCAGAAACAGGGCCGTCCTGGTCCATACCGGCTGGGACGCTTATTGGAACACGGAAAGCTACTACCAGGGCCATCCTTTCCTGACCGAAGAGGCGGCCGTCTACTTGCGACAGTGTGGCGTCAAACTGGTGGGCATTGACGCCCTGAACATTGACGATACCCGGGGCCGGTCGCGGCCGGTGCATTCAACCCTGTTGAGATCAGACATTCTGATAGTCGAGCATCTCTGTAACCTGGATAAGCTCCCCGACGAAGGGTTCACCTTCAGCGCCATTCCCCCCAAATTCAAAGGGGTAGGAACCTTTCCCGTTCGGGCTTTAGCAAAGTTAAAATCATAAGGACGTATCCGACGCCACCTGGTATAATAAGTGGTACAATCCCCTGTTTGATTTCAAGTGTATAAAAGGTAACGTTGAATGGAAGTTTTGAGCTTTTTGATTGATTTGTTTCTGCACCTCGACGAGCATCTGAACGAGGTCATCCAGAATTACGGGGCCTGGACTTATGGTCTTTTATTTCTGATTATCTTCCTAGAAACCGGTTTGGTCGTCACGCCCTTCCTGCCGGGTGACTCCCTGCTCTTTGCGGCCGGCACTTTTGCCGCCCTGGGCTCGTTGAACGTGGCCTTTCTGTGGGTGCTGCTTTTTGCCGCGGCCGTGCTAGGCGACACCGCCAATTACTGGATCGGCCACAAGGTCGGCCTGCGCATCTTCGACACCACCCATCCGCTGCTGAAGCGGGTGTTGAAGCGGGAATACCTGGAGCGTACCCAGGCGTTTTACGCCAGGCACGGCGGCAAGACCATCGTCCTGGCCCGCTTTGTGCCCATCGTCCGCACCTTTGCCCCTTTCGTGGCCGGGGTCGGGACCATGTCCTACGGCCGCTTCATTTCCTACAACGTCCTGGGCGGCTTTTTGTGGACGGCCCTCTTTATCTTTGGCGGCTTCTTCTTTGGCAACATCCCCTTCGTCAAGGAAAACTTTGAGTTTGTCATCCTGGCCATTATCTTCATCTCTGTCGTGCCCATGATCGTGGAGTTCGTTCGCGGCTGGAGCCAGAAACGGCAGGCCAGCAGCACGGCAGTATAAGTATGGCCGACCACAACCAACGTATTGAAGCCGTCATCTTTGACCTGGACGATACCTTAATTGATTGGGCCAGACCGGCCGTCACCTGGGAAGAGTACAACCGGTCCAAATCTGAGGCCATCCACCAACACCTGCTTGCCGCCGGCCACACCCTGCCGCCCTACGACGCCTTCCACGAGGCCGTCATCGCCCAACTCCGGCGCACCTGGGAAGAGGCCAAGAAAACATGGGAAATCGTCTCTTTTGAAGCGGTGCTGCGCCACGTTTTCGCCGGCTTGGGCCTGAACGTAGAGGCCATTGACATGCAAGAACTGTTGCAGGTCTATAGTTGGGGACCATTCCCGGGCGTCATCCTTTACGAAGATACCATTCCCGTTCTCCAGGAACTGCGCCGGCGCGGCTACAAAATTGGCCTGCTGACCAACTCCATCTTCCCTATGTGGATGCGCGACGTGGAACTGCACGCCTACGAATTAATGGACTACTTTGACGCCCGCGTGACCTCTGGGGACGTAGGCTACCTGAAACCCCACCCTGAGATTTTTCGGCACATCCTGGAACTGCTCCAGGTTTCACCAGAGCAGGCGGTATTTGTCGGCGACCGGCCGGAAAACGACATTGCCGGGGCCAACGAGGCCGGCCTGATCAGCGTCCTGCTCGCTCCGCCTCACCTGAACCGCGACCTGAACGGGGTCAAACCCGACTTCACCATCACCAGCCTCACCCATTTGCTAACTGTCCTGGAGGAGCTAGAAAAGGTGTCAGGTATCAAGTATCAAGTGCCAGGTGAAGGAGCTTTGGCGAGGCCAAAGTCTATCTCATGACGCCTATCACCGAAACACTTGACACAACCACATAACCACATAACCACATCGTGGAGAGGAGAAGATGACCAACACCAAACCCGGCCGCAACGATCCCTGCTACTGCGGCAGCGGCAAAAAATATAAGCATTGCCACCTGGCGGCCGACCAGGCGGCCGAAAACGAGCGCCGCCAGGCGCTTGACGCCGGCCGCTGGCTGCGGCGCGATTTACTTAGCTTTGCCCGCGATGAGCGCTTTGCCGAGGCCTTTGCCGCCGCTCTGCCCCTGTACTGGAACAACTTTTATACCGTTGACAACGCCGAGCAAATGAGCCAGTACGAGGCGTTGCGCTTCTTCGACTGGTTCGTCTTTGATTACCAGCCCGGCGACCAGCCCCGGCTCATTGAGGTCTACCACGCCGAGCGGCGGGAGGACCTCTCCACCCACCAACAACAACTCCTGGACGCCTGGCTAAACGCGCCACCCTCCGGGGTATATGAACTCTTAGATTATGAAGGCCAGATTTTGCACGTCTGCAATTTCGTCACCGGCGAGGAATTCCACGTCTACGAGCCTGGCGGCCGCGGTGTGGTCGAAACCGGCGAGCTGCTCTTGGGCCGGATAGTGCCGGTCCTGGACCAGTTAGAGTTCAGCGTCGCCCTGGCCTACCTGCCCCACGACGAAATTGCCGACCTGGGCGACAAGCTGGAGAAGGCCCGCGCGGCCGACGCCGAGGGCCACCCCGGGGCCACGCCCCACGACTTCATGCGCCGCCAGGGTCACCTGGCCATTCACCACGCCCTGGAGCAGGCCGAAAAGAAGGGCCGGCCGCCGGTGGCCGCCCGCGATCCGCAGCGAGCCGACCAGTTGGCCCGCAAAGCTGCCCAACGCATTCGCCAGTTGAGGAAGTAGACGACGGACGGCGGACGATAGACGACATTTTACTGTCGTCTATCGTCTGTCGTCCACTTAAACGCTTATGCCCGATCTTCTCGTCCACCCCCAAAAGACGCCGTTGGCCGGGACCATCACCGTGCCGGGCGACAAATCTATCAGCCACCGGGCGGTGATGCTGGCTGCCCTGGCCGAGGGTGTGAGCGTCATCACCAACTGGCTGCCGGCCGGCGACACCCTGGCCACGCTGGCAGCAGCCCAGGCGCTGGGCGTTCCCATCGCGGTCGAGCAACGTTCCCCTACTGCCTGGGCGCTGGCCGTCGAAGGGCGCGGCCTGCACGGCCTGCAGGCGCCGGCCGGGCCACTGGATTGCCGCAACGCCGGCACCTGCATCCGTCTGATGGCCGGCCTGATGGCCGGGCAGCGCTTCCCCTCGGTGCTGGA
>JAKEFB010000055.1 GCA_022616275.1 Chloroflexota bacterium
AGTGAGCGCCAATTCCTAGAGCCACGCGCACCGCACGGGCGTAGTCTTCCGCCGGCCGCTCGCTCCAATCCATCTCCCGGTAAACAGCCACAAACGGCGCCACATCATACACACTGGAACGCTCGGCCGCTGCTTCCAGAGCAGCCATAGCGTCTAGTGAAGAAGGAGCGTCTTCGGTCGCTGCCAAATCACCCTCCAGTACGATGAATTCGGCCAGCACTTCACTGACTTCGCGGTTGCTGGCCCGCGCCAGTCGTTCCGCATATATAGGCATCTATGCGGCGGTATCCGGCCGCTGCACCTTGCCAGCGACCCTACCTGAATAGAGATAGATACCTATATACTAATCATGATCTCCTTGCTCACCTTGACCACCTTGCCGCCTCAGATACCCTCAACACATACCCTGATCAGCTTGACCTGTCTATCCTGATTTATCACCTCACCACACGCCATTCCCGTTTCTCTTTCTGCCTGTTACAATACAGCTACCAATGACCCAAACCGTGCAATGCCCTTCTTGTAACGCCACGCTTGATTATCGGGAGGAAGATGGCCCGGTCGTCACCTGCCCCCACTGCTACAGCACCGTGGTCGTTCCCCAGGCCAATCCGGCCACGGCCCTTTCGCCGCAGCAAACCGCCGGCCTGGGCGACATCATCCGGTTGGTCCAGGCCGGCAACAAAATTGCCGCCATCCAGTTATACCGCAAACTGTTTGGCGCCAACCTGAGAGACGCCAAGGCCGCCGTCGAGCGCCTCGAACTGGGCCAGCCGGTGGCCATACCGGCCGGCGCTGCGCCAGCCCCGGCCGGCGCTGCGCCAGGCCTGGCTGGCGCCATTCCCCAGGCCCAACGGGCGACCAGGATTTCCTTCCTGGGGCAGTGGGGCTGCCTGATGTTTGGCTTCTTCTGGGTTGCCTTTTTGCTGGTCATGGTCGGGACGCTGATTTTTCCCAATTCGGTCCGGCTGGTCGCGCCCCTCCTTTGCCCGGCCGGCTATGAGGAAGCCTACGGCGAACGGGTCGGTTATTACCGGACCAACAACTTTGAGGGCAACAACGTCGTGCTCTTGCAGTGTGTGTACGGCCAGGGCCGGCAGGTAACGGCCCATCCCCTCTTAACCAGCTTTGCCTTGTGGGCCAGCTACTTTTTCATCGGGGGAATCCTCATTTTCCTCTCCTTACTGGCCCCGCGGGTGAAGGATTCTGTCGTCCGTCGTCGGTGATTGATTGGTAATAGACGAATCGTTTGACACTGGCCTGGCCAACGAGCTGGCCCGCCTGGAGTCCTACAACAAGCACCTCTACCGGCCGAACACCTACCTGCACAAATGGTGGGCCAGGCGCTGCGGCAGCACCTTCCGCCTCCTGCTCAAGCACCTGGTGGCCGACCCGGCCCGGCGCGATTATTACACGGCCGGCGGGCTGGAAGGGAAAATCGTCCTCGACCCGATGATGGGCGGCGGCACGACCATCCACGAGGCCATCCGGCTGGGGGCCAACGTCATCGGCATAGACATTGACCCCATCCCGGTGCTCCAGGCGCGGGCGGCCCTGTCCGGCGTGCCCCTGGCCCGGCTGGAAGCCGCCTTTACCACCTTCTGGCAGGCGCTGGCGGCCGGCCTGGCGCCGGCCTTTCAGACAGCCTGCCCCCGGTGCGGCCGGCCGGCGCCGCTGCGCTTTATGCTCTACGGGCTGCGCCGCCATTGCGCCTGCGGGCCGGCCCTGTTTGTAGATTCGCTGGCGCAGCGCCAGGCCAAAGGCGCGACCGTTAGCCTGTGCCCTATCTGCCACGCCGTGGACGGAGTTGGGGCAGCCCAACTCCGCCCGGCCGCCGCGGGGTGTACCCACGACCGGCCGCCGGGCTGGCCCATTTACGAAAAAGGAGTCCGCCACTGCCCCCGCTGCGGCGCGCCGTTTGCCGACGAGCTGGCGACCCCCTTTTATGCCCGCTATACGCCCCTGGTCGTGGCCGGCCACTGCCGCGACCACGGCCCCTTTTTTGCCGCCCCCACGCTGGCCGACCTGGCCCTGCTGGCGGCGGCCGGCGAGCAGCGGGCCGGCCTCGATTTTGGCTCGGCCCTGCCGGTCGAGCCCGGCCCCAAGTCCGCGGACCTGGTCCGGCGGGGAATTTTGAGCTACCTGGACCTTTTCTCCAGCCGCCAGTTGTTGTACCTGCGCCAGGCGCTGGCCCACCTGCCCGGCGACGACGAGGCGGTCCGGCTGTACCTGGCCCTGTTGGTCTCCACCTCGTTAGAATTCAACTCGATGTTGTGCGGCTACAAGGGCGGCAGCCAGCACCGGCCGGGCGCTATCCGCCACACCTTTTCCCTGCACGCTTACTCTTTCCCCTATACTGCCCTGGAAAACAACCCCCTCTACCCCCGGCCGGCGTCGGGCACCCTGCTCAAGCTCTTCCACGACCGGGTGGCACGCGCTCGCCGCTGGGCGGCCAGCCCCCACGAGCGCGCCCTGACCCCGGCCGGCCCGCGCCAGGTGGCCATTGCCGGCGAGCAAGACCTGGGGGTCGAAGTGAGCCGGCCGGCCGGGCTGCAATTTGGGACGCGTCGCTTTCTGCTCCGCCAGGGCTCGGCCGCCGCCCTGGACCTGCCGGACGGCAGCGTGGATTACGTCGTCACCGACCCGCCGTATTTTGACAGCGTCCAATACAGCGATCTGGCCGCCTTCTTCCGGGTCTGGCTGCGGTTGCTGCTGCCGGCCGGGGGCCAGGCCGGCATTTGTTGGGAGTACGATACGGCCGGCTCAGCCGTGGACCCGCAGGCCAACGGCCGGGGCCCGCTCGTGAACGGGCAGTACGTCCAGGTCATTAGCGCTATCTTTGCCGAGTGCCACCGGGTGCTACGCCAGGCCGGCGGCCGGCTGATTTTCACCTTCCACCACTGGAACCCCAGGGGCTGGGCGGCCGTGACCCTGGCCCTGCAGCGGGCCGGCTTCCTCCTGGTCAATTATTACGTCGTCCATTCCGAGAACCCCATTTCCGTCCACATTGCCAACTTTAAGGCCCTGACCCACGACGCCATCCTGGTGCTGGCCCCCACAGAGGCAGATATACGCCGCTCCTGGGACCGGCCGGCGGCGGTGGACACGGCCGACAGCCACCGTTTTTGCCAGGGCTGCGCCCAACTCCTGGGCTGGATGCTGGCCACCGGCCTGGCGGATGAAGAGGTGGAGAGGCTGTGGGTTGGGGTGATTGGGTAATTGAGTAATTAGGTAATTAGGTAATTGGGTAATTGGTTATTGGGGTATAATAGGGGAACTCAGTCCTCGCGGTTGGCCCGGCCAACCACACTCATCGCTCATTGCTCATCGCTCATTGCTCGTAGTTGGCCTTGCCAACTGCACTCATCACTTTTTTAAGGAGGTCACGGGTGGCACAGGCATTTAACAAGATTGGTTTTCACGTGGGGCCGGGAGGAAACGCGACCGGTCTAGGGGAGTGGATGCGAAAGCTGGACGAGGCCAAAATCCCCTTTTGTTTAAAGTCGGCCGATAGTTACGGGCCGCTGTTTGAGGGCAGCCAGTTATCCAGGGCCGCGCACGTATTGGTCTACCGGATGAGCACCCAGGGGCAAGGGGACGGCTTTGACTACGACGTGCCCGATTACAACGTCACGCCGGCGGAAGCGGCCGCCAAACACTGGCAACGGATGTTGGCCAAGCTGCCGCCGGAGTTTGACAAGACCAGGGTCTGGCTGGAGCCGATCAACGAAGTGGATAAAGGGCGGTCCGATTGGCTGGGCAACTTTGCCTGGGAAATCGCCCAACTGGCGCTGGCCGACGGCTATAAAGTGGCCCTCTTTGGTTGGTCGAGCGGCGAGCCGGAGCCGGCCGACTGGGAAACGCCCGGGATGTTGCGCTACCTGCAACTGTGCGCCGAGCAGCCGGACCGGGTGGCCATTTCCCTGCACGAGTACAGCTATAAAACCGAAGACATCTGGTTCATGCGCGATTTTCAGGTCGGCCGGTTCAAGCAGTTGTTCAGCATCTGTGACCGGCGGCAGATCAAGCGGCCGAACGTGATTATGACCGAGTGGGGCTGGACCTACGACAACGTGCCCGACCGGAGCAAGGCACTCCAGGACATTGACGCCGTGGCCGAACTGTATGCCCAATACCCGGAAGTGCTGGGCGCGGCTATCTGGTACCTGGGACCTGGCTTCCAGGGCATTGCCAACCGGGCGCAGAAGCTCATTCAGCCGGTCACCGAGTTCGCGCTCCAACGCCGTTACGAGGTGGTAGCAGCGCCGCCGGTCGAAGACGAAGAAGAAGAGCCGGGCGGGATTATTCTGCCGGCCGTGGAAGAGGAGGAGCAGCCAGGCACCAACAACGCCCGCTTTATTGCCGACATGACCATTCCCGACAACACCCGCATCCAGGCCGGCTCACCCTTTACCAAGACCTGGCGAGTAGAAAACAGCGGCGATAAGGCCTGGGGCGCGGGCTACCAACTGGTCCACGTGGCCGGCGAGCCGATGACCAACCAGGTCACGCTGCCCCTGCCGGCCGCCCAACCCGGCCAGCAAGTGGACATTTCCCTGAACCTGACCGCCCCCGGCCAGCCGGGCAACTATTTCGGCGACTGGCGCTGCCAGGACGACAAAGGCAACCTCTTTGGCGACATTGTCTTTTTGAAAATCGTCGTCACGCCGGCCCCGGTCAACGTCGGCGTCAACAACAGCCGCTTCGTGGCCGACGTGACCATCCCCGACGACTCGGTCATTCAGGCCAACCAGGCCTTCCTCAAGACTTGGCGGGCGCAGAACAACGGCACGCGCGTCTGGGGCGCGGGTTACCAGCTCGTCTTTTTGCGAGGGACGCCGATGACCAACCTGACCAGCATTCCCCTGCCGGCCGCCCGGCCCGGCGAGCAGGTGGATATTTCCGTGAACCTGACCGCGCCGCCCCGGCCGGGGACTTATTGGTGCGACTGGCGGATGCAGGACGTGGAAGGTAACTTCTTTGGCGAACTCCTCTTTACCCGCATCAATGTCCCCCAGCCGGAAGGCAGCAGCGGTATCCGGCCGTTGGGGCAGTGCGACCCGCGCTGGGGCAACGAACGGCTGGGCAACTCCCTCTCCAACAAAACCATCTGCCAGTGGGGCTGCTTGCTGACCGTTTTTACGATGGTGGCCAACGCCTACGGCAACGACCTGACGCCGCCGCAACTGAATACCCGCATCGTCCGCGGGCCGGGTTTTATCAATAACAACCTGACGCCCTGGAAGGTCTTGAGCGACCTGTTTGGCGACATCATTTACGAAGGCAAGCGCGACACCTCCTCGACTCCCGACATCCTGGAGCGCGTGAACGCCGCTGTAGACCGGGGCGAGCTGGTGGCCCTGCAGGTGGACAACACGCCCAACACGCCGTACGTGGCCGATGACCAGCATTGGGTGTTGGTGATCGGCCGGGGAGACGGCGACTACCGGGTCAACGATCCCCTGTCCGGCCAGGAAGTGTCGCTGCAGGCGGTCTATGGCCGGCCCGGCCGGCCGCTGCGCGATGCTGTCCTCGCTGCTATTTTCCACCGTTCGACCAAGATGAAGGCCCCGCTGATCGGTGGCCAGCCAGGCGGCGACGGGGCGGCGCCGGTGTCCCGGCTGCAGACGGGGATGAACGTCAACCCCGACGCCCCCAACAGCAACCCGTACGAAGATGACACCTTCAAAGGGTTGGACTGGGCACGCTTTGTCTTTAAGGCGGCCGCCAAAAACCGTAGCGTCCAGGCAGCCTTCGGCCAATATGATCCCATCGTCAAGGCTTATGCCGACGAGGGGGTTGGCTCGCTCATGATTCTCAACCAGGAGACGGTCTGGGGCAACTCGCCCTGGAAGGACAACGGCGACTGGAACAGCTACGCCGACCAACTGGCGGCCGCGGCCGGCGAGATTGCCGGCCATTACAGCAACTACGGGGACAAGGTCGCCTACGAAATCTGGAACGAAGGCGACCTGGCCAACAATCCCTCCTCCGTCTTTGCCCCGCCGGCACAATTTGCCCCGGTGCTGCAAAAGACAGCGACCGCCATTCGCCAGGTGGCGCCCCAGGCGCGGCTCATTTTTGGCGGGCTGGCCAGCGGGCCCGAGAGCGCCATTGCCTACGTGCGGGACGTCAAAGCGGCCCTGGGCGGCAACCTGCCGGTGGACGCCATTGGCATTCACCCCTACGGCCGGTGGGCGACGCGCGCGCCGTTCGACTGGGGCCAGCGGTTCGGCACCCTGGGCGACGCTTTCCGCCAATTCGAGGCGACTTTCCCGCAGCACCCCTTATGGATTACGGAAATTGGCGTGGCTGTGGATAACCCCCTGGGTGCGCAATTTCACCCGGCCATTGCCGATTACATGAAGGACATTTACCAGCACGTGGGCGAGCGGTACGTCCAGCGCGTGCCGGTCGTCATCTGGTTCGCCTGGTCAGACAACATGCGCAACGCCGGCGTGGTGGACGGCGCTGGCAACCGTAAGACGCCCATCTATAACGTTTTCCGGGCGATCAGGAATGGCGAACTGGACCAGTTTGGGTTGTAGATGATAACCTCCCGGAGGTTCTGAACCTCCGGGAGGTTGTGATTAGCCGCCGAGGAAGGCTTCGAGGGCGGCTTTGGTGATGCGGTAGGCGCTGCCGATCTTGCGGGCTTTGAGTTCGCCGGACTCGATGGCGGCGACGATGTCGGCCTCGGTGACCTGGACGAAGGCGGCCGCCTGGGCCGGGGTCATGATGTCGGGCATAGCGCCTGACTGGGCGGCCGGTTGTTGTTGCTGCGGCTGCTGTTGGGCTTGCTGGGCCTGCTGCTGGGCCATCATCTGCTGCTGCATGGCCTGTTGCTGCTGTATGGCCGAGAGGCCCATCATGCCGATGCCCAGCTCACCCAGGCTGCCGCCAGAAGGATTCTGGGCCGCGGCCATACCCACGTCCAGGGTCTTCATCTGGGTGTAGCCGGTGCCGTAGCCCATACGGGTGACCACTTCCAACGAGTCGGGGTGCAGGCCCATGCGGATGTTGAAATCTACCAGGACCATGCCCACGGCGTCGAAGTCGCTTTGCAACATGCCCACCAGCAGGTCGTTAAGGTCCTGGGAGAAGGACTGCAACTGGGCCGGCCCCAGGTTCTTGGCTGTGGCCAGCTCGCTGAGCTTGTCCTGCATCATCACTCCCAGCATAGGGTCGAGGCGTTCTTTCAATTGGGGCAGGCGGACGCTCTCGCGGAAGGCGTCCATGCCCGTCAGGAAGCGCCAGGGGTCGCGCACCCGGACGACGTAGGTGCCATTGCCGATGATGGCGCTGGCCCCCGGCGGCCGGTTGAGGTGTTCGACGACAATGGGCGCAGTCGTGCCCCACTTGAGAGTCATGTCGGTCGTCTTGACAAAGTAAACGTCGGCGGTGAAGGGGGTCTTGCCGCCGGCGAACGCCTTGCCGATGATGGTTTCCAGCAACGGCAGGTTGGCGGTGGTCAAGACGTGCGTGCCAGACGTGAGGGTGCCCAGCGATTCGCCGCCACGTACAAAAACGGCCGTCTCGCCAGGGTTGACGATACAGGGAGAGCCGAGCCGGATGTCACCCGGGCCACCGCGCGGGAACTTCTGGACAATTTCGTCTTTTAACCAGGGCTCGGCAATTACGCGATCAAAAATACGGGCCATAATTACATTCTCCTTTTAAGAAGTGATGAGGACTGAGGACGTGTTCAGGGCGAAGCCTGAACCAGGGACTGAGTAAAACCACAGACACTCGTCACTCATGGCTCATCACTCATTGCTCATTACTTTTTACGCTACCCCCGACATGATTTCCTGGCGGGAATTGAAGGCGTTGTTGGCTTCGCGGAGGGTGCTATCCAGGGCGTGGATGGCGCTGCCAACGTCGCCGTCGTCCATAATGGCTTTTTCGACAGCAGCGATGTCGGCCGCGATCTGGTCGGCGTAGGCCAACATGGACTCGTCAAAGGCGTAAATACGGGCCAGGTCTTCCTCTTTGACCTTGACGGCGTCGAAGAAGCCGGCGTAGCCCTGGGGAGCGTCCTTGATTTTGCCGACGAGTCCCATCAGGCGAGTGTCGGCCCGGCCGAGCGGCTCGGCGTGGTCTATGGCTTTGATGATGTCGCGGCTCAGGTCTTGTTGGGCGTTGGACAGTTGCAGACGGGTGTCCTCCAGGCGGTTGGCAATGGTCTGGCGCAAGATCTGGTCGGCCTCGCGGCGGCGGCTGCGTTCCATATAGCCGCTGAAGCCGGGAATCTTGCTGGCAATTTTGCCCAGTATCGTAGATTCCTCTTCAATCTTGCTGTACATATCGGGGACGGGCGAATCTTTCATTCAACAAATCTCCTTGAACTGACATTTGAGGCTACAATCGAGAAATAACGGCGACAGTATGGATCAAGTATAACACACCTTTCAGCGGCCAAGCCAATAGCCTACGATCTCATCCAGCCGGCCGGACGCCTCCAGGCGGCCCAGGCTCTCGTCGAGCTTTTCTAAGAGCACCACGTCGTCTATACGTACGACAAAGGCAAAAGGTTCCTCGGTGACGGCCGGAATGGCCACATGCAGGTGGGATGTTTCTTGCAAGAAAAGACGACCGCTAACGCTGTCCACCAGGGCCGCGTCTGCCTGACCGGCAGAGACGGCCGCTAAGGCTTCCTCGGCTGTATTATAAGGGACAACGGCCAGGTTAGGCAATCGCCGCTCCCAGTTGGTGGCTTCGACGTGCCCCTGGGCGCCCAGCTCGACGGCCAGCGTCCGGCCGGCCATGTTGGCCATTTCCCGGATGGGGCTATCGGCGGCGGCGACCAACAGTTCCCCGGCGTTGAAATAGCTGCGGCTGTAGGCAAAGTCGCGGGTCCGCTCCGGGGCGACCACCAGGGCGGAGATGAGCACATCCACCTGCCCGGTAGCCAGGGCATCGTACAGGCCGTCGTAGCCGAAGTAGACAAACTCGGCCTGTAAGCCCAGGTCGACGGCCACGGCCCGGGCCAGGTCTATGTCCAGGCCATACAGCTCGTCGCCCTCGGCCGTTTCAAAGGGCGGGTAAGTCGGGTCCAGCCCCACCCGCAGCACGCCGGCCGCCTGGATGCGGTCCCAGCTCTCACTGTCGGCCGCGCAGCCAAGGAGGAGGAGAGTTAGGATAGCAAAGAAAGTAGTAAGGGAGGTTAGAGCTTGGAGATTAGCTAATCTCCAAGCTCTAACCTCCAATCTCTTTTCCATTCCCACTAAACTCCTGCAACGCCTGGTAGATCGGGCGGGGGACGAACTCGGGGGTTACCAGGGTGTAGTAATCCATGTAGCTCCGGGTGGGGGCCGGGTAGCGGAAGGCCCAGATGGCAACCACTTTTACGTAGGGCCAGTTAGCTTCGGCGTAACGCACAGCGTCGAGGGTGTACTGGATACGCTGGCCCGGCCGGACGGCCCTTGTCCAGCGGGGATGGTCGTTCCAGCCGGCTTCGGTAATGAATAGTTCGGTTTCGGCGTCGCCGTGCTCGACCATGACCTGGCGCACCAGTTCGACGCGGCGGAAGTTGAGCAGCTCTGGTCCTGGCTCGGCTTCCGGGGGGAAGGTCAGGCCGTAGGTGTGGACGGCCAGCCCGTCGAAATAATCGGCCGCGCCGGCTTCGTACATCCCGGCCAGGTATTCCAGGTCGTTCAGACCCCAGGGCGAGCCGGCCGGCTCCAGGGTGGGAGCCAGCGCCCCAGCCAGGACCTGCATCTCCGGGTTGGCCGCCTTGACGGCCGGGTAGACGACTCGCAGTAAAGCCACGTAATCAGCCGGCTCGGCCAGCCGGTAGCCCCACTCGTAGCTCAAGTTGGGCTCGTTGCCGACGATGAGATAGTCCACCCGGCCGCGGTAGCGCCTGGCGAAGGCGGCGGCGTAAGCGGCAAAATCGTCGTAAGCCGAGGCGTCCAGGTAGGTGAGCGGGGTGTCCGGCGGCCTGGCCCAGTCGGGCGTCAGCCCCAGCCGGGCGATGACCGTCATCCCCTGGGCCACAGCGTGCTCCACCACCAGGTCAGGGTGCTCCCAGGCAAAGCCGCCATCCTCGGCGTGGTAGTAGGCCCAGGGGAAAAACTCGACGATCCAGGGTGCGCCCATTTCCCGCACCAGTTGCAGGCTACGCTGGATTTTCCACGGCTCGACCTCGTCGGTCAGGCGGGTGTGGGCGCCCAGGATAGGGTGGCGGGTGTGGACGGCCTGGGGTGGGCCCGGTGTGACGAGGATGGGCGGCGGCTGGAGGAAGGCGAGGATGAAGGTCAGGATCAGCAGGCGGAGGCCCGGCCGGAAGTCATATGCACTACGAACCATCAGGCTGTTGGCCGGCCGTGTAGATAACACTGTTGATGGCGTGCTCAACCGAAACGTCAAAGACCGACGCTTCACCCCGTTCATAGGCCTCGCGCCACTTGCGGTAAGCCTCCTCAGTGTCGGGCATGTCGTTTTCGTATTCAAACAGGCTGTAAACGCTTTTGCTCAGCGCTTCCTTGGTAAAGGGCATGTGGGGGATGGAAGTAATCGTGCCCCCGTCCGGGTGTTCGATGGACAGCTTTTCTATGTAGACGTGAACGATGGTCCGGGTCTCGCCGTCAATTTCGCCTTCCTCGACGCGGGTAACGAGCAGATAAGAGAGTTCCTGCCCGGGCGGCGTACGGTAATTCCATTTCTGGCCGACCTCATAGGTCGTGTCAGTCACCTCGTGGAGTTCCAGCTTCTCTGCCTGGCAGCCGGCAAGGCCCAGGCTGAACAGCATCATCAGTAAAAGATTCATTCGAGTCATATAGTCTTTCCTTATGCCCTGGGAACGCGGACATCCTGTCCGCAGAGGCGGGCAAGCTGCCCGCGCTCCAGGTGGGGCAAGATGCCCCGCGTTGCAATGCGATCTAATGAGTTTAGCTCTCCTGGGCCGGGCCAATCCCGGCCGCGTAGTGGTCGGCCCACCAGTTGAAATGGTCGAAGATGGCGTCAATGCGCACGGCGCTGGGGAAGCTTCGATCGGGTATCGGCTCGGGGGGCATCGTCCGCCGCCGGCCGGCCATCCGGGACAGTAGCTCCTGCTGCAACTGGATGTTGAGCAGCTTGTTGCCAAAATCGTGAATGAGCATGGACAACTGGTCGTCGCCGGCCGTAAAGTAGGCCTGGGGCAGGACGGCCGTTTGTAGTTCCGATGGCTGGCGGGCTAGGTCGCGCAACACCCGCCACAAGGGCACGTCCAGTCCGGCCAGAACCTCCAGCCCCCAGGCGTGCTGGTAATTACGGAAGAAGTGCTCGGCCGGCCGGTCGTGCTGCAAGATGAGGCGAAGCTGGCCGGTGGTGGTGACGCGCAGACCGCGGTAGTCGCCGGCCACCAGTTCGGCTACCTCCGGCCAGGCAACCTGGCGCAGCCGCTCCGGGGGCAGGTCGGGCAGGACCAGGACGACCGTCTCTCCGACCTCGTAAATGGCTTGCAGGTCGGGCAGCAACGGTGGCGCGCCGTCCACCAAGCCGGCCGGGGCTGGTTCTTCGGCCACGCGCCCGGCCAGATAGGCGGCCAGATGAGCCTGGACAGCGGCAAACAACTCGCCGGCCGGGGCGCGTTCAGTTACCGGTTGGCCGCTCAACCGGCCGGCCAGGCGACGCAGGGCCAGCGTGGCAGCCTGGGCCTCTTCCGGCTCCAGCAGCGAAGGGGCCAGGGCGGCCGAAGCGTCCAGGGCGTGGGCAGCCAGCCGGGCGGCCGTTTCGGCCGGGTCAGGTGGCGTGGGTTGGCCCAACAGGTCATCGCCCACCAGCCGCCGGCCGGCGGTGGCCAGGTGGTGGGCCAGGCCGGGGTTCAGCGCCAGATGGCGGGCCAGGGCTTCTTGGGGAACGACGATCGGCAGCCGGCCTAACGGTGCCGCATGAGCGTCCCAGACCGGCCGGAGCGCGGTGCGAAGGGTGTGCATGCTGGCCTTGTCGGCGACGACGGCCAGCAGGTTCACGTCAGACAGACCCGGTCGGTAACGCTCCTCGGCCAGGCTGCCGTATAAATAAAGGGCCAGCAGTTGCCCACCCAGCGCCTGTTGCAGCGCCGCTTGTGCTGCTTCAACCGCTTGCCAGACTTCCTCGTTTCGCACGAATCCATTATACTGGTGATCGGCCGGGATGTCAGATGGACGACGGACGACAATTGGTGAGATTGGTGTAATTCGTGTCAAAGAAGGAACGTATGCTATGCCCATTTACATGACTGCCCGCTGGAAGTGCCGGCCTGGCGCGGAGGAGACGGTGGCCGAGGCGTTGCGCGAGTTTGTGGCCGCCGTGCGCCAGAACGAGCCCAGGACACGCCTCTACACTGCCCTGCAGGAGGATGGCCAGGCCAACAGCTTTATGACCTATTTTATCTTTGAGGACGAAACGGCCGAGGAATTTCACCGTTCTACGCCCTGGGTCCAGCGCTTTACTGGCATCATTTACCCGGAAAACCTGGAGCCGGTGGTGTTTACCAGGTACCAGTTGTTGGCCTCTACCGGCCAGTGAGCGATTGAGGAAAAGAGAATAACGATGGACCAGCCAATAGCGACGATATTTTATGAGGAATGGCAGAAGTACCAGGACAGTTTGAAGAGCGCCCTGGCGCCATTAACAGCCGAGCAGCTCAATTTGCGCGCCGCGCCGCATCTTCGTTCGGTGGGCGAGATAACCCGGCACATCATCGCGGCCCGCGCCAACTGGTTCGGCCGGTTTCTGGGCGAAGGGGACGAAGCGATCAAGTCGTACTCGCTCTGGGATGAGCCGGATGAGCCGGAGCGGCCGGCCGGGGAATTGCTGTCTGGCCTGGACGTGACCTGGGAGTTGATGGCTGAGGTGCTGGCGCGGTGGACGCCGGCCGACCTGCAAAAGACGTTCCCACGCCGGTGGCGGGGCAGCGATTACGAGCTGTCGCGAAGCTGGGTTGTCTGGCACGTGCTGGAGCACGACCTGCACCACGGCGGCGAGGTCTCGCTTACGCTGGGAGTGCATGGTCTCCAGTCGCCTGATATCTAGCGAAAGCGGCCAGCTCCAGGTCAGTGCCGATTTACTCTACCCTTTAGAAGGGTATCTGTAGTTGCATTGCTGTTTCTATTGCGACTTGCTTTTCAACAGTTGGGTTTGCTTCATAGCCTTTCTTTATTAACAAAGCTTCTTCGACAGAATTTCGGAGGTCTTCAGTTGGACCAACATGGTAAAAATGTGCTTTGGTGCGCTCAATAGAATCTCCCCAGTATTCAGAAATATACTTATTGGAGCGATATCTATTTTCTTTCCACATTGAAAGAGCAAACCCGCAAGAGAGTGATTGAGCAACTCTTGCCAGAGCGATGGCGTCTTGTTCTGACCATTGATTATAGTAATCTGTGTGCCGACCTATATAGGGTGGATCAAGATAAACAAAGTCGTCCCCGTTTAACGTTTCTAGACATTCTCTCCAATCTTCTACTCGAAATTCCCAATCCTTTCCCTGCATGATTCCTTGAATGATCTTGACCTGATTAACAATCTTGGTGATATACGCTGGTTGAAAGCGATCAGGTTTTCGACAAAAGGGAACGTTGAATTCACCATTCTGGTTGAATCGCATCATGCCATTAAAACAGGCTCTACTAAGAAACAAAAAGTCTAAAGGATTTTTCTTAG
>JAKEFB010000007.1 GCA_022616275.1 Chloroflexota bacterium
ATGTGGTGCCAACGAGTTATGAACCAATAACACATCCTCTTGGACCGCCTGATAATGTATGGTGTGGTGATGATGATTTGTGGATAGGAGATGTGATGGATCAACTCGGGTATAATCAGTTTAATGATTATGTATTGAATGTACGTGACTATGCTAATACAGTGCGTGACACATATAGTGCCGATTGGGCTTTTGTTGTATTTGTTGCTAATGCAGTTGGTCCCTTGCCTGGTTCTCCTGATGGAGGCGCATTTGCCACCGGCCCTTGTCCTGGGAATAGTGCATTAATTGGCATTGCTTATCGGCCCGGGCCAATGTACATAACAAACGATAATCCAGCATCTTTTGAGACGACGTTCCTTGATGAATTGCTACGCCATGAAGAGGGACACCTTTTCGGCGCACTTGATGAGGTTCCTGGTGCGTGGCCAGATTGTTTCCAGGCTTCTTCCTGTTCTAAAGCAGGCGGTTACTTGAGTATTACTAATGGGAACTGTCGCTATTTGGACTATGGCACGCCTCCCCCACCTCCAACACCTGTTTGCAGCACAGATATCTTCTGTGTTATGCAAGCTGGTGGCGATGGTCTCTGCCCTTCTTCAGTCGGGCATATTGGCTGGCGAGATACAGATAATGATGGTTTACCAGACCCAATTGATACATATCCTGACCTTACCATTAATACGTACCCAACCACCCCCTCCACCACGCCAAAACTCTTTTACGACGCTATCGCACAGGACATACCCTATCCAACAACGAATCCAGATTACATTCCGGTAACTATCAATAATGTTCGAGTTGAATATAACCTTACTAATTTAGGTAATGGCCAAAGCAGTGGTTGGATCACGGCGGCGCCTGCAGATGGCGCGTGGGACTCCTCTTATGAAGAAGATTTTCAAGTATTAATTTGTGAGAATGGGAACTATACAGTTCAGCTTCGTGCCATAAATGAAGTGAACAATATTTCCTCACCCACCTTGCAACATAATATCAGCATCAATCTAGCCGCCCCGTGTGAAACGAGTTACTTACCTTTTGTTACTAAGGATGGTAATGTACTATTGCCAAACGGCACAACAGAATCTTCCAGCCCGTATCCACCCCCGTCAACACCTGAACCGACAATGACATCATCGCAAAGCTATCCCTAACCAAATATGTGCCGTGAGTTTTATGCTTATTACTGAGACATAATAACCTTTCCCAGAAAGGGTATCAGACTTCTCTTCTCCCATAAAGTTGCCGGGTTTTCTTTCTCTTTGTGAAACGATTGACAAATCCGGGCAAAATGCCATACTAGAATTGTTCCAATCGTTGGTTCTTTTGACGCTTAAGCAAGGAGAAAGTAGATGTCCGCTGAAGTAGTAAAGCAAGTGATTGAACGTGCCATTGATGACGAGAGCTTTCGCCGGCAACTTTTCAGCAACCCGGACGACGCATTGCGAGGCTATAATCTCTCTGACGGCGAGAGGGGCAGGCTGCACAATCTTGACGAAGAAAGCTTCGACGATTTTGCCGGCCCGCTAACCGGCCGGACTACCAAAGGGCAGTGGATCCCTACCCCATAGAGCTTCTGAAAGTGTAAGTTACCAGGCAATAATTAAAGAAGCCCAGGCCAGTTGTTGCCTGGGTTTCCTAATTACCGCTGGCTCCACACCTGCAATTGCTGCAAACAATATTGTCTCAGTGCTTGCAAGCCCGGCTCCTCACACCCCTGTAAAACTGACCCAACTGTTGAAAAACACCAAATACGATCTTTGTAACGACAACGCTTCAGCGCGCTCTTAACGCATTTTTCAAAATACGAACGTTTTTCCTCACCAAAAGTTAACATGCCCAGTTCTAGTAAAATCAACGGCAAATAATCTGGGCAGCCACCCTGGTCAAATGCATCTAAAGCTTTTCGAAAGTCCCGGTAGGCCAGCTCGCTTTCGCCTTGGGTTAATTTTGTCAAGCCGTGGAAGTACAAAGCTACCGGCCGCCACCAGGATAAGTTATTCTCCTCAATAAGCCGTGTGGCTTCCTCTAGCAAGCTTTCAGCTTTCTCAATTGAGCCACTCTTTAGTTCAACCTGCCCCTGCCCAATTAAAAGCCTGATCATCTCCTCAGGATAATTCTGGCTGTCGAGGCTTATTAATTCCTGGACCTTGGCAAAATGATCTTTGGCATCCGCCCACTCCTCCAGGGCACAACAATATTCGTACCCCCAAAGCAAATAACTGTTTGCCTGAGAATACTCGTCATTCATCAAAGCAAATAAGCTAACGGCCTCTTTAAAATCAGCAAGCGCTTCCGGATACCGGCCCAGGTACGACAGAATCTCAGCCCGGTTACTGGCGACGACGGCCAGAGCATTACGGCTGGTATTATGGGTAAGCTCATAGGCTTCATTCAGTGTCGCCAGAGCTTTGCCGGGCTGCCCTAAACTAAACTGAATTTGGGCAATATTGTTAAGAGCAAAACCAAGGTGGCCAGGTGTACTAAAATTTCGGAACAAGACCACGCTTCGTTCCATGTTACCAAGCGCCAGTTCTAGTTTTTGCTGGGAGTAATGGATAAAGGCAATAGATTCTAAAACACGGGCTAACTGCTGCTTGTTGCCCGTTTGTAAACAAATCGCCTCAGCCTTTTGTAAGTTCGTCAAGGCCGTTTTGTAATCTGCCCGTTTACTGGCCGCCATCCCTGACCAAACGAAAGCACGCGCCAGCTCATCTTGTGGAACTTGATCGGATAAGTCATTGATCAACACGCCTGCTAAAGTCATGACCTCGTCGTACTTTGCCTGGCGATACTTAATGTCAGCCAGCAAGTTATAGGAACGGGCAATGAAGGCTGGCACACGGTAAGCGCTGGATAACTTGAGGGCCTGCTCAGAATCAATCAGGGCAGTGGCAAAATCGCCCAGCAAGCGGAGCACTGCACCCCGTGAAAGGTAAAGCTCCACGGCCGTCTCCCAGTTCTCCTCTACCCCCAGCACCTTTAAGTGAGACTCGGCCAGATTGTACAGCTCAACCGCTTCCTTGTTGGCAAAGATGTCGCGGGCTTCGTCGGCTGCGGCCAGGGCATATTGCAGCCCTTTGTCGTGAATGTCCGTCCGGCTGTAGTGGTAGGCCAGAATGGGGTAATAGGGCTTCAGATTGTCGGCGTAGCGTTCCACCAACCAGTCGGCAATGGCCGCGTGCAGAGCCTGTCGCCGGGCGTACGGCAGACTCTCGTAGGCCACTTCCTGGGTCATAGCGTGGTGAAACAGGTAGGTCAACTCCGGATCGGAATGGAGTAACTGGATCAGCTCGGCCAGCGACAGACCGCCCAGCAGATCCACCAGTTCGTCCTGCGGCGTGGCCGGCTTCAAGGTGCGCAGCATGTCCAGGGCAAATTGCCGGCCGATGACCGAAGCGACCTGCAAAATGTCCCGGCTCGCGGCCGGCAGCCCATCCAGGCGGGCCAGCAGCAGGCCATGAATGGTGTCCGGTACCGGCATCCGGGCCAGCCGGGCCTCGTCCACCTGGAGCCGGCCGTTGACCTGCAAAATGCCTGTCTCCAGCATTACCCGCAGCGCCTCCTCCAGGAAAAGGGGATTAACCGGGCTACTCAGCCCCTCCCGGTCAAGTAGCCCCAGATGGCGCTCCACGGCCGGCGGCAGCTCGCTCACCCCCAGTAGCGAGGTGACTAGCTCCCGCGCCTCTTGGGGCGGCAAATCGGCCAGGACAATGGGCAGGCAAATGGGGCGGCTGAGCGTCTCTAGCGAAAACTCTACTTCCGGCCGGTAGGTGAGAGCGATAAAAATCGGCAACTCGCGGACGAACTCGGACAAGGTGTCCACCAGGGCCAGGCTGGACTGGTCGGCCCAGTGAACGTCCTCCAGGATAATAAACAACGGCCGGCTGTGGGCTGCCACCTGGAAACAGTGGCGGACCAGGTTAAAAAAGCGCGCCTGGCGCACCTCGGCCGGCAACTGGGCCAGTTCTTCGGCCTGGGGGAAGGCCAGCCCCATGACCTCGCCCCACAGCCCCACGTCCCCACCAGCGGCCGGGTATAGCGCTTCTGTTTGAACGACCAGGCGGGCCGCCCACTCCTCGTCAGTCATATCTGCCTGCAGGCCAAAAAAGTCGCGCCAGACGCTTAACCAGGGGCCAAAGGGGGTGTCGGTCGTGTGCGGCTGGCACTCACCCATCAACACCTGGCCGCCAGCTTGTAGCCAGTAACGGCCGCCCTCAGCCAGTAGCCGTGATTTGCCTACGCCCAGCGACCCGGAAAGCGCGGCCACGCCGCCGGTGCCATCCAGGGCTGGGTCCAGCCCGCTTAATAGTAAGTCCAGCTCCTTACTCCGCCCAATAATTGGCCGCTGCCAGCGGCCGAAGTAAGCCTGGACGCGGTTGGCCGTTATCCGTTCACCGATGGCCCGATGCAGGGAAACCAGTTCCTGCTTGCCCTTCAGATGGACGGCCGGCAGCCGCTCAAACTCGATCCAGGTCCGGCCGCGATTGGCGGCCGCTTCGTCGGCGAGCACGCCGTGGTCCGGGCAGACCTGGGTGAGACGGGCCGACAGGTTAACCACGTCCCCGACCACGGTATACTCACGCCGCTCTTCCGAACCAACCGGGCAGGCAAAAACCTTGCCGGCGGCCAGGCCAATGCGCTGGTTGGTAATAAAGGCCGGCTTTTCTCGCTGCAGGGCCAGAGCGCAGCGCAAGGCCTGTTCCGGCGCGTCGGGGGCAACAGGCGCGCCAAAAATGATGTGCAACTGGTTGCCCTTATCGCCCGTCAAAACCCGGTTAAGGCGGCTGTTGGCCCCACCGTAGCGGGCTACCACCTGGCTGGCCCACTGATGATAGAGTTGCAGCAGGTGGCCGGCGTTGTCGTCGTCAAAGTCAATTCCTTCAAACTGGACAAAGACGCTGGTTACCGGCCGGTGCTCGGCAATAAATTGGACGCCAGCGGTCTGCAATCGTTCGGCCAGAGCTGGATGAACGAAGACCGCGGCCGCCTCGACCAGGGGGGCCAACGCGGCCTCGTCCGCTTCATGCCAGGCCGGCCGCGGCCGCCGTTCCGGCCCAGGCGGCGAATCGGCGACCAGGTTAAAATCGTTCTTCGCCTCCAGGCCGGCCGCGGCCAGGATAGCCCGGCTGGCCATCACCTGGCTGGCCTCTGCCTGGCGTTCGGCTGCCGCCGCCTCGTCCACGGCCGGGCCGGCCAGAACAAACTCCAGGCTGCGCCCTGGGTCGCCGACGACTACCTCCAGGCATGGCCCGTAACCCAGGCCAATACGTATGGTCAGGTGAAAAACCGCTTCTTTGCCCGGCGGCCTGTTGGCTACCACCCGGCTAAAACTAGCCACCATTAGCCGCTGCATTAATTGAGCGCAAGCCAGCGCCCGGCGAGCGGCCCGGCCGTCCTCGTCCGGGAAGTAAACGCTCATAGCGTCGCCGTGAAAGTGGCCCACCTCGCCGCCGGCCTCGTGAATCACATCAATCATGCCGGTGAAGGTCAGTAGCAGCACCCGGTTCAGCTCCTCCGCCCCGCGCGGCCCATCGGAGGCCAGCTCCTCGGCCAGGTGGGTAAAGCCAGAAATGTCGGCAAAAAGGGTAGCGGCCGTCAGGCGGCGGGCCACACCCGGCGCCGGCACCCCCTCCTGCAAAATGCGCCAGGCCAGGGTGTTGGGGATGTAAGCCGCCAGGCGACGGGCCAGCAGGCCGGTATCTGAGTGGCGTTGCTGTGGTGTCGCGTTCATAGATGCTATTGATTAATGGCTCTCACCTAATGACCAATAACCAACTCACCAATAACCTCATTCGTCTTCCTCGTCAGGAAAGTAGCGGGCGTTCAAGGTCTTGACCAGTTGCTGCGCCTCGGCCGCCGGCAGGCTGTGGCCGAAATAAACGTGCTGGTAGGCGTAATCAAAGGCCGGGCAATGGTGCTTGTCGCTATAGTAGAAGGGGCCGGCGTGCCGCCTGTCGTAGCTAGTCGTCAGGCCAAGAATGGAGACCGGCCGGCGCAAGATCAGTTGTTCGCGGTCAATGAACAAAATTTCCCGGTTGGCGGCGTAATATTGCCACCGCCCCCATAGAAAGCGGCCGAACCAGAGCCAGATCAGGCTCCACAGGAACAACAAAATCGCCAGGACCGCATTGCCGGGGCCCTGGAACAGGAAGCGCAGGACGACGACAAACATCCCCAGCCAGACTAACAGGGCCAGGCTATAGAGGCCAAAGAGCAACCAGTTGGTTTTGTCAGGAATGACAACCTTGAGCCGGGCCGGCGTCTCTTCAAACACCACTCTGGTGTCTACCACCTGGCCGTCGGTTGCAAGCGACTTCATACTTCCCATTTTAACCTACCTCTTAATCAATCGCGAATCAGTGCTGGGTTGTAGAACGATTTTGAAAATCGTTCTACGCCGTGCAATTTGCCTATAGTAGCCGGCAGGTTACAATCGCCGCCGATGAATCGTGCCCGCCACCTTTTTCGTTCATCCGTCATCGTCATTTTTTTCCTGGGGCTGGTCAAGGTTACCGGGCTGGTGCGCGCCCGGCTGGTCGGCGCCGCCTTTGGCACCAGTCCGGAATACGACGCCTTCACTGCTGCCAACCAGTTGCCGGAAGTTTTTGTCGTTCTCATCTCCGGTGGGGCGCTGGCGGCCGCCTTCATCCCCGTCTACTCCGCCACCCTGGGCGGCGACAGGAGCAAAGAAAGCGCCCGGCTGGCCAACACCATCCTGACTCTGGTGCTGTTGCTCATGGGCGCCGTCTCTGCCCTGGGGGCGCTGCTGGCCCCCTGGATCACCAGCCGGTTACTGGTCCCTGACTTTTCGCGGGCCGGGCAGCAACTGACGGCCGAATTGATGCGCATCATCCTGCTGCAGACAACCCTTTTTGCCGTCAGCGGCGTCCTCAGCAGCATCCTCTACGCCCGCCAGCACTTTGCCCTGCCGGCGCTGGCCCCGGTAGCCCTGGACCTGGGCTACCTGGTGGGCATTTATTTGTTCGTGCCTGGCCTGGGCATCCACGGCCTGGCCTGGGGCACGGTGGTCGGCAGCGTTCTGCACATCCTGATTCAAACGCCGGCCCTGTGGAAATACCGCTTCCGCTACCGGCCGGCGCTGGCAATAGAAATCGGCGGCGTACGAGAAATTGTGCGCCTGATGGGGCCGCGCATGGTCACCGTGGGGGCGGTCCAGGTGGCCGACCTGTTCATCGTCCGTTTGACTTCCGGGCTGCCGGCCGGAAGCACCTCCGGCTACATCTGGGGCTACACCCTGATGCAGTTGCCGGAGACGTTGCTGGGTACGGCCATTGCCATCGTCGTCTTCCCGACGATGGCCGAGTTATATAACAGCGGCGACGTGGCCGGGTTGAAGCGAACGGCCATATCCACCCTGCGTACCATCTGGATGCTGACCATCCCGGCGGCCGTGGGGTTGGTGTTGCTGGGCCGGCCGGCCATTGCTGTTTTCCTCCAGAGCGGCGCTTTCGACGAAGCATCCACCCGCCTGGTCTACGGCGTGCTGGTCTTCTTCAGCCTGCGGGTGGTCGCCGAGGCGACGCTGGAAATCGTCGCCCGCCTCTTTTATGCCCAGCACAACACCCGAACGCCGATGTTTGCTGCCCTGGGCTGGCTGGCTCTCAACGTCACCCTGGCTTACCTGCTGGTCGGCCCCCTGGGCGTTGGCGGGCTGGCGCTGGCCAGCAGTCTGGCCTTCACCGTCCAGTCCACAGCTCTCTTTTTCCTGAACCGGCGCAGGCTGGGCAGCCTGGGCGAACGGGAGCTGGCCCTAACCATCACCCGCTCGTTGCTGGCCACGGCCGGCATGGCCCTGGTCATTCTCCTCGTCGGCCAGGTCATCCAGAGTACACTGCCCTTCCTCGTCGCCGCCGGCGCGGCCGGGCTGGCGACCTATTTCCTGCTCAGCTTTTTCCTGGGCGGCCGGGAGCTACTCTCCCTCGTCCGGCTGGTCCGCGCTCGAACTGCCTAAATTTGAACAATTGTTCAAATTCCAGAACTTCATATTGACTTTTCCGAACAGGTGTGCTATCTTTCTGGCATTCCTATTAGAACAAGTGTGCAAGGAGGTCCCCTAAAAATGAGCAAAGAGAACGGCCGTCAGGCCTCATTGGAGCGTACCCTGGACGCTCTCACAAAACGTTTTGGTGAAGGAGCAATTATGCGGCTGGGTGAAGCCCAGCATTTACAGGTCGAGACAATTCCCACCGGGTCACTGGCGCTGGACATAGCCCTGGGGGTGGGCGGCGTGCCCCGCGGCCGGGTCATCGAAATCTATGGTCCCGAATCCTCCGGCAAGACCAC
>JAKEFB010000056.1 GCA_022616275.1 Chloroflexota bacterium
CAACTATCAACCATCAACCATCAACTACCCCCGGAGGAAGAGAGTGGATCAGAGTACCCCGGCGCAGACGCGCCCTTCGCCGGCCGCCAGCGAGAAGTGGCTGACGTGTGACGGCCGGCAACTGCGCAAACTGGCCAGGGCCGGCCTGGCCTGGCTGGAGCAAAACCAGCATAAGGTGAACGCGCTCAACGTCTTTCCCGTGCCAGACGGGGACACCGGCACGAATATGCTGCTGACCATGCGGGCGGCCTGCAACCGTTTGCCGGGGGAGGAGGAAAAGCACGCCGGCCGGGTAGCCCAGGAGTTGTCGCAAGGGGCGTTAATGGGAGCGCGGGGCAATTCCGGGGTCATTCTCAGCCAGGTCTGGCGCGGCATGGCCAGGGTCTTGAAAGACAAGGCCCTATTTGACACCGACGACCTGGCCGTCGCCCTGCAAGAAGCGGCCGATACTGCCTACAAGGGAGTGATGAAGCCGGTGGAGGGCACCATTCTGACGGTTATCCGCGAGGGCGCGGTCGAGGCCCAGGAGGCCACCAACAAGAGTAAAGACCTCCGCTTTGTCCTGGAGCGCGTCCTGGAACGCTGCCAGCAGACCCTGATCCGCACCCCGGAGATGCTGCCGGTGCTCAAACAGGCCGGCGTGGTAGACGCCGGCGGCCAGGGCCTGGTCTTTATTATGGAAGGGATGCTGCGCTCGATGTACGGCGAGCTGGTGGAAAGCATCCCGGAGGTGGAGCCGGCCGACGTGCCGGCCCAGGCCAGGGCGGCTCCGGCCGAAGGGCTGGAATTCCCCTACGATGTGCAGTTTATCCTCCTGGGAGATAAGCTGGACGTACACAAGGTGCGGACCACTATTGACGCGATGGGCGACTCAACCGTAGTGGTCGGCGACGAGCAAATGATTAAGGTCCATGTCCACGTTAAGGACCCCGGCGTGCCATTGAGCTACGGCACTGGCCTGGGGCGGATTACCGACGTGGTTGTGGAAAATATGCAAATGCAAATGGAGGCAATTATTAACCCGGCCGTTAGCCCAACAACCCGGCCACCGGCCGCCGTTCCCAAACCGGAAGAACCGCTGATTGAGTTGCAGCCGGGACAGATCGGCGTGGTGGCGGTGGCGGCTGGGGAAGGGCTGGCTAGAATCTTCCGCAGCCTGGGTGTAACCTACATCGTCAGTGGCGGCCAGAGCAATAACCCCAGCACCGAAGAGATTTTCCAGGCTATCCAGGATGTGCCCACCAACCGGGTGATTGTTTTACCGAATAACAAGAACATTATCCTGGCCGCCGAGGCGGCCCGCGACCTTAGCCCCAAAGACGTGGCCGTTGTGCCCACCCGGACCGTGCCCCAGGGCATCAGCGCCATGCTGTCTCTGGATCGGGACGGGGAGCTGGAAGAAGTGGCCGGAGAGATGGCCAGGGCTTACGAGCATATCGCCAGCGGTGAAATTGCCGTCGCTACCCGCTCGGTCGTCCTCGATGGGGTGGCCGTGGAACAGGGCCAACTCATCGGCATTGCCGACGGCCGGCTGTGCGCGGCCGGCGATAACCTGGGCGACATTCTGCCTCCGGTTTTGCAGGACATGGCGCTGGGCGAACGGGAACTGCTCTCCATCTACTATGGGCAGGAGGCCAGCCAGACAGAGGCCGAGGAACTGGCCGAACGGGTCCAGGCGCTGTACCCTGGCGTGGAGATAGAACTGCTGCCGGGAGACCAGCCGATCTACCACTATATCCTGGGTGCGGAATAAAACCTCCGGGGTCTCCAAGACCCCGGAGGTTTAGAAATACAGTATGACTATTCGCATTGTAACTGACAGTACCTGTGATCTCCCGGAATCGGCCGCGGCCGCTCACGGGATTACCGTCGTGCCGGCTTACATTAATATTGATGGCCACAGCTACCTGGACGGCCTGGAGTTGAGCCGCCAGGCTTTCTACGAGGGCCTGCCCGGCTACCGGACATCCCCCACCACGGCCGCGCCGGCCGTTGGCGCCTTTACCCAGGTCTACGATCAACTGGCCGCCGAGGGAGCTACCGGGGTCTTATCTATTCACCTGTCCAGCAAATTGAGTGGCGTGTTGAATGCGGCCCGCCTGGGGGCCGAGGCGACCCAGATTGTCCCGGTGAAGCTCTTCGACTCGCAGCAGTTGACGATGGGCCTGGGGCTGCTGGCCATTGCCGCGGCCGAGGCGGCCGCGGCCGGCCGGAGTATGGCCGAGATTGCCCGCTTGCTGGAAGAACGGGTGGCCCGCACCTACGTCTTTGCCGCGCTGGACACGCTTGAATATTTATGGCGCAGCGGCCGGGTCAGCCGGGCCCAGTTTGGCCTGGGCACTTTGCTCAAAATCAAGCCGCTGCTCCGGGTTTACTGCAGCGAAGTGGAGATGATGGAAAAGGTACGTACCAGCCGGCGGGCCGTCGAGCGGATGATCGAGCTGGTGGAAGCGCTGGGGCCATTGGAACACCTGGCCTTGCTCCATACCCACGCGGCCGGTAAACTGGACGAGTTCCGGGAACAGACCCGGCATTTGTTCCCGGCCGGCAGCAACCCCCTGGCCGTCGAAGTGACCCCGGCTATTGGGGCGCATGTTGGCCCTGGCGGTCTGGGACTGGCCTGTATTGTGGCTACCTGAGCAGATATTCTTGACAAGGTGACAAGGTGACAGGCTAACCGAAGCGGTTAGCTCGGTGACAAGGTGAAAAAAAGTCACTTTATCAACAACCGATAACTATTATGACGAGAGCATTTACCAGCTTAGAGCGCGTTCTTCAATTAGAGTCAAACCAGGGATTTCAGAATAAGGCAGTGGTGGGCGGCATCCGCCAGTTTGCCGCTTTTTGGGTGAGCCAGGCTCGCGAAGAAGCGGTAGACGAGGCGGACCGGGCCTTTGTCGAGCAGACGGCCGAACTGCTGATGGATTACGGCCGCCTGCCCGGTGTGGAAGCCCGGGCCGAGGCTGTCAGAAACCTGCTGACCAGGTTACAGGCCCGCCAGGAACGGTTAAGGGTTACCCAGCCGCCTCCACCGCCTCCACCGGTTATCAAAGCCAAAGGCCCGGCCCGGCCGCTTCCAGCCACGCGGCCAGAAAAGCCGGCCCCGCTTAAAGCGCCCGAGCCGGAACCTGAAACGGCCCTGCCGCCAGACCCCGAGGGACTGCGCCGGCCGGTGACGACGCTCAAGGGCGTGGGGCCAAAAATTTCCCAACACCTGGAACGGCTGGGGGCCGGCACGATTTGGGAGCTGCTGTATATCTTCCCGCGCCGCCACGACGATTACAGCCTGCTCAAGCCCATTAACCGGTTGCAGTACGGCGAGCAGGTGACGATCATCGGTACAGTGTGGGAAAGCCGCGCCCGGCGGGCCCGCGACCACAGCCTGGTCCAGTGTGTCGTGACCGACGGGACAGGCAAGATCCAGGCGACCTGGTTTAACCAGCCCTGGCTGGTAGACAAACTGAAAGCCGGGACCCAGATCGTCTTGAGTGGGACGGTGGACCAGTTCCTCGGCCGCCCGGTTTTCCAAAATCCAGAGTGGGAGCTGCTGGAACTGGAGCCGTTGCGCACCCGGCGGATTGTGCCTATTTACCCACTGACTAAGGGACTGAACGCCCACAAGATGCGCGACATTATGCGCGCCACGCTGGACGAGTGGGCCGGCCGCGTCCCGGACCCCCTGCCGGCCGCTATTCGGGGACGGCGCAGCTTTTACAGCCTGCCAGCCGCCATCCGGCAAGCCCACTTCCCGGACAGCCAGGAAGCGCTGCAGCGCGCCCGGCGACGCCTTATCTTTGACGAGTTATTTCTGCTGCAATTGGGCATGTTGGGCTACCGCCGCAACTGGCAGTCGGCGCCCGGCGTGCCTGTTCCGGCCGACGAGGCGGTCCTGGAACAGTTTACCGCCAGCCTGCCCTTTGAGCTGACCGGGGCGCAAAAGCGAGTGATGGCCGAAATTGTGGCCGACATGGCCCGGGACGTACCCATGAACCGCCTGCTGCAAGGGGACGTGGGGGCGGGCAAGACGGTCGTGGCCGCGGCGGCTATGGTCATAGCAGCCAGGGCCGGTCTGCAGGTGGCCATGATGGCCCCCACCGAAATCCTGGCCGAGCAGCATTACAAGGGCCTGAGCCGGATGCTGGAAGGGTTAGACATTTCCCTTTGCCTGTTGATGGGCAGCACGCCGGCGGCCGAGAAGGAGCGCCTGTACGCCGGCCTGGCCGGCGGGACGATCCAGGTGGCCATTGGCACCCACGCCCTGATCCAGGAAGCCATCCGCTTCCAGAAACTGGGGTTGGCGATCATTGACGAGCAGCATCGCTTTGGCGTGGACCAGCGCAAGGCGTTGCGCGACAAGGGCATTGCGGCCAATAATGGGGTTGAAAACGGTGCAGGCGAGCAGCCCAACCCGCACCTGCTGGTGATGAGCGCCACGCCCATTCCCCGAACGCTGGCTCTGTCCCTGTACGGCGACCTCGACCTTTCGATCCTGGACGAGATGCCGCCCGGCCGGCAGGAAATTAAAACGCGATGGCTGCGACCCAGCGAGCGGGAACGGGCTTACGCTTTTGTCCGTGGCCAGGTCGAGCAGGGCCGGCAGGCCTTTATCATCTGCCCCCTGGTTGAGGAATCAGACAAGATTGACGCCCGCGCCGCCGTGGCCGAATATGAGCGGCTGCAAAAAGAAATTTTCCCTGACTTGAAGCTGGGCCTTATTCATGGCCGGCTGAAGGCTGACGAGAAAGAGGCGGTCATGCGCGCTTTCTACGAGCGGGAAACGGACATCCTGGTCGCCACCTCGGTGATTGAAGTGGGTATTGACGTGCCCAACAGTACGGTTATGGTCATTGAAGGGGCCGACCGTTTTGGCCTGGCCCAGTTACACCAATTCCGCGGCCGGGTCGGCCGGGGCGAGCACCAATCTTACTGCCTGCTGCTGGCCGACACCGTCTCGACTGAGGCAGAAGAGCGCCTCTCGGCGCTGGAGCAGACCAACGACGGTTTCTTGTTGGCCGAAAAAGACCTGGAAATTCGTGGCCCGGGCGAATTTTTCGGCCGGCGGCAGAGCGGCCTGCCGGAGCTGCAACTGGCCTCGCTGATGGACATGCAAATGCTGCAACTGGCCCGCCAGGAGGCCCAGGCTCTATTTGAAGTAGACCCGACCCTGGAACGGCCGGAACACCGCCTGTTGCAGGAGAAGGTGGCGGAGTTTTGGCAGGAGGCGGGGGATGTTAGCTAGGTAATTGAGTGATTGGGTAATTAGGTAATTGGTAATTACACGATTACCACTTAATTACCCCCACAGGAGACAACATTGCGGACACGGGCAGTCTACCCAGGAACTTTTGATCCGGTGCATAACGGCCACCTGGATTTGATGCAGCGGGCGGCCGCGCTTTTTGACGAGCTGGTCGTCGGGGTCTTTGACCACGGCCGGCCCTCCAAGTCCGTTCTCTTTTCGGTGGACGAGCGACTGGCCATGATCCAGGGGGCTTTGGGCACTCAACCGAAGATTACCATCCGGCCGTTTAGTGGCCTGCTGGTCGAGTTTGCCCGCGATATTGGGGCCAGGGTCATTATCCGGGGTTTACGAGTCTTTTCTGACTTTGAATTTGAGTTTCGCATGGCCCTGGCCAACGAGCGACTGGCCCCGGAAATCGAGGTGGTCAACTTCATCACCCGCGAGGAGCATACCTTCCTGAGCGGGACGATTATCCGGGAAATCGCTTCGTTTGGCGGCGACGTCAGCAGTATGGTCCCGCCCAACGTGGCCGAGGCTTTGAAGCGGCGTTTTAATGACGGCAACCCGGAAGGATACACCGCGCCCGTCTCTTTGCGTGACTGAACCTCTGGCGGGTATAATCAAAGTGTCAAGCGTTTCCGTGTCAAGTGTCAAGTACCACCTGATACCTGACACCTGATACGTGGCACATTTAACGGGGTAATGACATGGACATTCTACACCTGGTAGATCGCCTGGAGCAGGCGCTGGCCGAGAGTCGCCGGATACCTCTGACGGCCAATTTGATCGTGGACGAGGATCGAATCTTTAACATCATTGACCAGATGCGAGTGGCCATTCCCGAAGAAGTGAAGCGGGCCAATCGCGTGGAGGCGGAGAAGGAGCGTATCCTGGCCCAGGCCCAGGAAGAGGCCGAGCGGATCCGCACGCTGGCCAAGCAGGAGGCGGCCGAGCTGGTCAAGCGAGACGCCATCATGATTGCCGCCCAGCAGCGGGCCGATACGGTCGTGGAGCGGGCCCGCCGCGAGGCCGACACGCTGCGCCATGACGCCGACGCTTACATCATGGAGGTGCTCTCCAGACTTGAAGAGGACCTCTTGCGTTCGTTGTCGGTCGTCCGCAACGGCATGCGTAAGGTCCAGACCGAGCAGGAGGCTATAGCCGCAGCGGCCGAGCCAGCGACCGATAACGCTTGACACTACCAGGGGCGCGACTATAATTGTGCATTGCGGCACAAACGCCGCTCTTTTTTTGTTAGGATAAAAGTATAGAGCTAGAGCGAGAGCTAGAGCTAGAGTAAGAGAGGATGTAAGACGATGGGCGCTGTACCAAAGAAACGAATTTCCAGCACACGCCAGGCCAAGCGCCGGATGCACGATGCCTTGAGCGCGCCGCACCTGGTTCCCTGCTCGAATTGTGGCGAAATGAAGCGGCCGCACTACATGTGCCCGGCCTGCCGGACGTACGACGGCCGGCAAATTTTGCCCGAGTTTGAAGAGTAGGGGCACGTGAGTTCGGCTGCCGAACTCCCATCGTGCCCCTACATGGGCCTTAACAAGTGAGTACTGCGTTTCTTTTCCCCGGTCAGGGGTCACAGCACGTGGGTATGGGACAAGAGTTGTACTTGAATGAACCTGCTTCACGTGCTGTTTTTGATCAGGCTGACGAACAATTAGGTTTTTCTCTATCCCGCCTCTGCTTTGAGGGGCCGGAAGAGAGCCTGACCGACACCGCCAACCAGCAGCTGGCGTTGTTGGTGACCAGCGTCGCCGCCTGGCGGGCCATGCAGGCTCATGATTTTCCTCGGCCGGATTACGTCGCCGGGCATAGCCTGGGTGAATTTTCGGCGCTGGTCGCCGCCGGCAGCCTGGATTTTGCCGACGCCCTGGCGCTGGTGCGGCGGCGCGGCCAGTTGATGAAACAGGCTGGCGACCAAGAGCCGGGGGCGATGGCCGCTATCCTGGCCCTGGACGTGGCCCAGGTGACCGAACTGTGCGCCCAGGCCGAGGCCACTACCGGCCGGCCGGTCCAGGTGGCCAATGACAACTGCCCGGGCCAGGTGGTCATCTCCGGTGACCAGGAAGCGCTGGCCGAGGCCGTACGGCTGGCCGAGGCGGCCGGCGCGCGCAAGGTTGTCCGCCTGCCAATCACCATTGCCGCCCATTCCCGGCTGATGGCCCCAGCCGCGACCGAATTTGCCGAGGCAGTGGAAGCCACGCCCATTCGGCCGCCCAAGGTCCCGGTGATGGCCAACGTGACTGCCTGCCCCCTGACGGAGCCGGCCGGCATCCGGGCTGAGCTAGAGGCCCAGTTGACCGCCTCGGTCCGCTGGACTGACTCGATCAAATATCTGCTGGGCCAGGGCGTGGATACCTTTGTCGAAGTGGGGCCGGGCGACGTGCTCCTGGGGTTGGTCAAGCGTATTGATCGCCAGGCAAAGAGACTGAAGTTTGAGTTGGGGGTGAAAGGGGTAATTGAGTAATTACCAAGTTACCAAATTATCCAATTACCAGTTAACAACGGAACAACAGCTAAAGGAACCGTTATCGTGAGTCAAAAACTGCTTGCCGAAAAAGTAGCCATTGTCACCGGGGCCTCCCGGGGGATCGGCCGGGCCATTGCCGAAGAGC
>JAKEFB010000008.1 GCA_022616275.1 Chloroflexota bacterium
CGGTAGCTAACAGACTTTTAATGATGAAACGCCAGGTTGCGCATGCAACCTGGCGTTTTTGTCAGGCAAAAGCCAGTCGTTTTTCCACGGCCGTCATTGGATCGGCCGGAACATAACCTCCCAATTCCACCACGGCCGGCGCTAGGGCTACCATTCGCCGGCCGGCCTGGCGCAGGGCCTCCTGTTGCGCTTCGACTGTCAGAGCCAGCGGAAGCCGCGCCCTGGGCTCGAAGACCGGCGTCTTGCCGGCCAGCAGTCCCTCCACGTCGTAGACCAGCCAGTGCAACTCGTCCAGCCAGGAATTAAACAGGAGCGTATCCTCCTGGACGATGTACTTGACCACCACGGCCGCCATCATCCAGAAAAAGGCCACTTTCTCCGAGGCAATCCTGGCTCGTTCGGCCGGCTCCAATGGTTCGGCTGGTAGTTGCGGAGGAATACCCACCCTGTCAAACAGCAGCCGCGAGCGCTCCGGCCACTGCGCCTGGGACTGTGGTCTTAGAATCCAATCCACGATGAGCGCCGTCTCCTCGTACAGGATAAAGGTAAGGGTTCCGCCCGGCGGGGCATTGTGATGGTTTTCATGGATGAGCGCCGGCCGGCCAAAGCGGCTAAACAGTTCCAACCGTTCCGGGGTAATACGGCCACCAACCTGCCACGGCCGGTCACAGAGAACCTGGGCTGCTTCGTCAGTCAAGACAACGGTCACATCCAGGTCGCTAATGGCGTCGCCTTCTCCCCGGCCTAGACTGCCGGCCAGCCAGGCAGCGACAACGCGGTTATCAGCCTCCAGTTGGGTCACAATCTCCTGCAACAACTGATCACCAGCAACGGCGTAGTCGCTTAACATATCCTCATCATCTTACCATCCTTGGTGGCGGCCGGCTCCATTTGAAGTAGAATCCCTGAAGTGGAGAGCGAAAGCAAGAGCTTGAGGAAGGGCTAACGAAGAGGTCGAGTACGCCTATGTTCAAAAAGTTTGCCAGTTTTTGTTTTGTCTTCTTGCTGCTCGGTGCTGCTTGCCGGCAAGAGCCGCCAACGGCTACCCTCGCGCTGCCCACAGCCATGGCCACGGCCGAAGCCATAACTCAGACCACCCCGGTCGCCACTTCCACCCTGGCCCCGACCAGCACGCTGGCCGCCCCTGGACCAACGCTGACGCCTATCCCCACCACCACACCCCCGGCCACGCCGACCGCTACCGGTACGCCGGAAGCGGTCGTCCTGCTGACTGCAGCAGATTTTGGCGATGACCGCAACCCACTGACCGGCGAATTAGTGGCTGACCCCACGCTTTTGCAACGCCGGCCGATTGCTGTGAAAATCTCCAACTCGCCGGCCCAATACGTCCGGCCGCAGGCCGGCCTCAGCCAGGCCGACCTGGTTTTTGAGCACGCTACCGAGGGAGCCATCACCCGCTTTACGGCCGTCATCTACAGCCAGACACCGCCCGACATGGGGCCGATCCGCAGCGCCCGCCTCATTGACGTCGAAATCCCGGCCATGTACGACGCCGCCCTGGCCTTCTCCGGCAGTAGCATCGGTGTCTCGCAACGGCTGTTTGGCTCCGACTTTCGTTCCCGCATTCTCCGCTCCAACGAGCCGGGCTACTATCGCACCGGCGAGGACAAGCCCTACGAACACACCCTGCACGGCAACCCGGAACTATGGTGGGAAGCGCTGGACGACAAGGGGGAGAACCGCCCCCCGGCCTTTACCAGCACCATGGCCTTCGCCAGCGAGACGCCGGCCGGCGGCGAACCGGCCAGCGAGGTCAACATCAGATACCGCGACTTTACCAGCGTGGACTGGCGCTACGACCCTGATACCGGCCGGTACTGGCGTTGGGTAGACGGCGAGCCACACGTAGACGCCAATAACGACCAGCAAATCAGCGCGGCCAACGTTGTCGTCGTCTTTGCCCTTCACCAGTTGAATATGTCCATCTGCGAATACCAGGTCGGCAATACCTGCCAGGCTTTCTCGGCCGAAATCCAGATCTGGGAAGAGGGCGACGCCCTCATCTTCCGCGATGGCCTGGCCCTTGAGGCCACCTGGAAGCGGGAAAACCGGAGCGACATGCTGACCTTCTGGAACGACGAAGGCAATCCGGTGCCCTTGCAAATCGGTAACACCTGGTTCCAGGTTGTACCTTATCACTACACGAATCCGGTGGCGATTACGCCATAACGGCAAAATCGCTTAAGAATGCTGTAAGCTAATCGTAAAAAACTGGCCCTATAATCAGCCAGATTTTTTCAGCGAAAGCCGGCCGGGTGTACTGTCTCTTACAGTTTTGCGGTAAGATAGGCTCTATAATCCGGGCGGTCTATTCTCATTTACTCTACGAAAGGAGGTAGAAGATGATATCCCTGTTAGGCACATCGTTCCGTATTCACACCAAGAGGTTGCCGGCCACAGGCACGTTTGTATTGCTCCTGGCGCTCATTCTCGCCGCGTGTGGCGGCGGTGAGGAAGCCACTCCAACCTCTCAGGCCACACCGGTTCCCCAAACGGAAGTTGCCGAAGAAGCTCCCCCAACAACGGAAGTTACTGAAGAAACTCCCCCCCCAACGGAAGTTAGCGAAGAAACTCCCCCACCTGAAGAAACCCCAACCGAAGAAGTAATGACGATGGAACGTACAGGTACGCTCCGGGTAGCCATGCAGCCCATCGTCAACATTGACCCGATTGCTATTTCTTCCGACAGCGAAGTGCTCGTCGCCAACCACGTTTACGATTACCTGGTGGACATTGATCCCCAGTCTAACCCCGCGCCCCGGCTGGCCACCAGTTGGGAAAGCAGCGAGGACGGCCTGACCTGGGTCTTTACCCTGGCCGAGGGCGTTACCTGGCACGACGGCAGCGAATTCAGCGCCGAGGACGTAGTCTGGACCTTCGACCGGCTGCGCAACACCGAGGGCGCGCCCACGGCCGACCTCTACGCCAACGTTGCCTCTGTTGAAGCGACAGGTGACCTGGAAGTCACCTTTACGCTGCAGGAGCCCAACCCCTTCTTCCTGTACGACTTGAGCGACAACCACGCCCTGGTGCTCAAGGCGGGCACCGAGGACGCGGATACCAATTTCAACGGCACCGGCCCCTTCGTCGTGACCAACTACACCCCTGAAGATCGCATCGTCATGGAAGCCAACGCCAATTACTTCGTCGAAGGGCAACCCCACCTGGCCGGCCTGGAAATTATCTTCTTTAACGACGAAGCGGCCGCCGTCGAAGCGCTGCGCGGCGGCCAGATTGACCTGGTCATGCGTATGTCTACCGCCCTGTTCACCAGCCTGCAGGGCGAACCGGGCATCGTTACTATTGACATCCCCACCAATGGCTTCGACCTGATCCGGCTGCGCTCCGACCGGCCGCCGGGCAATGATCCCCAGGTCATCCAGGCCCTCAAGCTGGCCACCGACCGCGAGGCCATTCTCAACGTGGTCCAACAGGGGTATGGCGCGCTGGGCAACGACAGCCCTATTGGACCGCTGTACGAGGCTTACCACGACCCTTCGGTCCAGCCTCCGGCGCGGGACGTCGAAGCCGCCAGGGCCTTGCTGGCCGAGGCTGGCTATGACGACAGCAACCCGCTGCAACTGACGCTCCACACTCCGGATACTGGCGGCCGGCCCGACCTGGCGGCCGTGCTCCAGGACCAATGGGCCGAAGCCGGCGTGGAGGTTGAAATCAGTGTCGAGCCGGAAAGCGTCTACTACGCCGACGACGGCTGGCTGGAAGTAGACCTGGGCATTACCGGCTGGGGCTCTCGCCCCTACCCCCAGTTCTACCTGGACGTGATGCTTGTGACCGGGGCACAGTGGAATGAGTCTCATTTCTCCGACGAGGAGTTTGACCAACTGGCCGCCACGGCCGGCACTACGCTGGACGAGCAGGAGCGCGTTGAAGCCTATGCCGAGATCCAACGTATCCTGGCCGAGCGCGGACCGATCATCATTCCGTACTACTTCGCCCAGTTCGGCGCGATTAGCGACCAGTTCGAAGGCTTTGAGTTAAAAGCCTTCGCCGGCCGGACCGATTTCCGCAACGTGACCTACACCGGCTCGTAATTCCGCCGGGCTATCAAACCCCGCAGGTTTTGAGGGCACGATAATTCGTGCCCCGACCTGCGGGGTTTCAAAATCGCGGGGAAGCACATGGCCGCTTCGACCACTCCAGTCACCAACACCTTATCTGCTCGCCACCGCCTGGGGGAGGTCGTTCGCCTGCTCTACGACAAGCCGGCGACGGCCCTGGGTACGACGATCTTTCTCCTGTTCTTCTTCCTGGCCCTCTTCGGCCCGCTCATTGCCCCTTACGGCTTTAACGAGCAGATTTACACCGACGCCCGCCAGCCGCCCTCGGCCGCCCACTGGTTTGGCACCGACAACCTCGGCCGGGATGTGTTCAGCCGGATCATCCTTGGCGCGCGCGAGATTCTTCTCCTCTCCGGTCTGGGGACGGCGCTGGCCGTGCTCAGCGGCACCAGTTTTGGCCTGCTCAGTGGCTACCTGGGCGGCCTGTTCGACGAAGGGCTGATGCGCTTTTTCGACAGCCTGCTGGCTATGCCGGCCCTGCTCCTGGCCCTGCTCCTGCTGGGCACCCTTGGCCCCTCTAAGGAAGGCGTGCTCATCGTCATCGTCATCGTCTACACGCCCATTGTCGCTCGCGTCGTCCGCAGCGTCGTGCTGGCCGTCAAAAGCAAAGCCTTCGTTGAAGCCGCCCAAATCCAGGGCGAGTCCCTGAGGCGCATCCTTTTTCGTGAAATCTTGCCTTCGGTACTGCCGGCGCTGGCTGTGGAAGCGGCGCTACGCTTTTCTTACGCCATCTTCCTGGTCGCTTCGCTTGGCTTCCTGGGCGTTGGCGTCCAAACGCCCAGCCCTAACTGGGGGCTGATGGTCAGCGAAGCCCGCCATCACGTCAGCCAACTGCCCTGGGCCATGTACTTTCCGGCCGGGGCCATTGCCGTTGTCGTCATCGGCGTAAACCTGATGGCCGACGGATTGAAACGAATTTTGCAGGCGTCGCGCTAAGTAGGGCACGATGCATCGTGCCCCTACCATCTGTCGTCCAAGAATCTATGACAACTGGTACAACACCCCTCCTTGACATCCACGACTTGACGGTAGCCTACCGCCAGAGGAACCAATGGCTGGAAGCGGTCCGTGATTTTTCGCTGCAAATCGCTCCTGGCCAGACCTATGGTCTGGTTGGTGAGAGTGGCAGCGGCAAGACAACCGTCGCCCTGGCCATCATGCGCTACCTGAGCGAAGCAGGCGCGGTGCGAGAGGGCCAGATCTTCTTTAACGGCCTGGACCTGCTAAGCCTGAGCCCGGCCGAGATGCGCCAGGTGTGGGGCCGGCAAATTAGCCTGGTGCCCCAGGACCCCTCCTCCTCGCTCAACCCGTCCATTCGGGTGGGCGAACAACTGGCCGAAGGGCTGCGCCTGCACCTGGGCCTGGCAACCGCCGCGGCCCGTTCTCGGGCCGTCGAGTTGCTGGCCATGGTCAACGTGCCCGACCCGCCCCGTGTTGCCCAAAGCTACCCCCACCAGCTTAGCGGCGGCATGCAGCAGCGGGTGATGATCGCCATGGCCCTGGGCGCCGAGCCGCTGCTGCTCATCCTGGACGAGCCGACGACCAACCTCGACGTCACAACCCAGGCGGCCGTGCTAGACCTGCTCCAGGAGTTGATTCGCGACCAGCACACGGCCGCCCTGTACGTCACCCACAACCTGGGCGTGGTTGCTCGTATTTGTGACCGGGTGGCTGTACTGTACGCCGGCGAACTGGTGGAAGACGCCCCAACCATCGAGTTGTTCCGCCGGCCTTTACATCCTTATACCCAGGGCTTGTTAGATAGCATTCCCCAGTTGGGCCAGAACAAGCAGCTTGGCCAGCTTCAATCTATTCCTGGCCGGATTCCACCCCTGGGCAGCCGGCCGCCAGCCTGCGTCTTTACCCCTCGCTGCCCGCTGGCTATTGACATTTGCCACCAGCAGCGGCCAACTCTGGATGTGGTGGACGGGCGGCGCGTCCGCTGCCACCGCTGGCCGGAAATTGCCGCCGGCCAGGTATCGGCCAGTCGAGAAGTAGCCAGGTTGCCGTCTCCAACCGCTCCTTCAGCCAACGGCGAAACGGTCTTGACCCTGGAAAATGTGAAGGTCCACTTTGAATTGCGCCGGTCGTTGGCCGAACTCCTGGCCGGCCAGCCACCGCCCACGGTCAAAGCCGTGGATGGTATCAGCCTGGAGGTGGAGCGCGGCCAGACGCTCGGTCTGGTCGGCGAAAGCGGCAGCGGCAAGACCACCCTGGCCCGGACCATCGTCGGCCTGGCCGAACGGACGGCCGGGCGCATTGAGCTACTGGACATTTCCCTGCCGGCCACCCTTTCTGAGCGCAGCTTGAAAATGCTGCGCCACTTGCAATACGTCTTCCAAAACCCCGAAGAGGCCCTCAACCCCTATTTGACCGTGGGTGAGACGTTGCGCCGGCCGTTTATGACCTTGCTGGGTAAGTCCCGGCCGGCGGCGGACGAGGCGGCTGAAAAGCTGCTGGCGGCCGTGCGGCTACCGGTGGAGTATGCCGGCCGGCTGCCCGGCCAGCTCAGTGGCGGCGAAAAACAGCGGGTGGCCATTGCCCGCGCCTTTGCCACCAACCCGGACCTGCTCATTGCCGACGAAGCCGTCTCGGCCCTGGACGTTTCCGTCCAGGCCTCTATTTTGAATCTGCTTGGCGAACTCCAGACCGAACACGACAACACCCTGATCTTCATCTCCCACGACCTGGCCGTCGTCGGTTACCTGGCCGACCAGATTGCCGTCGTCTACCTGGGCCAGTTAATGGAGGTCGCCAGCGCCGGCGAACTGTTCAAACCACCCTACCACCCCTACACCGAAGCCCTGCTCTCGGCCATTCCTCTGGCCAACCCGGAGGCCCAGCAAGAACCAATTCGCCTGGAAGGCGATGTACCCAGCCAGGTCAACGTGCCCACCGGTTGCCCGTTCCACACCCGCTGCCCCCGTTTTCTGGGCGACATTTGCGTCAACGAGCGGCCGCCCTGGCGCGTGTCTGAGAGCGGCAATCGTATCTTTTGCCACATTCCCTTAGAGGAATTAGCAACCATCCAGGCGAAAGCCTTTTCTCTTGATTCTAGACTTTAGGTTGGATGGGTAAATCCAAAATCTAAAATCTAAAATCCAAAATTCACAACATGGCTCGTTACTTACTTCGCCGTCTCGGATTCCTGGTCCTGACCCTACTGGTGACCTCCCTGGTCATCTTTATCGTGACCCAGTTTCTGCCGGGCGACGTGGCCCGCGTCGTCTTGGGGCGGGAGGCCGGCGAAGCGGCGCTGGAAGCGTTCCGCGAAAAATACGGCCTGAACGATCCGCTGCCGATCCAGTACGGCCGCTGGCTGGCCAATTTTGTCAGGGGTGATTGGGGCGAGTCCATTGCCTTCCGCAGCGAAATCCGGCCGGTGATCATGCAGCGGCTGCGCAACTCCCTGATGCTGGCCGGCATCACCTTGCTCATTTCTGTGCCCCTGGCCGTGCTGCTGGGCGTCATTGCCGGGCTGAACGAAAACAAATTGCCGGATAACGCTATTAACATCCTGTCTCTATCTGTGGTTGGCCTACCCGAATTTGTCACCGGGCTGTTGTTGATTGAGCTGTTCTCCCGCCGTTACCGCCTGCTGCCCCCCAACTCCTCTATTGAACTGGACGCCAGCTTCCGTGAGGCTTTGCCCATGCTGGTTTTGCCGGCCGTCACCGCCACGCTGGTGCTCCTGGCCTACATTGCCCGCCTCACCCGGGCCGGCGTGGTCGAGGAGCTGAAAAAGGCCTACGTTCGTACCGCCATCCTCAAGGGCGTCCCCCGGCGCCAGGTCATCGTCCGCCACGTCCTGCGCAACGCCCTGCTGCCGACCATTACCGTCATTGCTATCAGCTTTGGCTGGCTGATCAGCGGTCTGATCGTCATCGAAAACGTCTTCAACTACCCGGGACTCGGCCGGCTGCTGGTTTTTGCCATTGACCGGCGCGACCTGCCCCTGATGCAGGCCGTCACCATGGTCACCGTCCTTGGCTTTGCCCTGGCCAACCTGACGGCCGACCTTTTATACGCCTATCTCAATCCCCGCATTCGGCTGGGTTAGAGATAGAGTTAGAGTGTCACTCTAACTCTATCTCTAACTTTACCGGCCGGCCGCCTGTTCGCCCCGCAGCGTCATGCACGTGCTGCTGGCCCGGGCCACCAGGCTGTCCTGCTCGTCTACAATATCGCACTCCGCCAGGCCCACCGTCCGGCCGCGCTTGACCACCCGGCCGGTGGCCCGTAGCTTCGCTTTGCGGATCGGCTTCAGGAAATTGATCTTCAGTTCCAGTGTCGTAAACGTCTCTCCCGGCTCCAACGTGGACACGTAGGCCATCCCCATTGCCGCGTCGGCCACGTCACAGAGAATGCCGCCATGCACCGTGCCCATCGGGTTAAAATGCCGTTCGTCCGATTCAAAAGACACTTCCACCCGGCCCTTTTCCACGGCCACTATTTCAAAGCCGATAAAGCGGGCCACCGGCGGAGGTAGCGCTTCACCGCGCAAGACCATCGCTGGAAAATCGGCTATCCTTGGCTCCTTGGAGCGTTCCTCGTCCAACCATCACCTCCTGTAACCGGCTAACATTGATATCCAATCTTAGCCCGAAACGTGCGCCCCTGCTACCCGTTGCACCTTTCGTTCTGTGCTACAATAGCCTCAATGTTAGACGAGCTTTTTGCCATTACTAAAAATCTGAATCACCGCTTTCCCGACGGTAACCAACCATTCCAGATTATGACGCGGATGTTAGAAGAATGTGGGGAGCTAGCCCAACAGGTAAACCATTTCGAGAGCACGGGGGTGAAACAGCAGAAATACGGCGTGCCGGACAAGACCAAAATGGCCAAGGAAGTCATGGATGTCATTCGTGGCGCCCTTCAGATCGCCCTATATTACGGCCTGGAGGCAGAGGTAGAAGCCTTCTTTGAAACGGCGTACCGGTCGCTGCCGCCTGAGCATCGTGCATGATACGAACGGCCATTTTCGGCCTGGGCAAAGTGGCCGAGCAGATCCACATTCCCGCCTGCCAGACCGTCGAGGAAATCCAGTTGGTCGCCGGCTGCGACCCGGCCGGCAACCGGCGCGAGGCGATGCAGGCCCGCTTTCGCCTGCCGGCCGTTTATGCCGGCGCCCAGGAGTTGCTGGAAAAGGAACAGCCGGAGCTGGTCATTATTGGTACGCCGCCCGACAGCCACAAGGATTTATGCCTGCTGGCTCTGGAGCAGGGCGCGCACGTCCTGTGTGAGAAACCGTTTATGCCCTCCGTGGCCGACGCCGACGAGGTCATCGCCGCGGCCGCCCGGAACCGCCGTCTGCTGGCCGTCAACAACCAGTACCGTTACATGAACACCTACCGCCAGGCGCAGGAGCGGCTGGCGCGGGGCGACTTCGGCCGCCTCTTTTTCCTCCACTGCTGGCAACAAATGTTCCACCCACCAGCCCTGGAACCGGCCCCCTGGCGCTCCGCCCTCAAGCGTTCCACCCTCTTTGAGTTTGGCACTCACGCTCTGGACCTGATCACCTTCTTTTTCGACGCCCTGCCCGTAGCTGTAGGCGCGGCCATCCCCCGCGCCCGGCCGGAATACGACGCCGACGTCCTCGTCCACCTGACCCTCTATTTCCCCGACGAGCGGCTGGCCACGATGACCCTCAACCGGGTCAGCCACGCCCCGGAGCGTTACCTGGAGATGCGCCTGGACTGCGAAAAGGCTTCATTGCGTCTCTCTCTGGGCGGGGTGGGCCGCGCCTCGTTTGGCCTGACCCGCTATCACGGCCGTTCTCGCCCCCAGGCCCGCTTCAGCTTCGTCAAAGGCGGCGAAGCCCGGGCCGAGGTCGGCTGGCGCTCTAGCTTGCTGGCGGCCGAGCCGCGCCCGGCCTTTGCCAGTGCCACGGCCGCCCACCTGCGCCACCTGCTGCCGGAAATGCAGCAGCCCATTCCCAGCCTGGACCACGCCCGCCACGCCCGCGAGGTGCTGCGGCTGGTCTTTGCCGGTTATGAAGCGGCCGAAAAGCAGGCTATCATTACGAGTGATGAGCAATGAGCAATGAGTAAGGAGAAACTGATGCGTCCATTGTACGCTGTTCTATTGATTACTCTGCTGTCGGTGGCTTGTAGCTCCGGCCAGCAGAATGCTACCCAGGAAGCGGCCATAGCCAGTAACCCGGCCGGCGCTCCGGCGATGGATACAGCAATCACGGCGACCAGCGTTCCCACGCCGGAGCGGACGGCCCCGGCCGTCAGGATTGAAGAAGCACCGGCAGCCACCAGCGCTCCGACCATGGCTGCCCCCACTGTTACTCCTTTGCTACCTCCTGTCGAGGCTACTCTCCCGGCCGAGGGCGCGGCCTTTGCCGTGGCCGGCGATGGAACCATTTACGTCGTCGCCGGCGATGGGGACAGGAACGTCCTCGTCTATCGCTCGACCGACGGCTTCGGCGAACCGGTCCTGATCAACCCTGGCAAGCCGGCTTTTACTGCTCCGGCCGAAGTCCCTGGGGTTATTGCCTACCCCGACGGCCGGGTGGGCGTCACCTGGCTCGAACTCCTGGGCCATGAAGCCTCGATCATCTGGTACGCCGAATCGGCCGACGGCGGGCAGATGTTTGGCAATCCCGTCCAGGTTAACGACCAGACTCAAGGGCACCAATCACTACCCCGCATTGTCGCCGGCGAAAACAATCTCCTGGTCGCCTGGCTGAATCGCGCCGGGCTATTCCGGGCCATTTCCCAGGACGGTGGAGAATCGTTCCTGCCTACCGAATTGTTAGACGAGGAGGTGTGTAATTGCTGCCGGCCGGAACTGGTCGTGGCTGGCAACCGGGTTATCCTCACTTATCGCAACGTCGAGCGAGACGAAAACGACCGGGAAATTCGCGACATTTACGTGGCCACCTCAGAGGACGGCGGCCAGACGTTCCAGGAGCCGCTGCGGGTCAGCGACGCGCCCTGGTACCTCAACTCCTGCCCCTCCTCCGGCCCGGTCATCGCCACTCACGACGACACCGTCTACGTTGCCTTCATGGACGGCCGGAACGATGACGGCTCCCAAACCCGGGCCGACATTTACCTGGCCACCTCCACTGACGGCGGCCAGAGCTTCTCCCCCAACGTGCGCGTCAACCCGGCCGCAGCCGGCTTTCACAGCCTGGCGGCCCTGGCCGTTGGCCCGGATGGCGCGTTGCACGTCACCTGGCAGGCCATCGAGGACAACCGGCAGAAGATCTACTACGCTACCTCCAATGATGATGGGCTGACCTTTAGCCAGCCCCAGGTCATTGTCGAAAACGGCGACGACTCCGGCCGCGGCCGGCCCAACCACCCCACCGTGTACGTGGACCAGGCCGGCCGGGTCTACCTGATGTGGCTGGACAAACTGGGCGCTCACCTGATTAGCCTGTAAACTCTAACCTCCCGGAGGTTGCGATCCTCCGGGAGGTTTTTTATAATCCCCCCTTTGCGTGACGAGGGATCAAATCCAATGACCAGAACAGTGGTTTTAGGCGCGGGCCTGGCCGGCCTGCGTGCAGGTGTGGCCCTGGCGGCCGCCGGGCACGAGGTCACTCTGCTGGAAAAAGAGCCGGAGGCCGGCGGCATTGCCCGGACCATATCCTTGAACAGCTTTCTCTTCGACCACGGCCCGCATGGCTTCCATAGCCGCGACAACGACCTGGTGGAAGAGTTCAAGACGTTCGTCGGCGAAGGCAATTACCACCGCTTCGCCAAGCGGTCCCGCATTTATTTTAACGGCGCCTACTTTGATTACCCGCTCAAGCTGCGCGACCTGGCCTTCAACATGGGGCCTAACCGGCTGGCTTCGGCCCTGTTCAGCTACTTGTACGCCCGTATCCAGCGTGCCCTGGACGGCCGCAAAGCCAGTAACGCCGAAGAGTACCTGGTCGGCCAGTTCGGCCGTGTCTTTTACGACGCCTTCTTTGGTCCCTACACCGCCCGCGTCTGGGGCATCTCCCCCTCGCGTATAGACGCCGACTTTATCGAAGACCGCGTGCCCCACGTCAGCCTGGGGAGCGTGATCAAGCAACTGTTCCTGCCCGACAAAAAGCCCCGGCTATCACCCTCCGGCCGGCCCATCGTCCACGACATCCACTATGGTTACTATCCAAAGTACGGCATCCAGGTCTTAAGTGAAGGCCTGGCCCGTTGCTACCGGGAGTTGGGCGGCCACCTTTGCCTCTCGACTAGGCCCGTGGCCATAGACACGGCCGACCGGCGCATTATCGTCCGGCAAAACGGGGAGGCTCACGACCTGGCCTATGACCATGTGGTTTCTACCATTCCCCTGGATAGCCTCATCCGGCTGATTACCCCGGAACCGCCGCCGGAGGTCCAGGCGGCCGTGGCCAGTCTCGTCTACCGGCCGGTTGTCCTGGTCTGCCTGTGTATCAACCGGCCGCAGGTCTTCGACGTTTTTTGGGTCTACTACGCCGAGGGCGAGTTCAATCGCATCTCCGAAATCAAGCACTTCAGCCCCCACCTGGCGCCGGAGGGAAAGACCGGGCTATGCGTGGAAATCTCCTCCAGTCCCGAAGAACTGCAAGGCGCCGGCGACGAAACCTTTTACCGGCGCAGCGTGGCCGAACTGAAAAAGATCAAGCTGTTAGATGAAGCCGAAATTGAGGATTATTTCGTCATTCGCGAAACCAACGCCTACCCCATTTACCACATCGGCTACCGGGACACCTTAAAAACGCTCCTGGACTTCGTGAAAAGCCGCGGCATTGAAACGGCCGGCCGCCAGGGCGAGTTCAGCTACATCAACATGGACCAAGCCATGCGCTCCGGCCGGGAAGCGGCTGGGCGCGTTATCGCCGCGGCCGCTAACGTTCCACTAACCAACTATGTCTAACTTTGACGACCTTTCCGCCCTCTTTGACGATCCGGTTCGCGCTGTGCTGGCCGCTTATCCTTACCACCCCTGGCGCACCGCCTTCCAGGTCTCGCCTGAGGAAGTGGCCCGGCGGGAACTGGTTCTGGTGAACCAGGTGAGTGAGGGAGATGGCCTGGCTACGGTGAACGGGACAGAGGACCAACCCGGAGGGTTGGCCACCTTAGCACCCCGCTCCTGGGAAAGCCAGTTCTATCCCTTTGCCCTGGGCCACGTGCCGGTCATTGCTGTGGCTGAGAGCGTTAAAAGCCCGCGCCAGGAGTATGGCGGTTTACTGGACTGGGCCTTGGACCAGGCCCGCCACGACCTGGACGTCCAGCACCTCTTTTGCCGCGCCCCGGCCGAGGACATCGCCCTGGTTCACGCCCTGGAGGGGGCCGGCTTTTACCACGTGGCCACTATGCTGGAGTTTGCCTGGCGGCGCGACGAGACGCGGGACGCTCCGGCCGTGAGCTGGCCACTGCGCCCCGCCACAGGCGACGACTGGCCGGCCATTGAGACCCTAGCCCGGGCCACCATGACCGAGATCCCCACCCGCTACACGGCCGACCCGCATCTGCCTCTGGCCGGCACTCAGGAGTTATACGCTGCCTGGGCGGCCGAGTCCCTGCGCGGCAACTTTGCCGATGTCGTCCTGGTGATCACTGAGGGTGAGGCCGTGGCCGGCTTTATCTGCGGCCGTTTTGATCCCCGGCTCGGCGAGGTGTTGGGCGGCCCGGCAGGCGACATGACCATCGGCGGGGTGGAGCCTGGCCATCGCCAGCGGGGCGCTTTTCTCTCTTTGGTCCAGGGGTTGCTTAACTGGTTTTGGGAACACGGCGCTCAAACCGTTATTACCCGCACCCAGTTGACCAACTACGGCTCGCAGCGCACCCTCTTTCGCTGCCACGGCCGGATTGTCAGTACCCATCATTGCTTCCATTGCTGGCTACCCTCTATCTATGACCGGCGTTCGAAAACATTGGTTATCCTCTAGCGTTCCGGTAATAGCCCTCCTGGCCGGCGGGCTGTTACTTCTGGCCCTATTCTTGCCGGGGCCGGCGCTGGCCACCCGCCTGGCTGGCGACAACGCCGCCCGCCTGCCCGCCTTGCAGGCAGGAACCGTGATTTTGCGCCTGGCTCTGGCCACCACAGCCGGATTGCTGCTGGTCGAGAGCTACGGCCGGCGCTGGTTTGACTCGCCCGGCCTGCCCCCGGCCGTTACCGGGTTGTTGTTGGGGCCGGAGAGGTGGGTTCAACAGCAGGAACGGCCGCGCCACCGGCTGCTGGCTGGGCTGGTGATCCTGGCCGCGGCCCTCCGCCTGGTGGCGCTGAACCGGGACCTGTGGCTGGACGAAATTGCCACCCTGGTCGAATACGCCCGGCTGCCGTTCCTGGAAACGGTAACCACTTTTGTCAGCGCCAATCAGCACCCCCTTTACTCGGCCTTTTCCAGCCTCAGCCTGTCCCTCTTGGGCGAGAGTGCCTGGGCGGTGCGGCTGCCGGCCGTGCTCTTTGGCGTGGCCGGAATACCAGCCCTTTACTATTTTGCCCGCGTCTTGACCAGCGAGCAGGAAGCGTTGTGGGCCACGGCTCTGCTGGCCGTCTCTTACCATCACGTCTGGTTTTCCCAGAATGCGCGCGGCTGGATCGGCCTGCTCTTTTTCGTCCTGCTGGGCAGCGGCCTCTTTCTGCGGGCGCTGGCCCAAAACCGCCGGGCCACCTGGCTGGCTTACGCCGTGGTCATGGTCCTGGGCATTTTTGTGCACCTCAACACCCTCTTCGTCTTCCTGGGCCACCTGGCGGCTTACCTGTTCGTTCTGCCGCGCTGGCCGGGCTGGGCCCGGCAGCATTGGCCGCTAACCCGGCGGCTGGTCTGGGTAAGCCTGCTCACCGGCAGCCTGTCCATTGCCCTGTATAGCTTCATCCTGCCGGAAATGGTCGTCTATTATCAGACGGCCGACCGCACCGGCGTGGGCTGGGCCAACCCGCTCGACCTGCTGGCCCAGGTGACTGTGGGACTGCTGGCCGGTTTCCTGCTGGCCGGCCTGCTCGTCCTGGGACCGGTGATGCTGGCCGGCCTGGCCAGTTACTGGCGGCAGAGCCGGCTGCTCATTGGCTTGCTCATCTTTCCGGCCGGCTTTAACGCCCTGGCCCTGCTGGCCCTCCAGGTTGGGGCCTACCCCCGCGCCTTTCTTTATCTTCTGCCCCTGGGCCTGGTTGTTGCCGTACGCGGCGCTTTTGTCTCGATCGGCTGGCTGGCTGGCCGGCTGGCCGGCGCGGCCGGGAGCTGGCTGCGGCAATACGGCGGCGCAGCCCTGCTGGGGCTGCTGGTCGTGGCCTCGCTCCTGTCGTTGATACCTTACTACCGCGTCCCCAAGCAAAATTACACCGGCGCGCTGGCCTACGTGGAAGAGCGGCGAGAGCCGGGCGACGTGGTCGCGGCCGTGGGCCTGGCCATCTCCAGCTACCGTGTCCTTTACGCCCCCAATCTGGCCTTCCCGGAAACAGCCGAAGAGCTGGCCGCCTTGCGTGGCCCAGATCACGCCACCTGGGTCATCTACACCTTTCAACGGGACATGCGTATCCGCTACAATGACCTATACAACGCCATCGAGCGCGATTTCACCCTGGAAGCCGCCTTCCCCGGCACCGTCGGCGACGGCACGGTCTGGGTCGTCAGAAGTAAAGATGGCCCTGGTTAACATTTTAATAACGCGAATCACGCGAATGAACCGGATCACGCGAATTTTTTAAAGAAAATTATTTGCGCCATTCGCTCACTCGCCCCATTCGCGATTTTTAGACAGGTTCCTTTTGAACGAAAATAGGCCTATCCTTTCCGTAATCGTCGCCGGGCAGAACGCGTGGGCCACGGCCGGCGACTGCCTGGCGGCGCTGCTGCCCCAGGCGGCCGCTGCCAATGCCGAAATGATCTTCGTAGACGGCTCCAACGACGGCACGGCCGACCTGGTAGCCACCAGCTACCCCCAGGTTAAGTTACTACGCTGCGACGCTCAGGCGCTGGTGCCCCATTTGTGGAAAGCGGGACTGGACCAGGCCAGCGGCCAGGTAGTGGTTTTTACCATTGCCCAATGTATCCCCGCCCCCAACTGGCTGGCCGCAATCCTGGCCGCCGGCCCGGCCGGTGAGGTGGCCGGCATTGGCGGGCCGATTGACGGCCCGGCCGGCCGGCGCGCCCGCGATTGGGCCCTCTACTTCGCCCGCTACAGCGCCTTCCTGCCGCCCGGGGGCGAAGCGGCCGCCCGGCCGATCCAGGACGTGCCCGGCGACAACGCTGCCTACCAACGGGCCGCGCTGGAATCGTGCCAGGCAGCGATGGCCGGCGGTTTCTGGGAAACGCTGGTCCACGTTTGCCTGCGCCGGCAGGGCCAGACACTGCGCTGGGAGCCGGCCGTGCGGGTCCGGTTCGGGCCGGTAGACAGTCTGGCTCGCGCCGCCAGCATCCGCCGCCGGCACGGCCAGCACTACGCCGTCACCCGTCCCGGCAACACGCTGGGCCGGCGGCTGGTCCGTATCCTGGCCTCCCCCCTGCTTCCGCCGCTGCTGCTGGCCCGCATTGCCGGCCGGGTCCGCCGCCAGCGGCCGGAGTGGACGCCTCACCTGCTGCGGGCCTTGCCGGCGCTGTTGTTCCTGCTTCTGGCCTGGACGGTCGGCGAGGCCAGTGGCTACCTCCTCGGCCGGCCGCCGTACACCCCCCGGCCGTAACCCCCGCCATGTTGGACCCCACCCTCTCTGTCGTCGTCGCCGCCCAGGAAGCTCGCCTGACGATTGCCGCCTGCCTGGACTCGTTGCTGGGCCAAAACCAGGTGGCCGGACTGCAAATCATCGTCGCCGATGGCTCACGGGACGGCACGGCTGATTTCGTCGCCAGCCACTACCCGGCCGTCACCCTGGTCCGCCGGCCCTACCCCTGCTCGTTGCCCCACCTGCTGGGCGCAGGGCTGGCCCTGGCCCAGGGACAAATCGTGGCCATCACCGAGGGGCATTGCCGCTTCCCGCCGGAGTGGGCCGAGGCCGTGCTGCGCGCCCACCAGGCCACGGACGGCCCGGTGATTGGCGGCGCAGTCGAGCCGGGCGAAGGGCTGAGGCTGACCGCTTGGGCGCTTTATTTTGCCGATTATGGCCAGTTCATGCGTCCCCTGCCGGCCGGCCCGGCCCGGGAGATGCCCGGCGAAAACGTCTCCTTCAAACGGCCGGTCCTGGCAGCGGCCGGCAAGGACTTTGCCACCGAGGGCTTCTGGAAAACCTTTTTTTGCTGGTCGCTGGAACAGGCCGGCCATCCCCTGCTGGCCGAGCCGGCGATTGCCGTCACCTATCATCGCCACATTGGACTGGGCCAGATGGTCCGGCGCCGGCTCCGGCACGGCCGCTGTTTTGGCGGAATGCGAGCCAGGGACTTATCGCCCGGCCGGCGGCTCTTGCTGGCTGCGGCCGGCCCCCTGCTGCCCCTATTGCTGGCCTGGCGCCTGTGGCGCAACGTCTGGCCTAAGAGACGCTATCGCCGCCAATTCTTACTGGCCTTTCCCCTGGCCTATCTGGCTATTCTCGCCTGGTCGGCCGGCGAGTGGTGGGGCAACCTGATTGGACCCGGTCGGAGCTGCCAATACGTTTAACACCGTCGTAAGTTCTTGTTGGAGAGATAATTAATTGTGAGCGCCGAAACGCCAACCCTATCTATTGTCATTGCCTCGCTCAATGGCCGACCCTACATTGACGCCTGCCTAGCAGCCCTGGCCCGGCAGCAAGGAGACATGGCCGCTGAGGTCATCGTCGCCGAGTGTGTCGGGACAACGGTGACTGACTTTGTCCGGGCCGAATACCCGGCCGTGCGCCTGATCGCCTTTGACGAACGCAAAAGCGTCCCCGAGCTGCGGGCGGCCGGCATCCTGGCGGCGCGCGGCGAGATCATTGCCATCACCGAAGACCACTGCATCCCGGCCGGCGATTGGTATCTATCGCTGGTAGCCGCCCACCGGCAATACCCTGGCCCGGCTATCGGCGGCGCGGTGGACAACGCCGCCACTGACCGGCTCATTGACTGGGCCGTGTTCTTTTGCGAATACAGCAACTTTATCAGCCCGGTGCCGGCCGGCGCCGTCCACGACCTGCCCGGCCCCAACGTCTCCTATAAACGGGCGGCGTTGGACACCATGCGCGACATGATTGCCAAAGGGTACTGGGAAAATTTCCTTCACCAGCGGCTGGAATCGGCCGGCCACCAGCTCTGGTCCGACCCCACGGTCAAGGTCTGGCACAAGAAGCATTTCCGTTTCGGCGACTTCTTTGCCGAGCGGTTCCACTACGGCCGCTGGTATGCCGGCACGCGCAACGAATTCACTAGCCTGCCCAAGCGGCTGTTTTACCTGGCCTTCTCCCCGCTGCTGCCACCTCTCATTATGACCCGCATTGCCCGGCGGGTGTGGAGCCGCGGCCGCCACTATCGTGACTTCCTTAAAGCCCTGCCCCTCATCCTCGTCTTCATGGCTGCCTGGGCGGCCGGCGAGTTTACCGGCTACGCTACCGGCCCCGGCAGCAGCGTCCTGGAGCTAAGTTAGTAAACGTGCTACACTACTTATAGCTCATCACTCATTGCTCATCGCTCATTGCTCATTGCTCATTGCTACTTGAGGAGAAAACCATGAAGCCTAAAATGATCTTCCCCTTCAACGATCAGATTAAAAGCGAGTTTACTGCTTCGGCCCAATACATTGCCATTGCCGTTTACTTCGACGACATGGGGCTGGTGGAGCTGGCCAACTTCTTTTACCACCAGTCGGACGAAGAGCGGATGCATGCCATGAAGTTCATTCGTTTTATGCTGGACTCGGACGCCAAGCCGGACATTCCCGGCATCCCCGACCTGCGCAACGATTTCGGCAGTCCGGCCGACGCCGTTCAGTTTGCCCTGGACCAGGAAAGGAAAGTTACCGAGCAAATTGACAACCTGGTAACGCTGGCTATCAACGAGGGCGACCACGCCAGCCACAGCTTCCTGCAATGGTTTGTCACCGAGCAGGTGGAAGAGGTAGCCACAATGATCATCCTGCTGCAAACGATTAAGCTGGCCGGGAACAATTTGCTGCTGGTCGAAGATTACGTCCGCCGTAACCCGCAGCATGCCGGAGAAGCGCCGGCCGCCACCTAAAAAGGTAATTGAGTAATTCAGTAGTTGGGTAGTTACGGCAGCCAATGACTCCAATTACCCAATTACCTAATTACCTCTTCTTAACACCCCCGCCATCGCCGCCACCTGCTCCGGCGTACTGCCGCAGCAGGCGCCGATGAGCCGGGCGCCCAGTTCCTGCATCCGCCGGGCGTAAGTGGCCATGACGGCCGGCGTTCCCTCGTAAACCCATTCATGGCCCTCGCGGTGCGGCCGGCCGGCGTTGGCTTTGGCTACCAGGGGGATATTAGACCCGGCCGCCTGGAGCGCGTCCCGCATTCCAGCCATAACCGGTTCCAGGCTCGCCGGCCCATCGCCGCAATTGGCCCCTATCGCTACCAGCCCCCAGCCGGCCAGCGTTTTGGCCGCCCCGGCCGGGCCAACGCCGGTGGCTGTCCGCCCGGCCTGATGAAAGCTCAGCGTGACCACCAGGGGCAGGTCGCAGGCCAGGCGCGCCCCGGCCACGGCCGCCCGCGCCTCCTCCAGGTCGCCCATCGTCTCCAGCCAGAGCGCGTCCACCCCACCTTCGGCCAGCGCCGCCGCCTGGGTGGCAAAGGCTTCCCTGGCCTGTTCAAAGGAAACCGGGCCGGCCGGGGCCAGGCGCTCGCCGGTCGGCCCCATTGACCCGGCCACCACCACCGGCCGGCCGGCTGCACCGGCCGCTTGCCGCGCCAGGGCAACCGCCGCCCGGTTGATACGCTCTACCTGGTCTTGTAGACCAAAACGGGCCAGGCGAAAGGCGTTACCGCCAAAAGAGTTGGTTAAAATCAGGTGGGAACCGGCCGCCAGGTAGGCCAGGTGAACGGCCTGCACCCGTTCTGGAAAACGCAAGTTCCAGCCTTCGGGCGCTTCCTCCAGGGAGAGGCCGGCGGCCAGCAACATCGTGCCCATCGCCCCATCCAGCAAAATGCAAGGCTCTTGAGCGAGGCGTTGTGTAAAGGCATTCACAGCCCAAAGTTATTAGTTATTGGTTATTGGTTATTGGCGCTCACCTAATAACCAATAACTAATAACCCTAAAAAAGCCCCACCACGCGGCCGTCTTCATCTATATCCACCTTCATGTAGGCCGGAGTGCTGCCCAGGCCGGGCATGGTGCTCATCTCGCCCAGGAGCGGATAAATAAAGCCCGCCCCGACCGAGGCCCGTACTTCGCGCACCGGCAGGGTGTAGCCGCTGGGAGCATTCTTCAGACTGGGGTCGTGGCTGATGCTGAGATGGGTCTTGGCCATGCAGATCGGCAGGTGGCCGAATCCGTTCTCTTCGTAGGACTTGATTTGCGTCTCGGCCAGCGGCTCGTAGACGACCTCGGCCGCGCCGTAAATCTCTTTGGCAATTATCTCAATCTTTTGCTTGATGGGCAGTTCCAGGGGATAAAGGAAGTCAAAGTTGACCGGTTGCCGGCAGGCGTCCCTGACCGCCTCGGCCAGCTCGGCGGCGCCCTCACCGCCTCGAGTATAGTGGTCGCTCAGGGCGGCCGTTTCAGCCCCAGCCTCGATAGCCGCCTTCTTGATGAACTCCACCTCGGCCTGGGTATCCGTCTCGAACTTATTGACGGCCACGACCACCGGCACGCCAAAACGCCGGGTATTGCGAATGTGAAACTGCAGGTTGGCCAGGCCGGCCTCCAGCAGGGCCAGGTTCTCCCGGGTGTAGGCCGGGTCCAACGGCCGGCCGGGGACCACACGCGGCCCGCCGCCGTGCATCTTCAGGGCGCGGACGGTGGCTACCAGGACCACGCAATCGGGCGTCAGGCCGGAAGCGCGGCACTTGATGTCAAAGAACTTCTCCATGCCGATGTCGGCCCCAAAGCCGGACTCGGTCACCACGTACTCGCCCAGGCGCAGGGCTACCTGATCGGCCAGGATCGAGGAGTTGCCGTGAGCGATGTTGGCAAACGGTCCGGCGTGGACAAAGGCTGCCTGCCCCTCTAACGTTTGCATCAGGTTGGGGTGCAGGGTGTCTTTCATCAGCACGGTGACTGCCCCGGCCACTTTCAAATCTTCCAGGGTAATTGGCTTCTTGTCGGCGCTCTGGCCGACGACCACCCGGCCGCAGCGCTGGCGCAGGTCACGCAGCGCCGACTTGTAGTCCGTGCCGTTGACCAGGGCCAGGATGGCCATCAATTCGCTGGCCACGGTGATGTCGAAGCCGGTCTGGCGCGGCCGGCCGTCGTTTTTCGTCCCCAGCCCGACGACGACGTGGCGCAGCGCCCGATCATTGACGTCCAGCACCCGGTTCCAGGTGACGCTGTAGGGATCAATGTTCAGCCGCCGCAATCCGATTTTGGCCAGTTGCTCGTCGTTCATCCGCTCCTCATGGTACCAGCGGGCGTCCAACGCGGCCGCCACCAGGTTGTGGGCGGCGGTAATGGCGTGAATGTCGCCGGTCAGGTGCAGGTTAAACTCCTCCATCGGGATGACCTGGCTGTAGCCACCCCCGGCCGCGCCGCCCTTAATGCCAAAGGTCGGCCCCTGGCTGGGCTGGCGAATGCAGGCAATAGCTTTGTGGCCCAGGTGGCCCAAGGCCTGGACCAGGCCAATGGTCGTGGTCGTCTTACCCTCCCCCAGCGGCGTCGGCGTAATAGCCGTTACGTCTACGTATTTACCCTTGGGCCGGCCGGCTAGCTTTTGTAAAACGTCCAGGTGGACTTTGGCCTTGGTCCGGCCGTACAAAATCAGGTCGTCTCCCTCCAAACCCAGTGCCGCGGCAATCTCCGTAATCGGCCGGACCTCGGCCGCCTGGGCCACTTCCAGGTCGGATGGGACGGGATACAGTCGTTTCAACGTGCTCATGCAACCTCCAACAGGCAATAAAAGAGCGACCGATGGTCGCCCTGACCATTTCCTTATGCGTTCAAGGGTAAATGGAAATAGACAAAACAGGTAGTGATAGATGTCATCTTGCCCACAGATGATTCTCACCCCTCGTATTCAGGCAGCACTATAACATAACCATAACCTATGGACAATGGCTCCTTTGCTCCCCTCGTTCCCGGCCAGCGGCCGCCAGCAAGCAGCATTCAACCGGGCCGGGCAGCCCAGCGGAGATTAGAGATTGGAGATTATGAGAACCGTCGGTTGCCAATCTCCAATCTCTAATCTCCAATCTCTACTTCCTCAGTTTCCGCGGCCGGCTCGGTCACTTTAACCCGCCGGCCAGAGCCATTTTTCCTCGTCCCGTTCCGTTGCTCATCGTCGCGCTGGGCCAGCCAGGCGATTTCCTCTTCCGGCGAGACCCGGCGCAGACTCAACGCCAGGCGTTCCTCGTCGGGATCAATGTTGATGATCCGGGCCAGCACCTTCTCCCCAGGCTGTAGCGCCGTCTGCGGCGCACTGCCGGCCGGGCTGCGGAACTCGCTGACGTGGATCAGTCCTTCCACGTTGGGCGCTACCCGGACGAAGGCGCCGAACTCGACCACGGCGCTGACTTCCCCTTCCACCAGGTCGCCGGCGTTGTACCTGTTTTCAAACTTCTCCCAGGGGTTGGGCAGCAACGCCTTGCGGTTCAGGCTGACCCGTTCCCGCTCCACGTCTACACTGTCTATCATCACCTCGACCTCGTCGCCCACCTTGAGCGCCTCGGACGGGTGGTCAATGTGGTTCCAGGCTATCTGGGAAACGTGCAGCAGGCCATTGACCGCGCCCAGGTCTACAAACGCGCCGTAATCCACCACGTTTGTCACCCGGCCGGTCACCACCTGGCCTGGCTGCAACGATTCCAGTTGCCTGCGCCGCTGCTCTTCCTCGGCCGCCCGGGCCGAGAGCACCAGGCGCTTGCGTTCAAGGTCTACTTCGACCACCTTCAGGTAAAGCCTGGCCCCGACCATTTTGGCTTTCTGGCGGGCCAATTCGCGGCGGTCGTGGAGCATGTATTGCAGGCTCGGCACGTGCGAATTGGGCACAAAGCCGTGCAGCCGGCCGAACTCGACCAGCAGTCCACCTTTGTTGTGACCAACCACCTCCAACTGAAGCGTTTCCTGGTTTTCCAGGTATTCTTCAGCCCGATCCCAGTCCCGTTTTTCCAGGCCCCGGTTCAGCGAGACGACCAGTTCTTCGTCGCCTGGGGGCGCGTAGAGCACGTAAACAGGCACCTGGTCTCCCTTGGAGATACCGGCCAGGAGTTCCCTGTCAATCAATTCCAGGTCTTCCTGGGGAACAATGGCGTCCCGCTTGGCGCCCACGTCCAGGTACACGGCATCGCTACTCTTTTTGAGCACGGTTCCTTCCAGGAACTGCCCCCGTTGAGGGAGGAGGTAATCGTATTGTTCCAGTAATTCGGCAAAGCTCAGCTCTTCCTGGCCATTGCCGTTATGGCCAGTTATCGTCGCTGTTCGTCTGTTCGTATCTTGCCTGTCCATAGCTTTCCTCTTTTAGGGAACACAGAGATCACAGAGAACATAAAGTTTTAATCCTTTGTGTGCTTTGTGTCCTAAGGAGTGGGTTCCTCATCACTCAGTCCTCAGTCCTCATCACTTCTAACAACAACTGCCCGGCCGCCAGTGGGGCCAGGCTCATGACCACGGCCAGCGCCCAACCGGCCGGGCCGGGATCAACCACCTGGAGCACGCCGGATAGGCCCGGCAGGTACACGGCCGCGACTACCAATAAAGTACACAGGCCCAACGCACCCCAGACATATGGGTTGCGGGTAACTTCATTGCTTAAGACGCCGGTGTCGGGGTCACGCATGTTCAAGACGTGCCACAACTGGGCCAGGGCCAGCGTCAGGAAAGAAATAGTAATGGCCTTTTCCTCCGGCGCCTCCAGCCAGAAGAGGGCCAGGGCCAGCGCGCCCAGCACTGCTATCGTAATGGCCGCGCCAAAGAGGCCAATTGCCTGCCAGTGCCAGCGGGTGAGGATCGGCTCCTGGGGGTGGCGCGGCGGCCGGCGCATGACCGCCGGATCGCCCTGGCCCATCCCCAGGGCCAGCGCCGGGAAAACGTCGGTGACCAGGTTCAGGAACAGGATTTGCAGCGGTTGAACCGGCAGCGGCGCATTGACGAGCGACGCCAGGAAAACGACCATCACCTCACTGACGTTGCAGGAGATAAGGTAGAGGACAAATTTACGGATGTTGCCGTAAATGATCCGCCCCTCCTCAATCGCCGCCGCAATCGTGGCGAAAGAATCGTCGCGGAGAACCATGTCGGCCGCTTCCTGGGCCACTTGTGTGCCCCGCAGCCCCATAGCGATGCCGATGTCAGCTTTCTTCAGCGCCGGGGCATCGTTCACCCCGTCGCCGGTCATGGCCACCACGGCGCCGTTTTTCTGGTGGGCTTCAATCAGGTCCAGCTTCTGGCGTGGCGTCACCCGGGCCAGGATGGGCGCCTCCAGGATGCGCCGGCGCTGCGCCTGGGGCAGGAGCGGCAAATTGTCTAATTCTTCGCCCAGGATCACGTCAGTGGTGCTGGGCTCACCGTTCCGGCCGTTGAGCAGGCCGACCGCCTGGCCGATGTTACGGGCCGTCACGGCCTGGTCGCCGGTCACCATCACCACTCGTATCCCGGCCGCCCGGCAGGCAGCAATGGCTTGTTGCACCTCTTCTCGAGGTGGGTCCAGCAACCCGGCCAGCCCCAGGAACGTTAACCCCTGGTAGGGGTCAGCCTGGGGATTGGCTACCGGCCGGCCGGCCAGGGCCAACACGCGCAAACCGGCGCCGGCCATCGCCTCATTGCTGGCCAGCCATTCTTCGCGTATGCCGGCTGAAAGGGGGGCGATAGCGTCTGATCTCAGGACGGCCGTGCTGGCGGCCAGGACCGCTTCCGGCGCGCCCTTGACCACCACCTGATACTGGCCGCCGGCGGTCCGGTGAATGGTGGCCATCAATTTCAAATCCGGGTCAAAGGCAACTTCGCGTACTTCCGGTTTTTCGGCCAGTAACGTCTGGCGCACCAGGCCGGCCTTGGCCCCGGCCACCAGCAAGGCCACCTCAACCGGGTCGCCCAGCGATTCATTCGCTTCGCCCAGGGAGGCGTTGTTGCACAACACCCCCGCTTCCAGAGCCTGGTACAGCCCCGGAACCTTTACCGGCTCGACGATATTTCCGTTCTGGTGAAATGCTCCTTCCAGTTCCAGCCCTTCGCCGCTGACTGTAAAGTCACCCGACGGCAGCGCCAGCCGGGTGACGGTCATCTGGTTTTCGGTCAGCGTCCCGGTCTTGTCGGTGCAGATGAGGCTGGCGCTGCCCAGCGTCTCCACGGCCGCCAGCCGGTTGACCAGGGCGTTGCGGCGAGCCATACGCATCATACCTCGAGCCAGGGCAATGGTGGCCACGATAGGCAGCCCTTCAGGGATGGCGGCCACAGCCAGGGCCACGCCCGTGCCAATCATGAGCAGCACGTCCCGCCCTCGGGCGATGCCCAGCCCGGCAACGACGACGATAATGACCAGCACGACCCAGACCAACCGCCGGCCGAGACTCTCCAGCCGCTTTTCCAGCGGGGTAAATTCCTTGTGCGCCTCCTGGACCAGGGCGGAAATCTGGCCCAGCTCGGTGGCCATGCCGGTGCCCACGAGCACGCCCTCGCCGGCGCCTCGGGTCACGCCCGTGCCTTTGTAGAGCATATTGGAGCGCTCGGCCAGGGGCGTTTCTTTGGGCAGGGGGGCCTGTTGTTTCTCGACCGGGACCGATTCGCCGGTCAGGGTTGATTCGTTGGCCTGGAGTCCTGATGATTCAATCAGCCGCATATCGGCCGTGATGACGTCGCCGCCCTCGACGATGACGATGTCTCCCGGGACCAGCTCTTCGGCGTTGACCTCCTGCTCCCGGCCGTTGCGCCGGACGCGGGCCTTGACACTGCCCATTTTTTGCAGCGCTTCCATGGAGCGAACGGCGTTCAGCTCCATGGCAAAGCCAATAGCCGCATTCAAGAAGATGACGACCAGCACGGCCAGGGCATCTACGATTTCGCCAAAGGCAAAGGAAACGCCGGCCGCCACGGCCAGCAGCAAGACGATGAGGTTCTTAAATTGTTTGACGAGGATCTCCCCCAGGCTGACAGGCCGGGCCTGTTGCAGCCGGTTAGGCCCGTATTGCTCCTGTCGCTCCTGCACGCCGGCCGTGTCTAGCCCGCTCTCGGCCGAGACGCCCAGAGTGGCTAACAGTTCTGTGGCTGGCTGGGTCCAGAATTCGCTCAATACTCAGCACCATTACCTCAGAATTTACGGCGCACAGTTGCCAGGGCGTCGAGACGATGAATCTGCGCCCGCAAGTGTAGTCGCAGGCTGCGGCCGTTACCTGATCTTTTACGAGCAAATTGAATCGTAGACAATAGTCCTGGGTATAGGAATGGGGTACATTCTGGGTTACGTTTTGGAGCAGTTTGGAGCGAGAGCGAGAGAGGGGGCGGGGGGTGAGGAGGTGAGAGGGTGAGAGGGTGACAAGGTGACAAGGAAGGGGAACGCGGATTGACGGGATTGGCGGATTGGGGGAGAGGGGGAGTTAGAGCGAGAGCTAGAGGGAGAGGGGAGAGGGAGAGTTAAGGATACGGTGAGAGGTTGGAGTGAAGGGGGAAGGTGCGCAAGGTGTGCAAGGAGATCATGATCATAATAAAATATTTTTTGGATACATCGGTCTTGCCTGAATTAAAAACCCCCATATGACGCTTTTAAAGCCAGAATTTGCGCTCAAACACCATATGCGGCGATGGATGTGACCTGGGTACTATGCAGAGGTGTAAGGGTGTGAGGGTGATGGATTTAATGTTTTGGAGCACACGGCCATTCAAAATGGATATAGCGATCATATTTGGTATCTTCTTCCAGGGGAAAGGAGGCAAGATGGAAATCGAAATCCTCTAGAGCAACAATTATTGATACCTCGAACCTTGTTTGCGGGCTGAACCGGGTAACTTGCCGGAGGGTATAGAAAATAGCCTTACTCCGGGAAGATCAGGTAAGTGTAAGGCGATGAGCCATGATAGCCTATCTTTGGAATTTGCCAGACAACCTCGGCCGGCGGACCATAATAGGCAGTGATTTCGTCGAGTCTGGTGCGAGGCGACGTATAATCCACCAGGATGCCATCTTCGAAGACAAACTGGAAGGGATAATCTGGATTTTGTACTACAATGCCAATAAACAACAAAGCGACCGGCGCGGTTTTGGCAAACCGTGCCACTACTAATCTGGTATCTGAACATATTCGTCGTTTTTTTCATCATTAGGCGCAGCAGATTTGCTAAAGGCCCCAGGATTCTTCTTTTTCATTAATTCTAGTCGTTAGTCGTTTCTCCTGTTTCGCCCGAAAAACTAAGTACCCAAACCACACTCATGCTCAAACCTGCTACTAGAGAGGCAAGCTCTAAAAGCAAAATCCCTCGGATATAATTCTTTATGCTTTCAGGGGTCATCACCCTAGCAATGATCAGTAAAGCCATCACATACAAACCGCCTTGACAGAAAAACATCCAAATCAGGGTTTCGTCTGGGTCCGACATTTTGGCACCTGAACGCAGGCAAAATTAGCAACCTGGCGTCTGTCCCTTCATCAGGGGATCTACTCCTCCAATCCCGCCAGGTGCTCGCCGACGGTGCCGGCTTCGGCTTTGATTTCGTGCTCGTACTGGCTGACCAGCTCGCGGCGGAGGACTTTGCCGATGAAGCTGCGGGGGAAATCTTTGACGAAAATGACCAGGCGGGGGACCTGGCCAGGGGGCAGCCGGCGCTGGCAAAAGGCGATGATGGTCTTGGCCGGGACTTTGGCCCGCTCTTTAACGCTGACAAAGGCGATGGGCTGGTTGGCAATGGCCACGACGACGACCTCGCGGACTTCGGGCAGCTCGTAAATGACCTCTTCCACGTCGCGGGGAAAGGCTGGGGTCTCGTCCTCGGCCGTCCACATATCCTGGCGGCGGCTGATAATCTGGAAGTAGCCGTCCTCGTCCAGGCGGGCCACGTCGTTGGTGTGCAGCCAGCCGTCGGCATCCAGCGCCTGCCGGCTGGCGGCTTCGTCTTGCCAGTAACCGAGCATGACCTGCGGCCCGCGCACAACCAGCTCGCCGATTTGCCCGGCCGGCAGCGGCTGGCCGGTGCGCAAGTCCACAATCCGGGCCTCGGTGTTGGGCAGGGGGATGCCAATGGAGCCGGCCTTGTTCAAGCCGTTGATGGGATTGGCGTGGGTCGCCGGGCTGGCCTCGCTCAGGCCGTAGCCCTCGACCAGTTTGCCCTTGGTCAGTTTCTCAAACGCTTCCTTGACCTCGACCGGCAGGGGCGCGGCCCCGCTGATGCAGGCGCGGATGGAGCGAACGTTGTATTTGCGCACGCCAGGGAAGTTGTTAATGGCCACGTACATCGCCGGCACGCCGGGGAAAAGCGTCGGCCGGTAGGCGCGGATGTGCTGCAAGACTTCCTCGGTATCAAAGACCGGCAACAAAATCATACTGGCCCCGATGCTGACGGCCAGGTTCATGGCCGTGGTCATGCCATAGACGTGGCTGAACGGGACGACACAGAGGATCACCTCCTCGCCGTCGCGGGCGCCGGGCAGCCAGGCGCGGGTTTGGAACGTATTAGCCACCAGGTTGTAATGGGTCAGGGTCACCCCCTTGGGCACGGCCGTCGTCCCGCCGGTGAATTGGATCACGGCCGGGTCAAAGGGGCTGACTTCCACTTCCGGCGGCTTGGGCTTGTGCCGGCGCAACAGCGGCCGCCACTCGTGATCCTGAAGGGCCAGCGGCCGGCCCAGCCGCGCTGGCCCGCCGCCCAACCCCAGCCGCAGCAAGAGCTGCTTACCCACCGGCAGGTAGTCGCCCAGGGCGGCAAAAATAACGTGGCGGACGCCGCTCTGCTCCCGCACCGCCAGGGCGACTTCTTCAAAGCGGGCCAGGGTAATCAACACCTCCGCGCCTGACTCCCGCGCCTCGCGGATAACCTCGTCCTTGCGGGCCAGCGGGTTGCCCATGACGACAACGCCGCCCAGGCGCAGAATGCCGTAATAGGCGATGACCAAATGGGGCACGTTGGGCAGGAGCAGCATGACCCGTGTCCCCTGGCCGACGCCCAGGCTCTGCAAGGCATTGGCCAGCCGGCCGGCCTGGGCGCTCAGGCTTTTATAGCGCAAGGTCTTGCCCTGGAAGAGAATGGCCGGCCGGCGAGGAAAGCGCCGCCAGGCCCGGCTGAGGAGGCGGGTCAGCGCCAGCCGGGGGACGTCCAGCGTGTGGGGCACGCCCGATTCGTAGTGAGCCAGCCAGGGCCGCTCGGCCAGCAGGCTGCTGGTCCCCGGCCGCCGGCCGTCGTCGCGCCAGGAATGGGCCGCTTCGGCCTCCACGAACCGTTCAATGGCCCGGTTGACGGCGTCGCGGCGCTCCAGCATGACCATGTGGGCCGAAACGCCGACGTTGATCACCTCGGCCTCCGGCATCAACTCGGCCACGCGGGCGAAAGCAGCCTGGGGAAAAACGATGTCCCGCTCGCCCATGATGATCATCGCCGGCGGCTTGAGCTGGGGAAATTTGTCCCAGCCGCGCCAGCGGCTCAGGTTCTGCCGGTAAAAACGCTTTAGCGCCGGCAGCGAGGCGTCTACCAGCCCGCCGACGAGCGGCTGGAGGGCCAGCAGCAAGGGGTCCGGCAGGCGAAAGGCGACCTGGTAGAGGGGGCGCAGCTCGTATTCGCCGGCCGAAGCAACCAGGATCAGCCGGTTGACCCGTTCCGGGTAGAGCAGGGCAAACTCGGTGGCCACGGCCCCACCAAAAGAGTGGCCGACGAGGATAAACGGCCCGGTCACCCGCCGGGCGTTGAGCACCGCCACCAGGTCCTGCAACAGGCGGGGCATCTCGTAGCCGCTCAACGGCCGCGACGACCGGCCGTGGCCGCGCAGATCTATGGCCAGCACCCGGTTGCGCTCGGCAAAGGCCTCGATCTGGTAGCGCCACTGGCTGGCCCGCCCGCCAAAGCCGTGCAGCAGGACCAGAGTGTGGTCTGGCCGCTCCGGGGCCACGTCAATGAGGCTGATGACCACCTCGGGGTTGGTAGAGACGACCACCTCTTCACGGTAAAGTTCCAGGTCCAGTTGCATAGGTTACTCTCTAGAGGTACCAGCTACTTTTCAAGTGCCTGGTACCTCAATAAGCAGGTTATGATGCACCAGGCGCGCTTCCGGGTGTAGTTCGGTCAGCCAGGCGGCCAGGCAGTGAATGGCAAAATGAACGCCGGCCGTGGGCCGGGGGAAACCGACTTCGTGTAAGTGTAGCAGAAATTCACCCGGCCGGCGCTGAGTGATGACCAGCAACAGGCGCTGGTCTAGCGGCTCTTCGTTGACGTAGGCGTCGAACAGCAATGCGTCATGAGTCACCGCGCGGTAAAGGTCGTTCAGGCGCACGCTGGTATGGCCGGCCGTCCAGCGGCGGGGCAGAAGACTGCCGGTGGCAAAACCGTCCTGGATTTGGTCCAGCGTCAGGGGCAGGGTAACGACGGCGTGGGGCATAGGTAACTCCTGGGGAATGGGAAAGACGTTGGGGGCGGCCGTCTCATTGCGCCGCCACAGGAAATAGCGGCAGAGCCGGCCCCCGGCCAGGGCTTTGGCCTCGTACTTGGTGCCCAGCCGTGCCTCCTCCTGGGTAGTAAACGGCGTGGCCAGCCGGCTGTCAAAGTAGGGCGTGCGCTCCAGGCGTTCGGCAATCCAGGCGGCGTAATCGTCGTGGTCGGTGGCAATGTCCAGGTGGCTGCCGGCCGGCAGCCGGGTGGCGGCCAGGTGTAGAAAACGATCGCTAATCAGGCGGCGATGATGGTGGGCCGCCTTGGGCCAGGGGTCAGGAAAGTTGATCGCCAGGCCGTTGGCGCTCCCTGGCAGGCACAGCGCCCAGAGCACCGTTTGGGCCGTGGCCTGGAGCAGCCGGACATGCCGGAAGCTGGCCCGGGCCAGCTTGCGCTCGACCTTGCGCAGCGAAGGCAGGGAAATTTCCAGGCCCAGGATGTTGGCTTCGGGGCGTTGTTCGGCCAACTCCAGCAAGAATTGCCCACTGCCAAAGCCAACCTCGATCAACAGCGGGGCGGCGCGCCCGAAAATGGCCGGCCAGTCGGCCGGCCAGGGCAGGCGGGAGGCGAAAAGCGTCTGGCCCAGCGACATTGTTACAAGAGCGTCAGGAGCACTCCTTTTAACAGCTCGCGTATCAGGATAGCGGCCAGGAGGGTGACCATCGGGCTAAAGTCCAGCCCGCCGGCCGGCGGCAGGATGCGGCGGATCGGTTCCAGGATCGGCTCGGTCAGGTTATAGACCGTCCGGCTAATAGGATGATAGGGGTCAAAACGGGCAAAAGACATGATAATGCGGGCAATGATTAAAACGAACAGGGCGTAATAAAGCAAGTCAATCAGCAGAATCAACAGGCCAATCATCTTCACTCCTCGTCACTTCGGGGGCCAAAGAGCGCCCGGCCGACGCGAATGTGCGTCGCCCCTTCCTCAATGGCGCTCACAAAATCGTCGGTCATACCCATAGAGAGCGCTGACCAGCCGGCCTGGGGCACGGCCGCCTGCAACCATTCCGCCAGGGCTTTCGTCCGGCGAAAGACAGAGCGGATCGTCGCCTCCTCGACTTGCCAGGGGGCCATCGTCATCAGCCCCAGCGGCTGCAAGCCGGGTAACCCGGCCACGGCCGTGGCCACCTCCTGCAAAGCCCGGCGTTGGGCCGGCTCTTCCTCCCAGCGGCTGCATTCCAGGCCGGCCTTGGCAGCCTCGCCGGAGACGTTCACTTCCAGGAAGACTGGCAAGTTGCCCCGGCCGTTTTCTTGCAGCCGCTCCGACAGCCGCCGGGCAATTTTGAGCCGGTCGAGGGCGTGGAAGACGTCGGCGTAGTCGGCGGCCAGGTCGCTCTTGCGGCTCTGCACCGGGCCGATCAAGTGCCAGGTGATGCCGCTGTCCCGCCCCAGCCGGGCCTCGACTTCAGGGCGTTTGGCGGCCAGCTCTTCCGGCCGGTTTTCGCCAAAGTGGCGCATTCCGGCTTGGTAGGCGGCCACCACCACCGCGGCCGGCCACGTTTTGGTGACGGCTACCAGCGTGATCGCTTCCGGCCGGCGGCCGGCGCGCGCCGCAGCCTGGGCAATCTGTTCCTGGAGGGCAGCATAACGTTCGGCAATGGTCGTCATGCCTCCATTATAGGTATAGGGCCGGCAAGCGGGCAAACGGTTGGCAGAGGGTGGGTATCACGTATCAGGTGTCAGGTGTCAGCTACCAACTACCAACTATCAACCACCAACCATCAACTCTCAACCATGTTATAATCTGGTCCATACGCCGCCACGCTGAAAGCTAATAGCTAACAGCTTTTTACCACGGAGGTACAAGTAATGGTTTTTAAGCGTCGAACCTTTCGAGCCTATCTTCTGGCCGCCCTGATGCTGGTTGGTTGTGAAACTGCGTCCACCCCGGCCGCGCCAACCACTGTATCGCCGGCGACTGAACCGGCCGCGCCAGCACCCGCTACGGCAACCGGCCCGGCCGGCGTGGAGACAACGGCCGGGCCTGATACGGTGACTGCGGCGCTGGAATCAACAGCTTCTGCCACGGCCGCTGCGGCAAATGAGGCAGCCCCCACGGCCGCGCCCACGCAACCGCCTCTAGCCCAACCCACTATTCAAGAATACCCGGTTCCGCCGGGGTCGCACCCACACGACGTGGCCCCTGCGCCCGACGGCTCGGTCTGGTATACAGCCCAACATACGGGCGAACTGGGGCGGCTGGACCCGGCGACCGGCGAGGTCCATCATATTCCACTGGGCGCCGGCTCGGCGCCACATGGCGTCATCGTCGGCCCGGACGGCGCGCCGTGGATCACCGATGGCGGGCTGAACGCCATCGTCCACGTAGACCCGGTAACCGAGGAAGTGCAAACATTCCCCCTGCCGGCCGGGAGCGGCTCCGCCAACCTGAACACGGCCGCTTTCGACGGCCGGGGCATCCTCTGGTTTACCGGGCAGAGCGGCCTGTACGGCCGGGTGGACCCGGCGACCGGGGAGGTGGAAGTGTTCAGTGCGCCGGGCGGCCGGGGGCCGTACGGAATTGCCACCACCCCGGCCGGCGAGGTGTATTACGCCTCGTTGGCCAGTAGTTACATCGGCCACATTGATCTGGATACGGGCGAGGTGGAAGTGCTCGATCCGCCGACGGCCGGCCAGGGAGCGCGCCGGGTCTGGTCCGACTCGCAGGGCCGCCTGTGGGTGAGCGAGTGGGACGCTGGCCAGGTAGCCATGTACGACCCGGCCAACGGCGCCTGGCGCGAGTGGCCCTTACCCGGCAATAACCCGCAACCGTATGCGGTTTTCGTGGACGACCAGGACCAGGTCTGGCTGAGCGACTTTGGGGCCAACGCCCTGGTGCGCTTTGACCCGGTGTCAGAGAGCTTTGAGGTCTTTACCCTGCCCAGCTCCCCGGCTAACGTGCGCCAGATTCTAGGCCGGCCGGGCGAGGTGTGGGGGGCGGAATCGGGGGTAGATCAATTGGTGGTGGTACGTACACAGTAAACGGTACATGCTATATACTTGACAAGGTGACAAGGTGGCGACAACTATGGCTTTAGTTCTGGAAAAACACATTGAAATAACTGAAGGGGTACGGGGTGGGAAACCACGTCTGGCGGGCACGCGTATCACCGTCTCGGACGTGGTAATCTGGCATCTGCGATTGGGACAGTCCCTTGAGGAAATTGCGGTCAGCTACGATCTGTCGCTATCATCCGTCTACGCAGCCATCGCCTACTACTATGATCACAAAGAGGAGATTGACGCCGAAATTGAGGCCGGCCGCGCCTACTACGAAACCATGAAGCGACAATCTCCATCGTTACTGAAGGAAAAACTAGAATCTCAAGATCGTGACTGACCGCATCCGTTTTCATCTGGATGAGAATGTTGATCCAGTAATCGCGGCCGCTCTGCGTCGCTATGGGATTGACGTTACCACAACGGTTGAGGCGGGCCTGCGCACGAGTAGAGATGAGACGCAATTGGCGTTTGCAAATCGCGAAAACCGTGTCATCGTAACCCACGACGAAGGCTTTCTACGCGTGGCCAGTCGCACCCAAGACCACCCTGGCATTACTTACTGTCATAAAGAAGCGCGCTCCATCGGTGAGATGATTCGCATGTTACGCCTTATCTATGAAGTCCTTTCTCCTGAGGAAATGCAAGGCCACGTGGAATACTTGTAATCGTCAAAGCTGGTAAAAGTGAGGCTCAAAAAGATAATATTCGTTCTCTACAGCACCTCATAGATTATCTTGTTCAATGTAGGGTAAAATTAGATTGGGGGCAAAGTTACCCACATCAGGCACATTCACGGCGCTCCCAGCGGTGAAGTGCGGGGCGGCAATGGTGTTGCTGGTGCCATCCTTGATACCATTAACGGCCCCCCGTTGGCTGCCATCATTCAGGAGAATCCACCCGCCGACAAAATTGTTGCCGTCAATCGCTTCTTCGGCCCGGTACAAACCAGCTTCACCACTGGCTAAAGTAGCTGTGAAGGAATGGACCTGCCCATCGACCAGGGTGACGTTCCCTGTTGCCGTTTCTGTTTCCAGGCTGGCTTGCAAACGCGCCCCATTGGTTGCCGTCAAGTCCAGGCTGTTTTCATTCCTTTCGCCGCGGAACCAGACCGAAATAGTCTGCCCATCACAGACATAGGCAATGATATTGTTGTTCTCTTGGGGCACGATGGCAATGTAGGCGTCGGTATCGGCGACTGTGCCCACAAAACTGCCGGCAGGGGTGGCGGATGGCGCCTGGCCGCAGGCCACAAGGATCAAGACAGTGAAAAAGAGCATTGGGATGAGAAAGCGATTCTGTTTCATAGGGGTTTTCCTTTTACGAGATCAGAGGTGACTGTCACTTGCGGAAGTGACAGTCACCTGTCCCACCTAACCCCAGGCGGGCGTGGAGTTCTTAGTCAGGGTTTTGTCGCCGGTGATGATCTTTTTGGAGGAGAGGTTCATGATTTCCCGGCCGTTGGTCGCGCCATTCACCAGCGCCGCGTCAATGCCCCAGCGCTTCAGGAAGTAATCTTTAGCGCAGTCGTTCTGGCTCAAGACCGTCCGGCCGAGCGGGCAGCCGCCCCACTGTTGCCGGGTCTTGGGAGCATCCATCGTCGAGAGGTAAACCTGGGTGGCGGTTCGCGAAGCAGCCGTATCTGAGCGGGACAGGGCCGTTTCGTAGGACACATTGCCTTTGTTCCACTCCTCGGAGAAGCCCCGGAACTGGGTGGGGTAAAAGTTGACGTCCTGCGCCCCGGCGACCACTTTAGCGCCAACCGAAGTCCAGGCCGCATTGAGGCTGGCCCCGTAGCACAGCGTGGACCAGATCATGCGGATCGGCAACTGGGTCAGGCCGGTCTGGGCACTGCCCAGGCGAGCCTGGACGTCGCCAGCGCCAAACATATCTACCGTGCCGTGCTGGCCCTGGCTGGCCACAAAAGCGCCCGGCGCGCCGTGAGAGAAAATCCACAGGTCAATCATGTAGCCGTCGTTGCCCAGCTCAATCAGGTACTTGACCAGGTTATCGGCCGTCGGCGCTTCTTTGATGTCCGCTTCCTTTTCGTCTCCCTCCCTGATGTCCAGGAAGTTGGGCACGACGTTGTGCTTCAGCAGGACCTTACAGGCGTAGCCGTCCATGGCCCGCTTGAGCTTCATCGTCTCCTGGGCCAGGGTGATCTGCTCGCTGTCGCCGTAGTAGAAGAAGATGAGGGAGGCGGCGCCCTTCGTGATCTGGGGAGTTTTCCCGGCCGGGGTACTGCTTGTGGTGGTGCTCATGATTTGTTTCTCCTTTATCTATTGGATTGACTGGCAGTAAAGGTAGATAAGCAAGCCTGCTCAACCCCTATTTCCTCCATCGCTTCGCCTCTCCGTTTTGCTGTTTTATGCAGGCAACGAAGGCCAGTATAAGCAAAATAGTATGTTTTCGACACTATCCGGGGACAGGTTTTACCTGCGAAAAAAGTCAGGCTCCCGCCCCTGACTAAAGATAGGGAAAAGCCCTAACCAAAGTCAGGGCTTTTTCTGGGTGACTAAAGAAGTGATGGGCTGTGGCTAACCGGCCGGAATTTCGCAGTTGAGCGCCTGGAGCGCCGCCACCCACTCAGCCTCGTCGCGGGGCTTGCCGGCGCGGAAGTTGATGCCGACCGTGCCATAGTTAGCGGCGCTGCTGGACTGGGGCGCGCCGCTGAAGACGTCGGCCCGCCAGGTAATTTCAAAATCCACAAAACCGGCCATGACCACGGCCAAACGATTCGATAGACGCTTCGGGAATACCATCCAACCAGGCGTTGCGATAGCCCAACATCCGGGCCAGAGGCCGGCCGATGTGAAAGTGGAAACCTTGTTGGGGATTCAGGGCAACGGCCGCGTACTCTTCTTGGATGGCACGGCGCAGCTCTTGAATCTTCATGTTTAGTCAGCCCAGCCAATGGAGACAGGTACCGGCTCCCAAAATTCTTCCCCGGTTCTTACCTCTGGCTTACGGCTGTAGTGGAATTCATACCTTATCCTTCAGCCGTGCGGCCCTGGCATGGTCCTTTGGGCCTCTTGAAGCAGGTAGACCTTCATCTCCCCCTTGCCTTTGATGTGAACGACGCCGCGCTCTTCAAAGCAGAAATCATGCCGTAGACGCTGGTACGTCGTTTCTGTCACCTGGACCTGGCCCGCCAACCCGTGTGACTCCATGCGGCTGGCCGTGTTAACGGTATCGCCCCACAGGTCGTAAATGAACTTTTTGTGGCCGATGACCCCGGCCACAACCGGGCCGGAGTTGATGCCAATGCGGAAGGCCAACTGCCGGCCGCCAAAGTGGCGCCGGTTGACGTGGTCGCGCATTTCCAGAGCCATGCGGGCCAGGACGTGGGCGTGGTCCGGCCGGGGGTGAGGCACGCCGGCAGCGACCATGTAACAATCGCCGATGGTCTTGATTTTTTCCAGGCCATATTTTTCAACCAGGGCATCAAAGTCAGAAAAGACTTCGTTGAGCAGCTCAACCAGTTCCACCGGAGCCATGCCGGCCGATAGCGGCGTGAAGTCGGCCACGTCGGCGAAGAGAATGGTGGCCTCGGCGTGGTAATCGGCAATGGTCCGGCGCTCATTTTTCAGGATGGCGGCAATTCCTTCAGGCAAAATGTTCAACAACAGCTTATCCGACTTTTCCTGGAAAATATTTCTCTGGCCCACAAAGTAGTAGATCAGGACAAAGACGATTGTCGAAACGGCGGCAATGTTCATGACGAAAAAAGCAGTCACCAATCTGGGTGACAGGCTGCCGACCATTGGCGTGGCTGGCTGCAAAAACCCACTCAGAACAACCAGGCCAAGATAGGCCACAAACCAATAAGGGGCGTGGCGCGGGCTGGCGAAAAGCAGCGCCCCAAGCGGCGAGAGGATTGACCAGAGAATGACGGCACTGGAGTTCACGAACCCGCCCAGGGCTAGTTGTAGCAGGAAAGGCAATAAGAGAATGAGGACAAGCTGGCTGATGCGGAAGAGCCGGTAACGCCGCGTCAGGCCAAAGAGAATGATGCTAAACAAGGAGACGGCCGCGTAGGAAAGTGGAATAAGGCCGGCCACTGGCTGGGCGAGGATAAAATATATGACCCCCCACAAGGCTCCGGCCAGGATAAACATAAAAGAGCCGGCCACCATCAGGTTCTTCTGTAAACGGAGTTCGTCGCTATCGCTGGGAGCAACACCAATACGAGCAATGGGTGGCAGGATTCGAGCGACCGCATTAAAAAACATGATCAAAATTATAAGGCGGTCTGGCTGTCATTTCCAGGTCAAAATTTGTTCATTTATTATCCAGTCCCGGTCCGGCTGGCCGTCTGGCCGGCCGGGGTGTCACTGGTTGGCTCCTCGCTTAAGCCAGAAATATCAGGTAGGTCGCGGCGCGGTTTGGGTCGCGTGGCGTGGGTCTCAGGCAGAAAAACGGCCGTCACCCCGGCCGAGGCCAGGGTCAGGCCGGCAATCACCGCAATGGCTACTTCAACCGTGAAGGCGTCGCTGAGCAGGCCGGCCAGCAGCGCCCCGGCCGCATAGCCACCGTCGCGCCACAGCCGGTACACCCCCACGGCCGAAGCGCGCCACGAGGGATGGGCCAGGTCGCCGACGGCAGCCAATAGGGTCGGGTAAACCATGGCCGTCCCCAATCCCATCAAAACGGTGGCCAAAAGCCAGGGCAGGCGGCCGGCGGCCAGGACAAAGAGGATGATCCCCAGCGACTGGACAAAAAGACCGGCCGTAATCAGCCGTTTGCGCCCCATGCGGTCGCTGAGCGGCCCGGTGGCCAACTGGCCGGCGCCCCAGACGGCCAGGTAGGTGCCGCCGAGGGCCGCCGCCTGGTCAACGCCAATCCCACTCCGCACCGCCAGCAGCGGCAGCAGCCCCCAGATAACGACGTCGTTCAGGTTGTTGACCAGCCCCCCTTGCGACAGGCTGAAGAAGCCCTTGTCTTGCCAGCTTACCCGGCGAAAAATGGCTGCGAACGAAAGAGGTTTTGCCTCATCTAGATCAGGCCGCTGGGCAGACTCGTGCCGGGCAAAAGGGCGCGTCTCGCGGATCAGAAAGAAAGAGACCAGAAGGCCGGCCGCGGCAAAAACAATACCCAGGTAGAACGGGTACGGCCGCAGGGCAGTTTGCGCCGCAATCCAGCCACTGAGCATGGTAGATAAGGCCATAGCCAGGTAGCCGGTAAACTCGTTTAGCCCCATGGCCAGGCCGCGCCGCGCCGGACCGGCCAGGTCAATCTTCATGATCACGGCCGTGGACCAGCATAGACCCTGGTTGACGCCAAGCAAGACGTTGGCCAGGACAATCCACTCCCAGCGGGGAGCGGCGATGATGAGCAATGGGACCGGCAGACCGATCAACCAGCCGGCAACCAGGAACGGCTTCCGGCCGGCGCGGTCTGAATAGCGGCCGGCGGTTAAGTTGGCCAGGGCCTTGACCAGGCCGAAGCTGACAATGAAAGACAGGCTGACGCTGACTGACGCCAGGCCAAACTCCTGCGAGGCAATGAGGGGCACCACAGTCCGCTCCAGCCCCAACATGGCCCCGACGAAGGCGTTGACCAGCATCAACAAAGCGAACTGCCGCCAGTTGGCCCGCAGACCTAGCTGTATGGATGGTCTGGACATCAAGAGCGCGTTACCGGCCGGCTATGTTGGCCTGGCGAATCCGGCGGAAATCAGCCGGAATGGGGGACTGGTCTCGCTGGACGAAGGCGACAAAAGCGTCGGGGTCGCGGTACTGGAGGGCAGGGTTGTAGCGCCGCTCAAAACCAATGGTCGAGCTGGGCTTGCCGCTCATGGATCGGCCGCACATAGAACCGGCAAAGTGGCTGGGGTAGACCTCAACCGAATCGTCGAGCTGCAGCAGCTTGCCAAAAAGGCTGTCGTACAATTGCCGGGCCAGGTCGGCCGTGTTCTCGTCGCCGTGCAGATCCGGCCGGCCGACGTCGCCAACGAAAAGCGTGTCGCCGGTCAGCACGAACCAGGGTGCTTCGGTGCGCACTTTATCGCCAGCGACCAGGCTGACGCTATCTGGGGAGTGGCCGGGAGTGTGGAGCACACGCACGTAGTCGTTGCCCAATTCAAGCGTGTCGCCGTCGTGGAGAGGGACAAAGGGAAAGCGAACCGGGGCCGACTCGTGGAGATAAATCGGCGCGCCACTCTGTTCGGCCAGTTGGGGCGCGCCGGAAAGGTGGTCGGCCTGGATGTGGGTCTCGAAGATAGCCACAATCGCCGAACCAGCCTGCTGGGCGACGTCCAAGTACTCTTGGACGTGGTCCTGGTGCGGGTCTACAACAGCCAGTTTACGCTTGCCGGTGCAACCAAAAATATAAGAAGCGCAGCCTGTTTCTGGATGTAGGATTTGCCGGAAAATCATGCTAACCTCCCAAGCCTGGTCCGGTCTCGACCGGGAGACCAGCGACGTGCCAATCAGGATACCCTTCCCGAACTCGTTGGGCCTGGTAGCCGTGATCCAGGAGGATTTCAACGGCTTCGTCGGCAAAGACGCAGTACGGCCCACGGCAGTAGGCGACGATCTGCTTCTCAGGCGTCAATTCCGATAGATGTTCGGCCAGTTCGGCAACCGGGATAGAGCGCGCCCCCGGAATATGGCCCTGCTCATACTCCAAAGCCGGCCGCACGTCCAGCAGCACCAGCTCCGGGTCGTCAAGCCGCGCCTGTAATTCGGCCAAAGTCATTGGCTCCAACATCTCCCGGCGATGCAGGAACGTCTCTACCAGGCGGTCCAGCTCGGCCAGTTGGCTCTCAGCCACCTCCCGAATGATCTGAAGGAGGCTGTAGACGGCCGGCGTGGCCAGGCGATAGTAGACACGCAGCCCCTCTTTACGGGCAGCGACCAGGTGGGCCTGCCGCAGCCCTTGCAAGTGTTGCGAGGCGTTAGCCAGCGTCAGGCCCGTTTCGGCGGCAACATCCTCCACGTGGCGTTCGCCCTGGGCCAACAGGTCCAGAATTTCCAGCCGGTGGGGGTTGGCAACCGCTTTGGCAATGCGGGCAAGCTGGCTGTTGAGTTGGGTTTTGAAGTGGCGGTGTTCGATTGGGTCTATCATTACTATTCAAGTAATCAATTGATTACTTGAATAGTAATGTCCTAATAATATTTTGTCAAGCCCTAATACCGTTACCTTAACCTGTATAACGGATCTGGAAAATGATCCCGGTTGCCCAGTCCGCGACGTAGAGGCTGCCCTCCGGCCCGGTAGTCACGTCAATAGGCGCGGCGAAGCCGGTGGCGAAGGTGCTGGCGCCCACGCCGCCCGGCCCAAAGCGCATGATCCGCTGCGCGGCCGGGAAGGCGCTCCACAGGGCCACGAACAAGTTGTTGTAATAGCCGGGGAACTGGTTGCCCAGGTAGGCAGTGATGCCGGTCGGGGCGCTGTGGGAGACGAAACTGTACAGCGGCGGAATGACCTCCACCCCGGCCGGCGGGCTGAAACAGACGCCACAGTCGTACCAGGGATAGCCGTGTTCTCCCCCTGGCGTCACCCTGTGAAATTCGTCCGGTGGGCCGTAATCAGGAGCGTTGTCGGTGGCAAAAAGCTGGCCGTTGGCGTCCCAGGCAATGTCGTAAGCGTTGCGGAAGCCGCGGGCGTACGGCTCGACCACGCTGCCGTCAGGGCTGAAGCGAAGGATACTGGCCTCCCAGGGATGCAACTGGTCCTGCTGGCCCTCGTTGGGGTTGCCCGGCAGGATCTCGCCGTGGTCGGCTCTGGCCCCCACGGCCACGTAGCCAAAGCCGTCCGGCCCAAAGGCAATACCGTTAGCCGAGTGCAGCCCGGTGTAGCAGCAGGGAATTCCGCCGAAGACCTGGCTGGCCCCACCCCCCTGGACGGCCGAGACCTGGGCCTCGCCGCCGCTGTTCAAGTCCAGCACCCGGCTGGACACGTACAGCCGGCTCGTGCCTGGCTGGAAGGCGATGCCGGTAGGTGTGGTAAAGCCGCCGGCGACGGTTCCTACCTCGCCGCTGGAATTCACCGTCAAAATAGCTCCCCCTTGCGTGGCCACATATAGCAAACCGTCAGGGCCGAAGGTGATGCTGGTGGGACTGCCGGTGACGCGGGCCAGGTAACTCACAGCAAAACCGGCCGGGACGCGAATGCGCGCCTCCCAGGCCGCCACGTCGTCGTTGCAAGGGTACTTGTCGCTGCAGGCGCTGGCCTGGTAAGGGGGTTGGTCCAGGTTGGCCGGCGGGGCCGTCGCCGCGCTGGTGGCAGCCGTGGCCAGGGAAGTGGCGGTTACTGTCAGGATTGCTGTGGCCGTGACGATGGCCGGCGTCGCGGTAGCCGTCGGCGCCAGCGTCCGGCTTGGTCGGGGCGTGTTCGTCGGCCGGAGCGTCAGCGTCGGCGGTGGGGCTGCTGTCGGTGTCTCCGTCGCTGTGGCCATGGGCGTTCTCGTGGCCGGAGCCTCGGCTACCGGCGTCCCCATTGGTGTAACAATTTCTTCAGGTGTAGACCGGCAAGCAGCCAAAATCAACAAAA
>JAKEFB010000057.1 GCA_022616275.1 Chloroflexota bacterium
CCCACCCCGGCAGCATCACTTTTTCCCGCCCGGCCGACCTGCAAGAGAGCCGCTTTATTTTCCTGGAGTACAGCCCCTTGACGCTGGACTTTACCGCCGATGGCCTGGCGGCGGCGACGATCACGTCGGCCAGTGGCGGCCCGGCGCCGCCCACGCCCACCCCCGAGCCGGACGAAGCTGCCTACCAGGCGCTGGAACAGACGCTGGAGCAGCAGGCGGCCGCGCTACAGGCCGGCGACCTGGAGGCGTACCTGGCGACGTTCGATCCGGCCATCCACGAGGCACAGCAGCGCCATTTTGAATACACTGGCCGGTTGCCCCTGGCCAATCATACCCTGCTGTTGGATCCCTCGGCTGACCTGGCGGCGGCCGCTTCCGGCCGGCTGGCTGGGGCCCCGGTCATTGCCCGTTTTGAGCTGGCCGGCCTGGCCGCCGACAACCCTTTCATCTACATCGCCCACTATGATTTCCAGCAGGTGGACGGCCGCTGGTTGGCGACGGCCGTGGCCTACGAACAACCCCCCTTCTGGCTGGCCTCCGACTTCATCCTCCAGGAGACAGCGCACTTCCTGCTGTTTGCCCCGACCGGAAATGACGACGCTTTACCATCTTTTGGCGAAGAGGCTGAGAGTGCCTACCAGACCCTGGAGGCGCTGGGGTTAGCCCTGGAGGCGCGTTACCTGGCTTACCTGACGGCAACCCAGGAGCAGTTCCAATCTTTTACCGGTAGCGGCGACCTGGTGCTGGGCGTGGCTTTTGTCCGCTACGGCTTTGAAGAGGACGAGGTGGTGACAACCAACCGTATCTTTTTTGTCAACGGCGAAGCTTTTGCCGGCCGGGCCGCTACTGGACCGAACGGCCGCCTGGAAACTGTCACCCACGAGCTGGTCCACCTGGCCCTCTCGGCTTACACCCGTCCCTTTACCCCATCCTGGCTCAGCGAAGGGGCGGCCGTCTATTACGCCGGCCAGTTGACGGCCGGACGCCGGACAACGCTGTTGGACAGCGGCTTGCTGGATAGCATCAGCCTGCTGGCCCTCACCCGGGCCGGTTCGCTGGGCGGGACAGAGACCGACAGCCAGCGGATAGAGGTGGAGTACACCTACGCCGGCGAGTTATTCACTTACCTGGTGGAGACGTACGGCGAAGAGACAGCGCTGGCCTTCTACCGTTCTTACGCCGCAGTGCCGGCCAGCGCCGTCCAGGAGGAAATGCCGCCTTTCTCCTCCGGATTTGGCCTGGACGCAGCCATGATCGAGTTGAGCGAGCGCCTGACACGCAGCGCCGTCGAGGAGTTCTTCGGCCAGACGTTAGAAGAGCTGGAAAACGATTTTGAAGCCTGGTTGCTGGGCGGCTAGGGCTATATCAATCGTTATTGGATTGGCGCAGGCTGGGGGAGTTGGCGCCCTCAGATGCGAACGGCGGGCTAGCCCGGGACGCAAATGACCTGGGTTACTTGAATTTGATAGCTTTCGTTGATCGTCGGATTCATCGAGCGGATGTTGGCCGCCGTGGTATTGAACTGTTGGGCAATACGGAAGACGGTATCTTTGTCCCGCACCACGTAGGCCCGGCTGCCAGGGCAGTAGGCTGGGTTGGCTACGGGTAGCCGGATTGTCTGGCCGGGAACCAGGTCAATGGCGTCAATGCCGTGCAAGGCCATCAGCTCAATGGCGCTGTTCTGCTGGGCGGCAACGCCGTAGAGGGTGTCCCCTTGTTGGACGACGTAGTTGATGAAAATGACCTGTTCCAGCGCAGGCGCAATTGTGGGGGGGAGTGGTGGCGGCAGCGTTGGCAGTGGGAACGTAGGAGTGGGGATTATGAACGGCGTGGGCTGCTCCTGGCCCGGCACGACAAGGACAGGCGTAGGCTGGACTTGTGGCAGGAGGGTGGGCGCTACGCTTTGCCCGGCCAGGGTCGGTATCGGCCCGTTTTGGAGGTAAGCCTGCTGTTCAGGGTCAACGTTGACGGTGACCAGAATACCGTCTACAAGGACCTGGGTGGGACCGCTCGGGCCGGCGACTACCGGCAGGCCGGTTGGGGTAGGGGTGGGCGCATCCGGGCGGCCGCTAAGCAACAACAGGCCAATGAGGGTCGCCACCGCCAGGAGAATGGCGCTGGCGCCCACGATGAAAACCATCCGCATTTGCTGAAGTCGCTGCATTTTTACGGCCTTCAGGTTTATGTTACACTTGGGTATAGATTATGGCAAGTAGGATAACTCCCCAATCAAGGAATGAGAGATGAAGTACCAACGAAAACGGGAAGACCTGGAGGCGATTGAACACCAGATAGTGGCCCCCTATGGTTTAAAAAGCGCCGGCTCGCGCGGCCGGGAGCACCCGGAGCCGGAATCAGCCACCCGCACTGCCTTTCAGCGGGATCGGGACCGGATCATTCACACCACCGCTTTTCGCCGCCTGGAATATAAGACCCAGGTTTTCGTCTTTTACGAGGGCGACCATTATCGCACCCGCCTGACTCACACTCTGGAGGTGGCCCAGTTGGGCCGCTCGATTGCCCGGGGGCTGGGTGGCAGCGAAGATTTGACCGAGGCTATTTGCCTGGCCCACGACCTGGGCCACCCGCCCTTTGGTCACGCCGGCGAGCACGCCTTAAACCAGCTCATGAAGGACCACGGCGGCTTCAACCACAATACCCAAAGCTATCGCATCGTCACCCTCCTGGAGCACCGTTATCCCGACTTCAAAGGGTTGAACCTGACCTACGAGACGCGGGAAGGGATTATCAAGCACGAAACGGAGTATGACAAAAGCGATGCCGCCGCCTACGAGCCGGAAAAGCGCGGCTCTTTGGAAGCCCAAATTGCCAACCTGGCCGACGAAATTGCCTACAACGCCCACGACCTGGAGGACGGTCTGCGCGCCAATTTGTTTGAATCCCGCGACCTGGAAGGGTTAGAGATCTGGCAGGCGCTGCACCGGCAGGTGAAGTGGGATGGCCGGCCGTTTGACGAAATTGTCCGCCGGGAAGTGATTCGCGAGTTGATTGGCATGATGGTGACGGACGTGGTGGAAACGACGGCCGCCAGCCTGGCCCGGCACGAGGTCAATGCACCCGAAGACATGCAGCAGTTGCCTGTTAACGTGGTTGGTTACTCAGATGGCATGCGGCAGAAAATCCGGCCGCTCAAAGACTTCCTCTACCAACGGATGTATCGCCATTACCGCCTGATGCGCATGCAGGCCAAGGCCGAGCGGTTCATTTCCGAGATTTTTGAGGCGTACGTGAAGGAACCTAAGATGCTGCCAGAAAAGACGCAGCAGCGGCTGGAGCATTCGTCCCTGTACCGGATAGTGACAGATTACATTGCCGGGATGACGGATCGCTACGCCCTGGACGAGTGGGAGAAGCTCTTTGACCCCTATCGCCGGGCCTAAAACGTAGGGGCACGATGGTTCGTGCCCCTACTGCTAAAACTCCAGCATCTCGTCAATCCGGCCCTGGACGTCCGGCTCGCCATACTCCCCTTCTTTGGCCCAGGCCGACAGCTCAACCGTAAAGCGTTCAAAGAAGCTCTGCGGCGGCAACGTGCCGGTGCCATATTCCAGCTCGGTAATTTCGGCGTTGATAATCAGGGACGCCGTTTCCAGGACAACAGTCTCGTTCGGCCGGGCCAGCACCGGCTCGCCCTTAGGGGCCAGCTTGGCCTTGATGGCATCGTCGAAGAAGGCGTGTTCGCTCATGATCACCTTGGTGACGGTGCGGATGTCGTTCTTATCAAACAGCCAGACCTCAAAAGCGGTGACGTTCTTAGGCGTCTCCGCTCCAATCGTTTCCGAAACGCCAACGCCGCACTCGCCCAGGAAATCGCCATTGGCGTTTTCAATGCTAAAAGAGTCGTCGTACGTATCGTGGCCGCGGACGTAGTTAGTCTGGAAGCGGGCGATGGGCGTTACCTGCTGGTCTGTGTCTCCGCCCTCCATGACCGGGGCGGTGGTTGGCATTTCCGTATGGGCGGTATCGTAGTAGCCGCTTGTCTTGCCCCGGCGTTGGGTGACCAGGAAAATGGCAATGGCCAGAATGGCCAGGATAAGACCCAGGCCACAAATCAACAAAATGTTGCCCAGGCCGCCGCCTTCTTCCTCCGTCTCACCCGGCACCTGGGGCTGGCCTCCAGCAGGGCAGCCCACCCCGTTGTTGTGGATAGACGCTATCGCTATCAACCGCTGCTGTTCGCCCGGGTCAGTGCTCTGGGCAGCCAGTTGGCAAATGGCTACGTCGGCGTCCGGCCAGGCGGCCAGCGCCCGCGTCACCCGGTTCGGGTCTAGCTCGTGCGAATAAAGAGCGGCCAATGACCGCAGGTAAAGCTCCTGGTCTGTTGAATTTAAATGTTCCGGCCCGGCGCCAACATATTCTAAGGGCGTCAGGCCCCAGCCAAACAGGAATAACCCAATTGCCCAACCCAGAATAAAGGCCAAAACGATGAAAAGAATCGGCCGTTTTTGAAGCATCTCCATCTGTCACCTACCTTTTTACCCCTCCTGTCGGGGTGAGAATTGTAAATCTTTGCCCTTTCGTCGAGTTTATCGCTTCACTCCTTTGAAAGGCGTCTGCCGTCCTTTAGGTGACATCCCCTCTGCTGCACTGGTATCTTACCATAACTCAAAAGGGTGGACAAGCAAATTTTATGTTGAATAATTTCTTTTCCTCGCATTTTGCCTGTGGTATACTTTTTAAGGTTCATCTTAATAAAAGGAGTGGCTGTAAATTGAAAGACTTTCTAAGCTTGGTTGATCTCAGCCCAGCCGAGCTAAACGACTTGTTAGACCTGGCGACCAAGCTGAAAGAGGAGTGGCGCGAGGGAGGCAATGAGCCCCTCCTGCGGGGGAAGAGCCTGGCCATGCTGTTCCAGAAGCCGTCGTTGCGGACGCGCGTTTCCTTTGAAATGGCCATGGTCCACCTGGGTGGCTACGCCTTCTACCTCTCCCCGTCCGAGGTCAAGATGGGCGGCCGGGAAAGCATTCCTGATGTGGCCCGGGTCTTATCAGGCTACGTGGACGCCATTATGGCTCGAGTGTTTGACCACGATCACATCTTACAGTTGGCCGAATATGCTACCGTACCAGTCATTAATGGCCTCTCAGATTATAGCCACCCGGCCCAGAGTTTCGCTGACCTGTTTACCATCCGGGAATTGAAGGGCCGGCTGGAAGGCCTGACCCTGGCTTACGTGGGCGACGGCAATAACGTCGCCCGTTCCTTGCTCTTCGGAGCCATGAGAACAGGGTTGCATTTCAAGATTGCCTCCCCTCCCGGCTACACCCTCTCTGAAGAGGATGTCAGCCTAGCCGAGCAGATGCGCCTGGCCGACGATCAGCGAATCGAACTCTACCAGGACCCGATTAGAGCTGTGGCTGGGGCCGACGTACTCTACACCGACGTATGGACCAGTATGGGCCAGGAAGAGGAAACGGCCGCCCGGCTGCAATTGTTCCCGCCCTACCAGGTAAACCGGAAACTGGTCAGCCAGGCCAAACCGGATTGTCTGGTCATGCACTGCCTGCCGGCCCACCGTGGCGAGGAGATTACCGACGAAGTGGCAGACGGCCCCAACTCAGTGTTGTTCCCACAGGCCGAAAATCGTTTACACGCCCAAAAAGCTATTTTGGTAAAGCTGTTGCTGAACCTTTAGCGTCTGAATGGAGGTCTTGAGTGGCGAATGACCGTGCCCGCTACGAACAAGCGCTAAGCAAAGGACATGCTTATGGCTGGGACCAGCGCTGGCCAGACGCAATCCGCGAATTTCAGGCGGCCATTGGCGAGTTCCCTCAGGAACCGGCCCCCTACGCCGGCCTGGGCGTGGCCTATGACGGGTTAAACGACTCGCGTAAGGCGCTGGAGAATTACAAGCTGGCTGCCCGCTATTCCCAGGGAGACATCATTTACCTGAAGCCGGTCGCCGAACTCCAGGAACGGCTAGGCCAGCTTAACGAGGCGGGCCAGAGCTACATGGCCATTGGCGAAGTCCATCTGCGGCAGCGCAAACTGGACGAAGCCATGGTCAACTGGCTACGAGCCGTGCGTCTGGCCCCAGACTTGATTGCCGTGCGCCAGCGCCTGGCGGCCGTTTACCAGAAGCAGGGACAAATCCGTCCGGCTATCCACGAATACCTGGCCATCGCCCGTGTCCTCCAACGGCAGGGCAACGTCCAGCAGGCTCTGGAAACGTGCCAGGTAGCCTTGAAAATGGACCCGCGCAACGCCGACGTTCTGACGGCCATTGAGCTGATCCAGCAAGGCGAAATGCTGCCGGCCGAGGGCGAAGCAGCGCCGGCGCCCCAGCCGGCCGGAACCGGAGCGGCCGATGCCAAGTTGCCACTGCCTAGCCTCTTGGAACCCCAGGCCGACGAATGGCAGTCGGTGGCCAAAGACGAGGAAAGTTCCAGCCCGGTGCAGGATGCCCGCCGGATGGCTATGGAGCAACTGGCCGGGGTCATTTTCGAAGAAGAAGAGGAAGACGAATTATTAACCCCAGGACGTGGCCAGGGCCTGAGTAAGACGGAGCGAGACGCGCTCATCACCCAGGCTCTCGATTACCAGACCCGGGGTATGCTCAACGAAGCTATCAGTAGTTACGAGCGAGCAATTACCGGCGGCGTTACCAACACGGCCGCCCACTTTAACCTGGGCCTGCTCTACCAGGACAAGCTCCGCTTTGAAGATGCTATCCGCGAGTTTGAACTATCCGTCCAGGACCAGGAGTACCGCCTGGCCAGCCACTTTGCCCTGGGTGAATCCTACCGGGCGCGCGGCCGGATTGACAAGGCGCTGGAGCATTTTATTGTCGTGCTCAAAATCGTAGACCTGGACACGGTTCGCCACGACCAGGCCGACCGCCTGATCGAGCTGTATGAAAATCTGGCCGACAGCCTGATGACCAAGGGTGAACCGGAGCAGGCCACCAACTTTGCCAATGCGCTGGTCGAATTTTTGAGCCACAAGGGTTGGGAGGATAAGGTCAAAGAAGCGCGGAGTCGGCTGGATTCGCTCTCCTCGGGCGGCCGGACGATGATTCTGGGCGACATCCTCACCGCCGGGTCTGAACACGTGCTGGAATCGCTCTTCCTGAGCCAGGAATACGCCCGGCGGGGTATGTTCAGCAGCGCCATGGAAGAGACCTACCGGGCTATCCAGCTTTCGCCCGATTACCTGCCTGCCCACCTGCAATTGGCCGAACTGCTGGCCAGACAAGATCGCCTGGAAAACGCCGTGGTCAAGCTGGTTACCGTTGGCGACACCTACCGGGCGCGCGGGGATATGAACGGCGCCATCAACATCTACGAGCGGGCGTTGGAACTGGCGCCGCTCGACCTTTCCACCCGGGCCCGCCTGATTGAATTGCTGAAGCGGCACGGCCGGATAGACCGCTCCCTGGAACATTATATTGCCATGGGGGAAGCCTATTATAACCTGGCCCAGGTGGATAAGGCCCGCGAGACGTACCAGGAGGCCTTGAAACTGGCCCCGCGTGGCGCGGCCGATAAAAAGTGGCGCTTCCGTTTGCTGCGCCTCATCGCCGACATTGACATGCAGCGTTTTGATTGGAAGCGAGCCCTGTCCGCCTACGTCGAGCTGCGGACCAACGACCAGGACGATGAGCGTCTGGCCATCAACCTCATTGACCTCTATTACAAGGTCGGCCAGCCAGAGAGCGCGCTGCGCGAGCTGGACCGCTACCTGATCCAACTGGTCAAGGGTGGCCGGGGTGTAAAAGTGACCCACATCCTGGAAGATATGGTCGAACGGCGGCCGGCAGACGCGGGCCTGATAGACCGGCTGGCCCATCTCTACATTCACCAAAAACGTGTCAAGGACGCCGTGAACCTGCTTGATAAACTGGGCGAAGCCCAGCTTGACGCCGGCCAGACCCGCCAAGCGGCCGTAACGATTCAAAAAATCATCAAGCTGAATCCGCCCAACGTCACCAGCTACCGGCAATTGCTGCAACGGATGCAACAGGACCTCGCCTAGTCAGGGTGCAGAGGAATGGGTCCTATTTTTAGCCGGAAACTTCCTGGTTACCAGGTAAGCCTGGCGGTCGGGAAAGAAAATGCTTTGGACTCATTTTGGAAGAATTATCTTATTACCTCGATTACTTTGAGAATAACCTGTGGACCAGTATTCTAGACATTGCGCTGGTAACGGCCGTAGTCTATGGCCTGTTTATGCTGGTTCGCGGCACTCGCGCCGTCCAATTACTGCGGGGGGTCATCTTCCTGGCCTTCTTTTTTGCCCTCATTTCTAACTGGGTTGTTCAATTAACGGCCTTTCGCTGGCTGGTGACGACGGCGCTGCCGGCCTTACTGGTAGCCATTCCTGTTATTTTTCAACCAGAGCTACGCCGAGCCCTGGAACAACTGGGGCGGGCCGGCCGCTACTTCCGCCTGTTGTCCCCCAACGAGGATAACCGGCTGGCCGTGGCCGTAGCCAATGCCTGCCTGCGCCTGTCGCAGCGCCGCTATGGCGCGCTGATCGTCATTGAGCAGGATACGGGCCTGCAGGAATACATTGACACCGGCGTCTTGCTGAACGCCGAGCCTTCCCCAGAGTTGTTATTGACCATTTTTAATAAAAACACCGAACTCCACGACGGCGCGGTAATTATTCGGGGAGAGCGGCTGGCCGCGGCCGCCTGCGTCTTGCCCCTGTCTACCCGCAGCCTGTCTGACCGGCAAATGGGTCTGCGCCACCGGGCGGCCATGGGCATCAGCGAAGTCAGCGACGCGGTCGTCGTCATTGTCTCGGAGGAAACCGGCCAGGTTTCAATCGCCCACAACGGCCGGATCATCCGCCGCCAGGACCCCTCTCGCCTGGACGTGATCTTGAATGCCTTTCTGCAGCAAGGCCGCCGCAGCCCTTTGTTTCGCCGCAGCCGTTAAGGGTATAGTCACCATGCGCTTTCTTCGTTCCCTCCTCTCCAATCTGGCCACGTTGCTCTCTGCCCTAGCTCTGGCGCTGATTATCTGGGCCGTGGCGGTGCGGGCTAGTGACCCTGTCGAAACCCAACTCTTACAAATTGACGTGGTCGAAGTGGGCCGGCCGGCCGATGCCCAACTGGGAAACCGGCTGCCGGAAACAGCCCAAATCACTATCCAGGGGCCCAGTTCGGCTCTGGAAGACGTTTCCCCGGCCGACTTCACCGCCGTGATTGACCTGAGCGAGGTACCCTTTGGCGAATCAGAGGTGGAGCTGCAAATCCAGGGCGGTCACGAGCGGGTTGAGGTGGTCTCTAAATTTCCCGAAACCGTCCTCGTCCGGCTGGAGCAAATCGTGACGCGCGACATACCGGTCATATTAGAAACCAGAGGCGAGGCTGCCCGTGGCCACCGGGCCGGCGAGGAGCGCGTCGAACCCGGCGCCATCCAGGTGACAGGCCTGGCTTCTCGTGTTAACCAACTGGCCGAGGCGCGCGTGGTCGTCTCCCTGGACGGAGCCCGTGAGGATGTCAGTATTCTGCGCCGGCCGACCTTTTATGATTTGCAAGGAAACGTGGCCAGCGTGGTCGGACTGACGGTCAACCCTGAAGAGGTCGAAGTGATCGTTCCTGTAGAGGAATTGGCCGGTTTTGCCGAAAAGCCAATTTCGGTCAACTGGGTGGGGGAACCGGCCCAGGGTTATCGCCTCCTGAACGTCAACGTCGAGCCCAACAGCATCCAGGTGACCGGCCCGCCGGCCACCCTGGATTCGCTGCGGGTCGAGACCGAGCCGGTGGACATCAGCGGCCTGACCGAGTCGGCAACCTTGCCGGTGACGCTGGACCTGCCTCCCGGCGTATCCCTGGTTGAGGGCCAGCCCATTATCGTGACCTTCGAGATCGAGCCGATCCTGACCAGCGCCGTGGTGCGGAAAAAGGTAGACATACGTGGCCTCGGCGAGGGATTGGAAGCCATCCTGGATCCCGAGGAAATTAGCGTCTTTCTCTTTGGCCCGGCCCCGGCCCTGGAGTCGCTGGAAGAGGAGGACGTCCGGGCGACGGTGGATTTGTTAAACCTGGAGGTCGGGACGTATAGCCTGGAGCCGATTGTTTCGGTGGCGGTGAATGATGTAGAATTTCGTTCGACACAGCCGGCGGTGATCAGCGTGGAGATTACAGAGAGCATGACCATTACCAACGGCTTAACGGAAACTGTGTTGCTGTTAGACACAGCCCTGGCAGTTAGCCAGGGAGCCGGGGTGGGGAGCGACCCGGCCGGCGCCGGCGCGCCGGTTGCCCTCCGGCCGCGCTTCGCCCTGCTGCCGGAGAGACAAGAGCCGGTATGAGTCGTAAAGCGCTAGTGGCCCTCGTCGGCCGACCAAACGTCGGCAAGTCTACCCTTTTTAACCGGATTGTCGGCCAGCGCCTGGCGGTGGTTTCCGAAGTGCCAGGCACGACGCGAGATCGGCTATACGCCGAGGCCGAGTGGACCGGCGTCGCCTTTTTGCTGGTGGATACGGGCGGGCTGGAAGTGACCGAGGGCCGCCACACCGAGCCTCTGTCTGAAGATTCGGAACTTTTTTTGCCCCTCATCCGCCAGCAGGCCGCCATTGCCATCCAGGATGCCGACGTGGTCGTCCAGGTGGTGGACGGCCGGGTGGGTGTGACCGCCGCCGACCAGGAAGTGGCCGAGATCTTGCGCCGCTCTCGGAAGCCGGTCATTATTGCCGCCAACAAGCTGGAGTCCGTCAAGCTATGGGACGGCGCTTACGAATTTTACGAGCTGGCCCTGGGCGAGGTCTTCCCCGTCTCCGCCCTGCACGGCACGGGGGTGGGCAATTTTCTGGATGCCATCGTCGCGGCCATTCCCCCGGCCGAGGAGGAAGAGGAAGACGATTCCATCAAGGTCGCCATCCTGGGCCGGCCCAACGTGGGCAAGTCTACCCTTCTCAATAAGCTCCTGGGCGAAGAACGGGCCATCGTCAGCCCCATTCCCGGCACGACGCGTGACGCCATTGACACCCGGCTGTTATGGGAGGGGCAGCCCTTTACCCTTATTGATACGGCCGGTATCCGGCGGCGCGGCAAGGTAGAGCCGGGTGTGGAGAAGTACAGTGTCCTGCGGGCCATTAAGGCGCTGCGGCGGGCCGACGTGGCCTTGCTGCTGATTGACGCCCAGGAAGGAATAACTGCCCAGGATGCCCACATCGCCGGGATGTTGGTCGAGGAAATGGCCAGCGCCATCGTCCTGGTCAATAAGTGGGACGTCATTGAAAAAGACACCTACACCATCAACCAGTACACGGCCCAGATCCAGCAGGCGCTAAATTTCCTGCCCTACGTGCCGGTGCTGTTTATTTCTGCCCAAACAGGCCAGCGGGTAGTCAAAATTTTGCCCACCGTACTGGAAGTGTACCAGGCCCGTTACCAGCGTGTTCCCACCGCCCAGTTAAACCGGCTGATGCGTGACGTGGTCACTCGCCACCCGCCGCCGCAAAAGGGCGGCGTCCAGATCAAATTCTTTTACGCCACTCAGGCCAGCGTAGACCCACCGACCTTTGTCTTTTTCGTCAACAGGCCGGAGTGGGTCCATTTTTCTTACCAGCGTTACCTGGAAAACCGCATCCGCGAGGAGTATCCCTTCCCCGGCACACCCATTCAAATCATCTTCCGCCCCCGCAGCGAAGACCGTTTCAGTGAAAAGATGTAACATCTTTTCACTGAAACGGCCCCCATTTCGGGATAGTTTTAGTATCAATGACCTATGGGGGTAATATAACGCGGGGGCTATAATAAAGATTGTTCCTTGAGGGATGGTTCCTCGATTGGCCTCTTGTCTGCATCGCCACCCCGCCAATCCAGGCCATCCCTCTTTCAATTAAGCAGGCTGTAATTGGAGCGCGGACATCCTGTCCGCCAAGGCGGGCAAGATACCCGCGTTCCCAGATGGGGAGGTTCAATGACTATCACCCAACCGGATGCTACCCGCGCCGGGCAGGATTTGCCTCGGCTGAAGTTATGGCTGGCCGACCGCATTGAGGCGTCGCTGGCCAACAAGGTCAAGTTAGAACGCTCGCCCAACGTCGTCCAGTTGGTCCGTGACCGATTCAAGCTGGCCTGCCAGCACGCTCGTCTGACCCTGCCGCCCGACGAGGAAGAGAGCTTTTTCAACGAAGTGCTGGACGAAATTGTTGGCTATGGCCCTATTGAGTCTCTGTTAAACGACGAAACGATCACCGAAGTGATGGTCAACGGCCCTTATCTGATCTACGTCGAGCGCAGCGGCAAATTGACGGAAATGCCAGTCAAGTTCGTGGACAATGACCACGTGCAAAAGATTATTAACAAGATTGTCGAACCCCTGGGCCGCCACGTGGATGCCCAATCGCCGATGGTGGACGCCCGCCTGCCGGATGGGTCGCGGGTGAACGCCGTAGTGCCGCCGTGCGCCATTGACGGGCCGACGGTCACAATCCGGAAATTTTCCAAGGATCGTTTCACCATCCAGGACCTGGTCCGCTTTGGCAGCCTGACCCAGGACATGGCCGACTACCTGGAAGCCTGCGTCGTTTCCAAGTTAAATGTTATCGTTTCCGGGGGAACAGGCTCCGGCAAGACTACGTTGTTGAATGTGCTCTCCGGTTTTATCCCAGACCACGAGCGCATTGTCACCATCGAAGACGCGGCCGAGTTAAAGCTCAACCAGCGCCACGTGGTCCGCCTGGAGACCAAGCAGCCCAGCCACGAGGGGGATAGCCACGTCACCATTCGCCAGTTGGTGATCAACTCCCTGCGGATGCGGCCGGAACGCATTGTCGTCGGCGAGTGTCGTGGTGGCGAGGCGCTGGACATGCTCCAGGCGATGAACACAGGCCACGACGGCAGCCTGACGACCATTCACGCCAATACGCCCCGCGATACCCTTTCTCGTCTGGAGACGCTGGTGTTGATGGCCGGCATGGACTTGCCGGTGCAGGTGGTCCGCAAACAGATCGCTTCGGCCGTTAACCTGATTGTCCAGCAGGCCCGTCTGCGGGATGGCAGCCGCAAAATAACGCATATTACCGAGGTTGCCGGCATGGAAGGTGAGACTATCGTCATGCAGGACATCTTCAAGTTTGAAGACATGGGCGAGCAAAATGGCAAGGTAGCCGGTGAGTATGCTCCTGGCGGCCTGCGGCCGTACTACAGCGACCGGCTGAAGACGCACGGCTTTAACCTGCCCCCCAAAATGTTCATGAAGACAAGTGGGCCGGCCGAGGGAGGGCCCCGGCGGCGATGAACGAAGAAACGACGGTAAAGGTAGGCATTGCCGGCGCCGGCCGCCAGGGCGTGGCTTACATCGGTGAGTTTGACGCCCTGGATCGTTGCGCTGTGGCCTGGGTCTGCGAAACAAACTTTAGCCGGCTGATGGATATCCAGGAGCAATTTCCCTACCTGCGGGTCACAGCCACCTACGATGACCTGTTGCAGGATCCCAGCCTGGACGCTGTGGTCGTGGCTTCGCCACTGGAGAGACGTTATGAGCTGGCTCTGGCGGCCTTGCAGGCCGGAAAACACGTTCTGGTCCACGCTCCCCTGGCCATAGATGTCGGGCAGGCGGACGCACTGGTAGCTACGGCCGGCGCCTGTGGCCTGGTCTTAGGCAGCGGCCACCTGGACCTTTACCATCCGGCGGTGGCCGAAATCAAGTCGCTGTTGGAACAGGACCAGATTGGCGAGCTGTGTTACCTGGAATCAACCTCGATTCGACCCGCCCCGGCCGACGCCCGCCTGGACGTTACCTGGAACCTGGCCGCCTCGGACGTGGCCATTGCTCTCCACCTGGCCGGGGAGCGGCCGGTAGCCGTGGTCGCCATTGGTCGGGACTTTGTGACGCCCACCCTGGTGGATACAGCCTTCATTACTATTCGCTATGAGAGCGGCCGCTTTAGCCAGCATCACGTGAGCTGGCTGGCGCCACGCCAGGTGCGGCGCTTTTCGGTGGCCGGCCGGCGCGGGGCCATAGATTTTAACGAAGACCGGGCGAAGAATACGCTGCGGCTCTTTAGCTCGACGCTGGACCTGGCCGGACAGGAAGCAGCCCCGGCGCTGGTACTGGACCTGGATAATATGCTCATGTCCCACCTGGAAACCGCCTCCCTATCCAGGCGAGCCTGCGCCCACTTCCTGGACAGCGTCCGCACTGGCCGCCAGCCGGAGGCGGACGGCGCCCTTGGCCGGGACGTAGTCCGGGTGCTGGCAGCCGCCAGCGACTCCATTCGCCAGGGGGCGGCGCTGGTATCTTTGGAGATTAGAGATTAGAGATTGGAGATTGGAGATTATGTCAATCTCCAATCTCCAATCCTTCGGACTGAGTCTCAGGACGAAGTCTCAAATATTCACTCAAAGCGCCGGCCACGATTTCGGCGATCCGGGTGGCGCCTTCCATGGTGGGGTGGACATGGTCGTGGAAGTATTCCGGTTGGCCAGAAAGGGGAGTCACGTCAATTATCCGCTCTGGCGGGATTTCCTCGTCAATCACCTGGTAGATAGCCTGGTAGGCGTCCAGATGGGCGTCGTGATCGAAGCCGTGAAAATCATAGCGGGCGCGGGCCTGCTGTTCCGGCGGCAGCCCTGGCGCGATGAGCGTGGCCTGCTTGGCGACGAACAATTCAGCGCCCAACAGGGCGGCCGTTTCCCGTAGCAGGCGCAGATTAGTCCGCCAGATTTCCGGTCCCCGGTGGTCGTAATCGCCGGCCAGCGGCCGGGAAACGCCCAGCTCACCTTCGAGGGGCTGGGAAAGGCTCAAGCGCAGGTGGCTGAGCGTTTGCGACGGCCAGAGCAGGTAGTCAATCCACAGCGGCTCGTAGACGGCCACGGGCTGGTCGCTCCGGTCAAAGGTCCAGGAGCCGTCTGATAACATCCGCCACGAGGTAATGCCGTCTACGTTGTCAAAGTAGTACATTTCGTTCCAGCCGTGGTAGACGACGATGATGTCGGGGGAGAAGAAGCGGATGCGGCTCCACAGCCGGCCGTAGGACTCAAACGAGGTGTAGCCGCCAAACGCGCCGTTGATAAATTCAAACTGCTGTTCCGGAAACCTGACCCGGAGGAGATCGGTGGCCTGCCAGGGCCAGGTCTCCTCGTCGGCCAGGGCTCTGCCCATGCCGGCTGTGGCGGAGCCGCCCAGGAAAACGATGCGAATCACGCCCGGCGGCTTGGCCACCGCTAATTCCGGGGTAGACATAAAGCCGTGACTGTTGACCGTTTTGCCGTTACCAGACAGCCCCGGCCGGGGGCGGTAGGCGGCGAACGCGTCTATGACCGAGTTCCGGGCCAGCGGATTCGGCCCCGTTTTCCGGCCGGTCTCCACCAGCAAATCTACGTGAGGCCGGCTGGCCCGCACGTACACCTCCAGCATCAACAAGGGGGACAAAGAGAGAAAAAGAAAAAGAGCGTGGAACAGAAGTCGTTTGCGGCGAGGCAGTTGCTTTAAGCGTTCATCTACAGATAGGCTTTTCATACGCGTTGTTTCCCTTTTTAGCGGCATCAGGTATGATCATCGTTCATTATACTGAACAGAACCTGGTTACTGAGAGGAGGCGCAGCCGCCATGTTCCCCAAAGAAATCGAAGTCATTTTGGCCCGGCACCTGGCCAGTTGCCTGGCCATGCCGGTCTTCCTGGTGGACGTGAAAGGCAACCTGGTCTTTTACAACGAACCAGCCGAAATTATTCTCGGCCGGCGCTTTGAAGAGACCGGGGAAATGCTGGCCAGCGAATGGTCTACGATTTTTACACCAACAGACGAAAATGGCGACCCAATGCCGGCCGAGGAGCTGCCGCTGATGATTGCCCTCAACGAACGCCGACCGGCGTTCCGCCGCTTCTGGATTCGGGCGCTGGATAATATTCCTCGCCGTCTGGGCGTGACCGCCTTTCCCCTCATTGGCCAGGCCGACCGTTTCCTGGGAGCGATGGCCATATTTTGGGAGGAGGCCGAATGACCACGATAACGCTGTGGGGCGCCCGCGGATCGCTGGCCACCCCAGGACCGGAAACGTCCCGCTATGGCGGCAACACTTCCTGCGTTGAGGTGCGCGGTGACGAGGGAACCGTCCTCATTCTAGACGCCGGTACTGGCATTCGCCGGCTGGGTGCAGCGCTGGAGAGAGGCCAGTTGCGCCGCGTAGACCTGTTGTTAACCCACCTGCACATGGACCACATCCAGGGGCTGGGTTTTTTTGCTCCTCTCTACGATCCGGACGTTGAACTTCACATCTGGGGGCCGGCCAGCACCACCCTCAGCCTGCAAAGCCGGATCGCCCGCTACCTGTCGCCGCCGCTTTTCCCGGTCCGCTTGCGGGAAGTCTCAACCACCATTCACCTGCACGAGGTTTGCCGGGTGGAGTTTGACGTGGGCGAGTTTCACATCTCCACCGGGCTGGTCTGCCACCCCGGCCCGACTGTCGGCTACCGGATTGCCTCGGCCCATTCTTCGCTGGCTTACCTGCCCGACCACGAGCCGGCGCTGGGCCTGGGCAACTTCCCTCTGAGCGGCGACTGGACGTCGGGTTATTCGCTGGCGGCCGGCGCGGACTTGTTGATCCACGATGCCCAGTACAGCAACGAAGAGTATAGCCAGCACGTCGGCTGGGGCCATAGCTCGCTGAACCACGCCCTGAAATTTGCTAAGCTGGCCGGCGTCGGGCGGTTCGTGCCCTTCCACCATGATCCCGACCACGACGACGTGACCCTCGACCAGATCTTTGCCGAAGCGGTCGCCGCTGCCCATCCATCCTTCGCCGTCACCCCCGGCACGGAGGGAGCAGTGTTTGAGTTAGCGTCCTGAGTTAGAGTAGTGATCACTTGACTCTAACTCTCACTCTCACTCCCTAATGGTAGTCTTCCTCTTATTTCTGGAACTCCTGGCCTTTACCCTGGCCTGGTGGTTGGGCCTATACCTGCTGGGCCGGGACCCGGCCAACCCGCAACTCCGCTTTACCGGCCTGGGCCTGGTGGCCTATGCCCTGAGCCTGGCGGCCGACCTGCTCAGTCAATATGCCGGAGATATGGGGGCTGGGCCAGCCCTGGCCCGTTTTGGCGCGCCGCTACTCTTTTCACCAGCCTTTTTCTGGTTGGGCAGCCTGATTTACCTGCTGCCCGAAGAAGCGCCGGGCCGCCTGTTTCTCGGCCGTCTGTACGATAAAGTCTTGTTGCCCGGCACGCTCCTCTTTTACCTGCTGGCCGCCGGAACGGAATTCGTCTTCCAGGGGACGCCGGCCGGCGTTCGCCCCGGGCCGGGCTACCGGCTCTTTGCTGCCGCCGTTTTGTTTGACCTGCTAGGGGCGCTGCTGCTTCTGGCGCGCGCCTTCCGCGCCGGCCAGCCGCGGCGGCCGCTGGGCCTGATCCTGGCGGCTACCCTCTTTTTTGCCCTGGGGACCGGGCTGCTGCTGTTCCCCCTGGCCTGGATCCCTCACTGGCTGTTAGTGTTAGGAGTAGGTGTAGACCTGACCCTGCTGGGCCTGGCCATTGCTTTTCTGGACGCTTTCCAGGCCGGGGAAGCCCTGCTGCCGGACTTTTTTCGCTCCCTGGCCGTGTCGGCCCTGGCTGTCCTGTTATTTGGTGGGCAGGTGGCCCTGGTCATGTGGTTCAGCGCCGGCCTGACCTTTTCTATGCTCGTTCTGCTGCTGGCGGTGATCGCCACGGCTGTGGCCACCCAGACCTTTGCCGACGCTATCCAGGCCGCCCTGGACTGGCTGGTCTTTGCCCGCTTTCCCCGGCTGCGGCTGGCCCGGGCCAGCCTGCGGGCGGCCGCCAGCGCCGCGCCCCGTCTCAGCCAGGCCCTCGACCCGGCTGGCCTGAACGAGGCCCAGTTTGCCGAGCTGACCCGCCGTGCGCTGAGCCAGATGGGCAACCTGCCCCGGCTGGCGGCCAATCCATTGACGCGGCTGGCGCTGGTCGAGGCCCGGCTGGCCCGTCGTGGGGCCGGCGATAACACCCTGGAGCGGGCGGCCGAGCTGAAGGCCTTGCTGGCCGAGAGCATTGAGCGGCTGAAACCGCGTGACCAGGGCGATTTTGGCGCGGCCGACGAATGGCGGCACTACAATGCCCTCTACTTTCCTTACGTCCTGGGCCTCAAGCCTTACAGCCGGCGGGCCAGCCACAATGACCTGCCCCCGGCCGCCCGGGAAGCCCTGGCCTGGTTTCAGTCTCAGGTTCCCGAACGCACCCTCTACAACTGGCAAAAAGCCGCCGCCACCCTGGTCGCCCGCGACTTGCGCGAGCAGGAGCGGAGAGTCAATTTTAGATTTTAGATTTTGGATTGGGTAGTGAATCCAAAATTCCTGGGTGGGGGAGCTGAAAGTGGCAGTAAATGGCACTGTTTTTCATAGACCTGGCAGTGGTTGGGGGCTTACTATGTGGTCTATCAGGTAGCAAGTAGGCAAGTGGCAAGTGAGCACGGAACTTGCAGACTTGCGAACTTGCAAACTCGCAGACTCGCAAACTCGCAGACTCGTCCACTCATTGCTCATCACTTTCTCTAGGAGGTTTTTCACATGAGCACACAAGTAAGTTCCCAACCCCAATCCTCTTTATTGTCCAACGTCTTACGCAGCGACGGCGCTTTTTCCCTGGTGTCCGGGGTGGCCTGCCTGGCGGCGGCCGGGCCAATTGCCGGGCTGATTGGCCTGGCCGCGCCGGCCGTTCTGGCCGGACTGGGCGTCGTCTTGTTGGGCTACGCGGCCATGCTCTTCTTTTACGCCGGCCGGGAGCCGGAGAACCAGGCCGTTGCCCGGCTGGCCGTCTTCTTGAACGTGGCCTGGGTCCTCGGCAGCTATGCCGGCCTGCTCTTCGGCTGGTTCCCCGTCAACACGGCCGGCAAATGGGCCATTGCCCTGGCGGCCGAGGCCGTGTTCCTCTTTGCCGCCCTGGAGTTTTTTGCCCTCCGCCGCGTAGGAAGGAGATAAGAGATTAGAGATTGGAGATTGGCAACCAAAGGTTGCTCAAATCTCTAATCTCTAATCCCTCTCTTCCGCTGGACGTGACAGACCCCTTCCAGGTACAATGAGTGGAAAGGGTCTGTTTTGATGCGAATTCCATTAAAAGATGCCAGGGATCTGGCCCGGATGCGCGCTTCCGGCCGGCTGGTGGCCGAATGTTTTGCGCTACTCGAAGAAAATATTAAACCGGGCGTTTCGTTGCGTGAGCTGGACGAAGCAGTCGCCGGGTTTCTCAAACAGCAGGGGGCCAAACCGCTGTACAAGGGTTACCAGGGTAGCGCCAACGAGCACCCGCCCTTTCCCGGGGTCATTTGCGCCTCGGTTAATTACGAGATTTGCCACGGCATTCCCGACGACCGGGTGTTGCGGGAGGGGGACATTGTCGGGATAGATATCGGCCTGCGTTACCGGGGCTATTGCGGCGATGCCTGCGTGACCTTCCCGGTGGGCCGGGTCTCGGCCGAAGCCGAGCGTTTGCTGGCCGTCGGCCGGCGGGCGTTGGAAGTTGGTATTAGCGTGGCCCGGCCGGGCAATTATCTCAACACCATTGGCGTAGCTATCCACGACTACGCCGATAGCCAGGGGGTGTCTGTGGTTCGCGAATGGGGCGGCCACGGCATCGGCCGGCAACTGCACGAGCCCCCCTCCGTTTCCCACGTGCGTCTGCCGGAACCTGGCCCCCAGTTGCGGCCTGGCATGGTTTTTACCATCGAGCCCATGATCAACGCCGGCACGTACGAATGGATTTTGCTGGAAGATGGCTGGACGGTGATCACCGCCGATGGCGCCCTGTCGGTCCAGTTTGAGCATACGGTGGCCATTACCCGTGACGGCATGGAAATTTTAACGCGATTGGCATGAGACGTCCCCGCCCGGCCACTTTACGCCAGGAAGCGCTATGGATTGGCGCAGTCGTTCTCCTCATCTTTGTCGTTTACAGCAATACCTTATCCGGCCAGTTTGTCTACGACGACACCCGCCAAATTCTGCAAAACCCCCAGGTGCGAGACTCAGGCCAGCTCATTACCGCGCTAACCTCCGATGTTTGGGCTTTCAAGCGCGGTGGCCAGGAAAGTGAAAGCGATTACTGGCGGCCGGCGTTTATTACCTGGCTGATTATCAACTATCGCCTCTTTGGCCCAGAGAATCCGGCCGGCTGGCATTTCCTCAACGTGAGCCTGCACGCGGCGCTCTGCGCCCTGGCCTATTTGATCCTGCGCCGCTTTGAACTCAGCCAGCTTACAGCCGCCCTGGTAGCCGGCTTGTTTGGCGTTCATCCGGTACACGTCGAGTCGGTCGCCTGGATTTCCGGCTCGCCCGACATTTTAATGGCCCTGGGCCTGCTGGCTTCGCTGTGGTGGGTGCTTGACCTGCCAGAAGGGCGCCGGCCGTCGCGCCGGTTCTGGGGCAGGCTTCTCCTGGCAACCGCTCTGTACCTCGTCGCCTTGCTGGCTAAAGAGGCGGCCATTCTCTATCCGGCCCTGGTTTTTACGGTTAGCTACGTCTTCTCGCCGGCTACGGTGACTACCCGGGGTGACCGTTTGCGCCAGGCCGGCCGGATAACCCTGCCCTTTATCCTGGCTACCCTCTTATACCTGCTGGCCCGCTATTGGGTCTTGGGCCAGTTCCAGGCCGCCCGGCCCTGGCAACGGCCGGCGCTTGACGTTGTCCTGACGGCGCCGTCTCTGTTGGCTTTTTACCTGCGCCAGGCGTTGTTGCCGCTGTGGCTCGGCCCTTCTTACCCGCTGCGAGTCCTCAGCCCGGCCGGGCTGACGGTCGGGAATTTCGCCTTGCCGCTGCTGGTTGTGCTTTTGCTGGCCGGCTGGCTGGCCTGGGCCGCCAGGCGTAACCGTCTGGCTATGCTGGGGTTGCTCCTTTTTCTCCTCTTGCTCCTGCCGGCGTTCAACGTGAACGCTTTCATCCCCGAGCACATCGTTCACGACCGTTATCTGTATTTGCCGCTGCTGGGCCTGCTCCTGGCTGTGGTCGCCACGGCCGGGGCCGCGATGGCGCACGTTGGCCAAGCGCGGCCGGGGCGCGCCGGCCGGGGCGCTTACGCGCTGGCTGGCCTGGCCATCGTCTTGCTGGCCTGGCAGACAGCTCGCTACAACACGGCCTGGCGCAATGACGTCGCCTTGTGGGCCTGGGGCGTTCGCTCTGACCCCACCTCAACGTTTAATGCTTACCAATACGGCTACCATCTGTTCCAGGCAGGACGGCTCGACCAGGCCGGGCAGGTGCTGAATAAAATTATCGCGGCCCACCCGCTCAGCGGTCCCTATTACCGCCAGCAGCAGGTTCTCGAAGCCCACCTGGTGCGGGCTGATATTGCCCGGCAGCAAAATCGCTTTAGCGACGCAGAAAGTGATTTGCGCCAGGTATTGGCTGCCCGGCCGGCGCCGCTAACCGAGTCTGAACAGGCCAGCTACGACGCCCAACGCCAGCGCGCCTACGAACGCCTGGCCCTCCTCTACCAGGGACAGGGAGAAATGGTTGAGAGCGCCGAACTGTTGCGGGAAGGCCGGGCCCAACTGCCGGACTATTACTGTACTCTGACGACCAACCTGGCGGTAACCCTCTACCTGGCCGGCCAAAAGGACGAAGCGCTGGCCGAATTAGAGGAGGTCCGCTCCCGGGTGCCAACCGAGTATACGCCCCTCTGCCGCATGTCGCTCTTCTACCTGGGCCAGCTTTACGCTGAACTCGGCCGCCCGGCCGAGGCCCGGCAGGCGCTGCAAGCCTTTCTAGAGCAAAGCCAGAGTTTTTACGATAGCCGGACGGCCGAGCTGCAAGCCATTGCCCGGCAAATGCTGGGCCAACCCTGAATTGTGGGCAACGTTGTCTTTTTTTGGTATACTTATTTGGCGTTAATCTCCAATTTATCCTGCACTTATCTTGTTCGGTTTGGCGAAATTGTTTTAGGAAGTGCAGGGTGGTTTATCTCCAACTGCCCAGCATTGCTCGAAAAGGAGGTGAGGCCTTACGAGTCGAACAGGTATGAATGGAAAAAGTAGATTGGCAAGCGCAATTCGGAAATCTAGGCTAGAAGAGCAAAGAGGAGGGTTTATGAAAAAGCGTATTTTACTCGTCACGTTCTTGTTGGTAGCCGTCATGGTGATGGCTAACGTTCTACTGGTGGAAGGGTCGCCGACGCTGCGACCAGGCCAGGGCGCAAACAGCGCCAGTGGCGGCGGTTGCTCGGCTACAGCCACTATCACCCCGAACGTTTCATTGCCAGACGGCGATCCAACCTACACCTGCTTTGACATGGTGCTATCGGCCGATCCGTCGGCAACCGTCCTGGACGTGGAGGTGGTTGTCGGCCACACCCATACCTGGGTTGGCGACCTGGCTTACCAGATTTGGAACCCGGCTTTGGATCACGTAACCATGATGCACCGCCCAGGCCGTACCGGCGCCGGTTTCGGCGATTCGACGAATATGTTATCCACTTCACCGGTTACCTTTGGCGATGCCTACGTTGACGATGCCGAATTAATGGGTAACACCCTCGGCGATGCTCAGGTAGTCTGCCAGGATGACGGCCGCTGCACTTACTTCGCTAACCGCGACGAGGACCTCACCTCGCTGATTGACTTTGCTGCGATGGCCGGCTCTACCGTGACCGGGACCTGGCAGTTCTGCGCCAGTGACAACGCCGGCGGGGACACCGGCCCGTTGAGCACCGTGACGCTGAATGTTACCTGTGCCCAACCAGAGATAGCCATTGATAAGTCGCCGGCCGCCCAGACGGTGGTTAGCGGCGGCAACGCCAACTTTACCATTACCGTCACCAACACCGGCACGGTCACTTTGACCGGTGTGGCGGTTACTGACGCGGCCGTTCCCGCCTGCGATTCGGCCATTGGCACGTTGGCTCCGGGCGCAACGAACACCTACAACTGCGCCGACGTGGGTGTCACCAACACCTACACCAATACGGCTGTGGCCACCGGCCTGGGTGGCCAGACGACTGTCACCGCCAGCGACGATGCCCTGGTAACCGTCGTCCCGCCGACCAGCGTCTCCCTCAGCGACTTTGGGGCCGAGAAAACGGCGTTGTGGCCGGTCTGGCTGGGTGGCCTGGTCGTGGTTGCTCTGGCGGCCGGTCTGCTCCTGCGCCGCAGGCGAATAACTTAAAAGCGCTTAGGGCCATTAAAAACGGCGTCTCCCGGTAATCGGGTTGCAAGTTTAATTAGCAGCAAGTTGAATATAGCAAGAAGGGCGTTCCTTACACAGGAACGCCTTTTTTGTTTGTACATTAGGCCAAGTAAATAGAAGGTAAAGGGTGGCCGGCATTTCTGTTGATGGTGGAAGGAAAGAAGTTAGAGCTAGAGCTAGAGCTAAAGTTAGAGGGTGAGACAAGGGGCAGGGGGAGAGGGGGTGTGGGGCAACCATCGGTTGCTTGGTGGTTGTGTGGTTATGTGGTTGTGTGGAGGGGGTTTGTGGTAATGATGATTGAATGAAGAAGTAAAGTGAACCCCATTGTCAAGACCACAAATCGGCAAAAATAAGGTGGGTTTCTCTTGACATAACAGTTACCTTAACAATCGAAGTGAACTTGGGCGGG
>JAKEFB010000058.1 GCA_022616275.1 Chloroflexota bacterium
GGCGAGATTTCGCTGCCCGAAGGGGTAGAGATGGTCATGCCTGGCGACAATGTCAACTTGAAGGTCAAGTTGATTACCCCGGTGGCGCTGGAAGAAGGCAGTCGTTTCGCCATTCGCGAAGGTGGTCTGACCGTTGGCGCTGGCGTCATTACTAAGATTTTGAATTAAGGAATTGAGGTGACAGTCACTTAGCAAGTGACTGTCACCTGAAGGTTTGGCGTTATGGCTAAGAAGGCAATTCGCTCCCACATCACTCTGGCCTGTACGGAGTGCAAAGAGCGCAACTATATTACTGAGAAAAATCGGCGGAACGATCCCGGCCGTTTAGAGTTGCTCAAATATTGTTCTCGCTGCCGCAAGCACCAAATGCACCGGGAAACGCGTTAGTGGGCTAACAAGTCTGCCTCCATAATAGGGGGTTAGCTCAATTGGTAGAGCAACGGTCTCCAAAACCGTAGGTTGCGGGTTCGAGCCCTGCACCCCCTGTTCATTACTTTTGGGAAGAGGTTATAAGATTATCGTGGCGCAATCAAAAGCAGAGAAAGGAACCAGCGCGAAAAAAAGTGAGAATGGCCAGCCCAACCGCCTGGAGATGTATTTCCGGCAGACTCGGGGCGAACTGCGCAAAGTCACCTGGCCGTCGCGCCAGGAGTCTCAACGGCTAACCGCTATCGTCCTGGGGGTCACGATTTTAATGGCCCTGTTCTTAGGGATTTGGGACCTTGTTTTTTCCACGGCCGTCAACGCCCTGGTGCAGTTTGTCGTTGGCGCTTAACATTTTGTTTTAGTGAACGAATGCAAAAGGTAGCGGTATCAAGGGGGCAACTGAACGATGAGTGAAGAACTAGAAATTCTCGATTCCCCCGAAGAAGAATTGGAAGAGGAAGCACAGCTTTTGGCTGAGCCTGAGCTGGAAAAGGCGGCCGTTGAAGACGACGGCCGGGCCTGGTACGTGGTCCATTGCTACTCGGGTTACGAGAACAAGGTGCGCCACAGCATTGAACAGCGCATCGAAACCATGGGCATGCAGGATAAGATCTTCGACGTCGTCGTGCCCACGGAAGAGGAAATTGAAATTAAAGACGGCAAACGACGGACCGTCGAGCGCCGGGTTTTCCCCGGCTACATCCTGGTCCAGCTTATTATGGACGAGGACTCCTGGTACGTGGTCCGCAACACGCCTGGCGTCACCGGCTTTGTCGGCATGGGCAACGATCCTACACCGCTACGCGCCGATGAAGTGGCCAAAATTATGAACCGGATGGAAGCGGAAGCGCCCAAAGTCAAGTTCAACTTCCAGCCAGCCGAAAAAGTACGCATCCGGTCTGGTCCGTTCAGTGACTTCATTGGCACAGTCCAGGAGATTGACATGGAGCGGGCCAAGGTGCGGGTGTTGGTGTCCTTCTTTGGGCGGGAAACACCCGTTGAATTAGATTTCTTACACGTCGAGAAAGTTTAGAAGGGGCACGAACTATCGTGGCCCTACCAAAGTTGGAGGAGCCTTAATAAGGCGCTTGGACTCCAGGAGATCAATAGATGGCGAAAAAGATAAAGGCTGTTGTTAAAATTAATGTTCAGGGTGGTAAGGCAACGCCTGCTCCCCCGGTTGGCACGTCGCTCGGCCCTCACGGAATTAACTTGATGCAGTTTTGCAAAGAGTATAATGCCCGGACCGCCAACCAGGTTGGCCAGGTCATCCCGGCCGAGGTGACTATTTTCCAGGATGGAAGCTTTACTTTCACCCTCAAGACCCCGCCCACGGTTGACCTGCTGAAAAAGGCTCTCAGCTTGCCAAAAGGCTCGGCCGTGCCCAACCGGGACAAGGTTGGCACCATTTCGAGAGAGCAACTACGTGAGATTGCCGAGGTCAAAATGAAGGACCTGAATGCCCTGGACATTGAGGCGGCCATGCAAATTGTGGCCGGAACGGCCCGGAGCATGGGAATTCGCGTGGAAAAATAATTGAGGTTTAGAGCTGGAGCCGAGTTTTGGCAAGGCCAAAACTCGGCTAGGGTGACTCTAGCTCATATAGGTGGGAGGATGGTTTTATCCGTTTGGACCACAAGGAGACAGTATGCCTAAAAGAGGACGTAAATATTTAGAAGCAGCAGCCAAAGTGAGTCAAGACAAATATTACAGCCGCGCCGAGGCAGTCAAGCTGATTAAAGAAACGGCTTACACTCGCTTTGATCCCACCGTCGAAGTACATATGCGCCTGGGTGTAGACCCCCGCCACGCCGATCAGCAGGTCCGTGACGTGGTGGTTTTACCCCACGGGCTGGGCAAGCAGGTGCGGGTGCTGGTCTTTGCCGAAGGCGAGGACGCCCGCGTGGCCCAGGAATCCGGCGCTGACTATATTGCCGACGACGAACTGATTAAGAAGATCCAGGATGGTTGGACCGATTTTGACGTGGCCATCGCCGTACCATCCATGATGGGTAAGGTCGGCCGCCTGGGCCGTGTTTTAGGTCCCCGGGGCCTGATGCCGAATCCTCGCGCCGGGACGGTAGCCCCTGGCGAAGATCTGCCCCGCCTGATTAACGAGGCCAAGGCCGGCCGCGTGGAATTCCGGGTAGACAAGACCAGTAACCTGCACGCGCCCATCGGCAAGGCCAGCTTTAGCGAAGAGCAGCTCCTGGACAATCTGAATGCCCTGCTGGACGCGGTGAAACGGGCCAGGCCCTCGGCCGCCAAAGGCACTTACGTGCGCAAAATTACGGTGGCCAACGCCATGGGACCTGGCATTCGCCTGGACGTTGTCGAGGCAATACCGTAAAATAGGTATCGGTTATTGGTGATTAGCCAATAACCAATTACTTCTTTGTACAGTTAACAAAAAAGTATCTTCTCGCCTGAGACAGTTGGCGCCGGGTTCCGGGTGGAACGCCGGCTTAATTAATACCAGCCGAGGTGGAGGTTCAACAACGCAGGAATGCAAGTTGCGCCCGGCCGCAAACGCCAGGGCACGCTGGCTACCCTGCCCCACAGCGCCGTCTTGAGCTGACGAGCCAGGCGGCCTGAACAGAGTTGTTTACGAATCCTCACACCGGCCGGTGTGAGGATTTTTATTTGAAGGAGGTGAAATCCATTGGCTATTTCTAAAGCTCGTAAAGAAGAACTGGTTGGTGATTACGTGGAATTGATCACGCAAAGCCGGGCTATCTTCATCACCGAGTACAAGGGAATGAGTATGAAGCAGATCGAGGCCCTACGTGGTGAGATACGCAAGGCAGATGGCACATTTCATGTCACCAAAAATACTCTGCTCCGCCACGCGTTGGCACAGGCTGACAAGCCCGTCCCGGCCGAACTCTTGACGGGCCAGGTGGCGACTACGTTTGCCCTGAACGAAGCGCCCAGCCTGGCAAAGGTGCTGACCGATTATGCCAAGAAAGAAGCGCTTTTTACCATCAAGGGCGGCATTCTGGGCAACGACTTGCTGACCGCCGCCCAGGTGGAAGCGCTGGGCAAGCTGCCCTCGCTGGAGGAACTGCGGGCGCAAATTCTCGGCCTGCTCTCGGCCCCGGCGCAGAGCCTGACCTCGGCCGTGGCCAATGGCGTCCGCCAGGTGATCAACGTCCTGGACGCTTACGCCAAGAAGGACGCGGAAGCGGCGGCGGTAAGTGAGCAAGTGAGTAATTGAGTAATTAAGTAATTACCCAATTACCTAATTACGAAAACAAGTAATTTCTAACTCTACACTTTAATTAAGTAAGGATATCTGGAGGAACTATCAAATGGCAGACCTTGCAAAAATTGTTGATGATCTGAGCAGCCTGAGCCTGCTGGAGGCGGCTGAATTGACCAAGATGTTGGAAGCCAAATGGGGCGTGACCGCGGCGGCGCCGATGGCAATGGGCATGATGCCGATGGGCGGCGCTCCGGCAGCGGCCGAAGAAGTTGAGGAAAAGACTGAGTTCGACGTCATCCTCAAGGACGTTGGCCCCAAGAAGATCAACGTTATCAAGGAAGTTCGCGCCCTGACCGGCCTGGGCCTGAAGGAAGCCAAGGACGTCGTGGACGGCGCTCCCAACAAGATCATAGAAGCGGTGACCAAGGAAGCGGCCAACGAAGCCAAGGCCAAGCTGGAAGAAGCCGGCGCTGTCGTCGAAATCAAGTAGACAACAGGTTATTGGGAAACTGTGTAAGGTAAAAAGGCCGGCCTGGAAACAAGCTGGCCTTTTTGCCTTAACCTGGCCTACAACCTTTTGGGCAAACTTACGTAAAGCATAGCGAAGGCAGGCCTATCAGCAGGCCTGGTTTCTTAAACTGCGTTTGACAAAGCACCAATTGTAGCAAGATAAGGAGAGACAACGATGAGCGACGAAGAGGTTCCCAGCGTCGAAGAAATTAAGTCCCGTTTGGGCGATGAAATTCCTGTTGAGGAGGAGCCAACCGAAGCGTCCAAAGCCAACAAGGGCGAATCGGAGGTAGCCGCCGAGCTGCGCAACCTGGGCCGGCAGTTTGCCGAAACGCTGCGCACCGCCTGGAACAGCCAGGAGCGGCAGAAGTTTGAAAGTGAGGTGCGGGAGGGCGTCAAGTCCTTTGCCGACGAGGTAGACAAGGTGATCCGCGAGCTGCGGGAAAGCCCGGCCGCCCAGAAGGCCAAAGAAGAAGCCACCACGCTGAAGACAAAAGTGGAAGCGGCCGAGGTTGGCCAGAAGGCGCGGACTGGCCTGGTTCAGGGTCTGAACTGGTTGAGCGAAGAGCTGGGCAAGCTGGCCAACCAGTTTACGCCACCTGAGAAAGAGCCACCGGCGGAAGATTAAGGGTTTTGGATTTTAGATTTTGGATTTTAGATTGGGAAGACCCGACTAAATCCAAAATTAGCTCTGGCCAGCTACAGTTGTGGTAAAACGGTCTGGGCCAGGGCTTCGAGGCCGTCCAGGTCGTCCAGGGCCAGCCACTGGAGCATGATGCGTTGAACCCCGGCCGCTTCGTACTGCTTTAACTGCTCGACTACTTCGCCGGGGACGCCGACGACCAGCCCCTTTTCCCGAAGGGTGGCCGGCGTCTCCCGGCCGGCGGTGCGGGCCGCCACTTTGCGGGTCACTTCGGCCGTGTCCCGGCCAAATTCGGTCCCCACCATCACCGAGCGGCGGGCGTCTTCCGGCCGGCGGCCCTGGGCCACCAACAGCTCATCTAAGCGGCTGTTCAAATCGGCAAAACGGGCCGGCGTCAAGAAGACGCCGTTCCACTCGCTGGCGTAGCGAGCGACCAGGGGCAGCGTCCGGGTCTGGCCGTTGCCGCCGATGAGAATAGGTGGTCCGCCCGGCCGCAGAGACCGGGGGAGCAAGATGGCTTCGTGGAGCCGGTAAAAACGCCCCTGAAAATCCACCGGCTGGTCGCTGTGCAGCAGGCGGGTAATGACCTCCAGCCCTTCCTCAAAGCGGGCAAAACGGCCGGGCACGTCCAGTAACTCCCAGCCGTAGTTGTGGTGTTCCCGCTGCTGCCAGCCGGCCCCTACACCCAGGGTGAGCCGGCCGCCGGAGAGATCGTCCACGGCGCTGGCCATACGGGCGGTCATCGTCGGCTGGCGGAAGGAAAAGGGGGTGACCAGGGGGCCAAACTCAATCCGCCTGGTGTGGCTGGCCAGCCAGGTTAGCGAGACCCAGAGTTCCAGGGAATCTTTGTCCGGCGGGTTGGCGTTGGTGTAATGGTCAGAACGGTACAGCCCGGCGAAACCCAGCGCCTCTACGGCCGTGGCGATTCGCTGCCAGTGCGGCCAGTTCAGCCCGTTTTGGCCCTCGATCATGATCGCGACTTGGATCATCTTCTTCCTTCGGGGTGCAGAACGATTTTGAAAATCGTTCTACAACGAGAACAAAAACGCCCATCTTTGGGGATGGGCGTTTTTAATCTAACAATTCAGCGTTTTAGGCTGGTTGCTTCTCCAGGTGCGGCAGAATCTCGGCCAGGATGCGGTCCTTGGGGCGAGCCCCGGTGATTCGGGCCACTGCTTCGCCATTCTTGAAAAGCATCAGGGTCGGAATGCTCATGATGCGGTAAATACCCGGGGTTGCCGGATTTTCGTCAATGTCCATCTTGGTGACTTTCAAGACGTTGCTATATTCGGCCGCAATTTGTTTCACGTGGGGCGCGATCATGTGGCAGGGGCCACACCACTCCGCCCAGAAATCTACCAATACAGGCTTGTCAGACTCCAGGACTTCTTTCTGGAAGGCATCGTCTGTAATGTGCTTTAGTTCGGCCATTTGATTCTCCTTACATTAAGAAATTGTTTAAACAGCTTGCCGTTTTGTAAGGAGATTAGAGATTTGAGATTAGAGATTGATTACACCAAGGTTGCATACAATCTCCAATCTCCAATCTCCAATCTCCAATGACAGTGTCGTCGAGTTTACCCCAAGCTATAGGGCTGTCAAGAAAGGAAGTATACAAGACAAATAGACAAATGTCAATATGATTGCCACATTGGCACGGCCGGCAACTGGCGCTAGAATCAACGTCATGGATGAGCTGTTAATCAGTAACGGCCGGCTGGTTGTGTGGGGCGAGGAAATCCGGGAAAACGGGGCTCTGCTCCTGCAAGACGGCCGGATTGCTGCCCTGGGCGACAGCGCCACTCTGGCCAGGCAACATCCCGAGGCCGGGACGCTGGATGCGCGGGGCCAATTGGTAATGCCCGGTAATATCTGCGCCCACACCCATTTTTACGGCGCATTTGCCCGCGGCCTGGCCATTCCCGGCCCGCCGATGAAAGATTTTCCCGACATCCTGGAACGGCTGTGGTGGCGGCTGGACCGGGCCTTGCTGGACGTGGACGTCAAGTACAGTGCCCTGGTCTGCCTGGTGGACGCGATTAAGCATGGCACGACCACGCTGATCGATCACCACGCCAGCCCCAACGCCATTGACAGCTCGCTGGACCAGATTGCCGAGGCAGTGGAAACGGCCGGGGTGCGGGCCGTGTTGTGTTACGAAGTCACCGACCGCAACGGGCCGGCCGGGGCTCAAAAGGGCATCGGCGAAAACGTCCGTTTTTTGCACTCCCTCAAGGAGCGCCGTAGCCCCCTGCTGGCCGGCACGTTTGGCCTGCACGCCTCGCTGAGCCTATCCGACGAAACGCTGGCCGACTGCGTAGCGGCCGTCCAGGAGCTGAATACCGGCTTCCACATTCACGTGGCCGAGCACGAGGCGGACGAGTACAACTCGTTGCAGCGTTACGGCCGGCGGGTGGTGGACCGCCTGGCGGCGGCCGGCATCCTGGGGCCGAAAAGTATTGTCGCCCACGCCGTCCACGTGGACCCGGCCGAAATGGCGCTGCTGCGGGAAACAAAGAGCTGGGTCACCCACCAGCCGCGCAGCAACATGAACAATGCCGTCGGCGCGGCCGACGTGGAAGGGATGCTGCGGTTGGGCATTCCCGTTTGCCTGGGCAACGACGGTTTCAGCAACAATATGTGGGCCGAGTGGAAAAGCGCTTACCTGCTGCACAAGGTGGCCCACCGCGACCCGCGCCGGGCCGGCGGCCTGGATGTCGTCCAGATGGCCGTCCACAATAACGCCGCCCTGGCCGGCGTTTTCTGGCCCGATCTGCCCATTGGCCAACTGGCCGTGGGGGCGGCGGCCGACCTCATTTTCGTGGACTACTACCCCACCACCCCACTGACGGCCGGCAACCTGCCCTGGCACGTGCTTTTTGGCTTTGAAAGTAGCCTGGTGACGACGACCATCGTCGCCGGCGAAGTGCTGATGCGCGACCGGCAGTTACTGACGCTGGACGAAGCTGAGATTACAGCCCGCAGCCGGGAATTGGCGGCAGCCGTGTGGCAGCGTTTCGTCCAGTTGAGCGAAAATTAAAAATCGCGAATGACACGAATCGGACGAATGACGCGAATCATAAAAATATTCGCGCGATTCGCTCATTCGCGTGATTCTCGATAATAAAAAGCAGAGAGAAAACAGTATTGAAGATCGCAATTTTAGGCGGCACAGGAAAGGAGGGGGCGGGACTGGGTTTGCGCTGGGCAGCGGCCGGCCATGAAATCATCATTGGCTCTCGCTCGGCCGAGCGGGGAGCTGAGGCGGCCGGGGCGCTGCGGGCCAGGCTGCCGGCCGGGGGAACGGTACGCGGAATGGACAACCTTTCGGCCGCCCGCGAAGCAGAGGTGGCGGTGCTGGCCGTGCCTTACGAGGCCCAGGCGGCCACGCTGGCCGAGGTGCAGGAGGCGCTGGCCGGCAAGCTGCTGATCAGCGTGGTCGCCCCCCTGGGGCAGCCCCGCAGCCGGGTGTGGTTCCCGCCGGGTGGCTCGGCCGCGCTGGAGGCCCAGGCCCAACTGGGCGAGGCGACGCGGCTGGTGGCGGCGTTCCAGATCATCTCGGCCGAACACCTGAAAGAGTTAGACCACGTGATAGAGTCGGACGTGCTGGTTTGCGGCGAGAAGGCGGAGGATCGGCAGGTGGCTGTAGAGCTGGCCGAGGCGGCCGGGATGCGCGGCGTCCACGCCGGGCCGCTGCAAAACACGCCGGTGATTGAAGGGCTGACGGCGGTGATGATTGCCATCAACGCGCGCTACAAAATCAAGAACGCCGGCCTGCGCGTTACCGGGATTGACAATGAAAGGCAACGAATTGACGCGAATTGACACGAATTATTTCGCGTTAATTGGTTGCAGTTTGCGCGGGAGGCGTGAACAATGAGTAAGTTGGGCCTGACGTCGGAAGCGTCCATTACCCTGACGGCCGTGCCCGGCTTCCCGGAGGTCCGGCCGGGAGACGACGTGGCCGAACTGCTGCTGGCGGCGCTGGACGCGGCCGGCCTGGCGCTCCGGGATGGCGACGTGCTGGCCATTGCCCACAAGGTTATCTCCAAGGCGGAAGGCCGGCAGGTAGAGTTGGGTAAGGTGACGCCAAGTCAAGAGGCCCACGAGTTGGCGGCGCAGACGGGGAAGGACCCGCGCCTGGTAGAGCTGATTCTACGCGAAAGCGTCGGTATTTCCCGGATGCGGCCGGGCCTGCTCATTGTCCGCCACCGGCTGGGCTTTACCAGCGCCAACGCCGGCATTGACCGCTCCAACGTGGCCCAGAGCGGCCAGGGGGAAACGGTGGTCTTGTTGCCCCTGGACCCCGACGGCTCGGCGGCCCGCCTGCGCCAGGCCATGCAGGAGCGGTGGGGTGTGCGGGTCGGGGTGTTGATTACGGACAGCCACGGGCGGCCGTTCCGCCTGGGGACGGTGGGCGTGGCTATCGGCCTGGCTGGGCTGCCGGCGCTGTGGGACCGGCGTGGCGAGCCGGACCGGTACGGTTACCGGCTGCAGCATACCGAAGTGGGCACGGCCGACGAGATTGCCGCGGCGGCCGGCCTGCTGATGGGCCAGGCGGCCGAGGGCCGGCCGGTGGTCCTGATTCGCGGCCTGCAATTGCCGCCGATTGAAGGCCAGGCCGGCGACCTGATCCGGCCGCCGGAATTAGATTTATACCGTTAGCATTGTTTCCTGACACGAATGACACGAATTGCACGAAAAATTTTATTCCCGGTAGCCTGGCGCCTTGGCTTAGCGCTGGTCGGCCTGTTGCTGGTCGGCTGCCAGTGGGTGGTGGCCGAGCTGCCCACCCGCGCGCAACTGGCGGCCATTTCTCCCACCTCGTCGTCTGACCTGCCGGCCACCTGGACGCCCCTTCCGGCGACGGCGTTGCCAACAGCCACCCCAGCAGCGCCGACCGTGGGCCGGCCGCCCAGCACCACGCCGCTGCCCATTCCCACCAACACGCCGATCACCCCCAGCCCGACGCCGTCGGTGACGCCGTTCCCCTCGGCCACGGGCACGGCCACGCCGGTCATCAAGCCGTTGAACCAGTACGCTTTGGACGAGGTCATCCCCCCGGAGGCGTTCCCCCGGCCGCCGGGCGACAATGGCTGGGGCATGCACTGGATTCCGACCAACAGCCAGTCGCCGGCCGTGGTGGACCGCTTCGTGAGCCAACTGGTGCGGATGCACATCGAGTGGGTGGTCTTCCTTAACGACGGGGCCAATATTGGCGACAACGACTACCTGGTGGAGCGGCTGGTGGCCAGTGGCATCATGCCGGTGATGCGCGTCTATCGCAGCAATATCCAACCCTACGACAGCGATTTAGGGCCGATGGTCGCCTATTACCGGCGCAAAGGGGTCTACTATTACCAACTGTACAACGAGCCGAACGCCAACGAGGAAAACTCGCAGGGCTTTGCCAACACCAACCAGTATGCCAACGCCTGGGCGGCGGCCGCCCGCCAGGTGGTGGCCAACGGCGGCCTGCCGGGCATTGGCGCGTTGAGCCCGGGCGGGGCCTACAACCACTACACCTTCCTGGACCGGACGCTACGCGCCCTGCACTACAACGGCGACGCCTGGCTGCTGAACCGGACCTGGCTGTCGGTGCATAATTACCACGGTACGCGGCCGTTTGACGACCCGGACGGCTTTCTCCTCTTCCGCCGCTACGACGAGATCATCCGCACCCAACTGGGCCATTCGATGGCGATGATTGGCACGGAGGGCGGCTCCTATAGCCCTGACCCCCAGGTGGAAAAGGAGCTGATCATTTACCAATACACGTATATGCGCCAGGCCGAGCCGTACTTCCTGGCCTTCAGCTATTGGCTGCTGGCCAACCAGGAAGGCGGAGCCTGGGATACACGCTGGGAGTGGCAGGCCCTTTTCCGCAATAGCTTCGTCCACCCGGCGGTGACGGACTTTTTCTATAAGACGCTCCGTTAAGGGAAGGATAGAGCTAGAGCGAGAGCTAGAGGTAGAGGTTCTCCGCAGCGGGCCACCGCGCCAGGATGTATTGCCGAATAGTCAACGCCAAGGGAGTTAGCACATCACTTAGGAGCGGGTCATCCACTTTAGGGCCGAGGCCGTTGAAGACGTGTGCCCCTTTTAGCTCGGCCGGCCACTCCGGCAGGCGGGCAATGACGTGAAAGTGGACGTGGCTGTGCCCGGCGGCTTCAGCGAATTGCATCACATACTCTTTTTCCGATCCGACAATTTCGTGCAGGGCCTGGCAAAGTATGGGCAGTAATTGGCCAAGAGAGGCAAACTCTTCGGCCGTCAACTCGTGGAGGGCGGCAGCGTGGCGGACGAGGGCGACAACTAGCCAGCCGCGCACTGAGGTTGGGTGGGCGTGCTCCACGCGCCAATGGGACGTCTCCAGGATACGTGGCGCATTGGTCAGCAATACGAACCCCTGTTGGGCCTGGCAGGTGAGGCAATAAGCATCTAAACTGCGCTGCTCAGCGTTCATCAACTGTTCTATTGTCTTACGGGTACGCTTCAACCAACCGTTCGAGGACGCGGTAGACGTTGTTGGAGCGGTCCACTTCCAGGCGGTAAGTATCACCGGCGAGATAGGCCGTCCACTCTTCCTGGCTGACGGCCAGCCGGTAGGTGTTGCCGGCCTGGCCGGCAAACTCGACGTACTGGTACTGGCTCCGGCCGGCCTCGCGCTCATCGGCCGCCAGGGTGAAGGTGGGCCAGAAGGGGTTCTGGTCTGCGCCGGAGACCTCCTCGCTGCGGGTGTAACTCCACTGGTCTATTTCGTAGGTATACTGGGTGACGTAGACGGGGTCGCTGCGGTAGACCGGTTCCTGGGTCGTTTCGGTCCGGTAGCGGGTCTCGTAGACCGGCTCGGTACACTCGATGTCTTCAAAGAAGCCGTTGCCCAGGTCGCGCTGGCCACAGACGTAGGTGCGGACGCCCGTCTGAACTGTTTCGGCCACCTGGGTGGAGCGGGTCTCGTAATGGTCCAGGATCTGCTCGTAATGGTCAATGACCTGGGTCTGGTTGAGGATGCGGCCGCCGGGTGGAACCGACGCGCCGGTCTGAACCAGGGGGCTGAGCTTCTCAATGGAAACGCTCCAGAGCCAACTGAAGCCGCTGACGGTGGCCGTGACTTCCCGGTAGGGATCAATGGTGGGGGCCGGGGTAAAGACGAAGAGGGCGGCCGTTGGCGGGCCTTCGTCTATCTGGGGCTGGCCGCCGCGAGCGTTCGCCAACAGCAGGACCGAGAGAAGCCCACAGAAGAAAAGAACAGCCACTGCGGCGACGATGCCGCCTGGTAAAAACCACTTCCTGGCCGGGGCGGCCGGCAGCGCCGCCGGCTCGGGGAGATGGGCCTGGGGCGTTTCCTCCGAAGACGAGGCGTTATCCCAGGTTCGAGGGATGGCCGCCGGGGAATAATCTTTGACGGCCTGGCTGGGGCTGGAGCCTTTGGGGGCGTCGCAACTGGCGCAACGGTCCCGGCCGGCGGCGTTGCTGGAACCGCAATGTTCGCAGAGCCAGTCCGGGCCGGCTTTGGCTATCTTCAATAACTGGGGGTCGGCGACGGCCGGGGCGCTGCCCGGCAGGTAAAATTTGGTCCCCTCGGGGCGGGAGCGGCCGCAATTGGAGCACTCTTTGTGCCGGCCGAGAATGCCTGTTTGCCCGCACCACTGGCAATCCCATAGACCCTCACGAACAGCCATGTTTAACCCTCCTCTGCCAGGTGACTGTCACTTGCGGAAGTGACAGTCACCTCTGAACCTGGCGCAAGAACTCTTCCAGGCGGGCTATAGCTTCGGGTAAGTTGCGCCGGCCGAAGCCGATTCGGAAGTGGTTGCCGGGGTCGTCATAGACGGCGCCGGGGAGCAGGAGGACGCCGGCCGTGGTGACTAAGTCGTGGCAGAAGGATTCTGCGTCCTCGTTCAGCAGCCGGGGGTAGGCGATGGGGCCGGCCTGGGGGCGAATCCAGGCGAACCGGTCGTCGTGCCGGGCGAAAAAGTCGTCCAGGATAGCCAGGTTGGCGGTGATGATGTCCAGGTTGCGCCGGGCGAGTTTCTCCCGGTGGCGGAGCGCCAGCCCGGCCAGGAACTCGCTGGGGGCGCTGTTGCAAATAGTGGTGTAATCTTTCAACGTGGCCATCCGGGCGTACAGTTCGGCGTCGTGAGTGGCGATCCAGCCAATGCGCAGGCCGGGCAAGCCGTAGGTTTTGGACATGACGCCTAACGAGACGGCCTGTTCGTTGACGTCGCAGCCGGCCGGCAGGCGGTTGGCCGGAGCGTACTCGGACTCGCGGTAGACTTCGTCGGAAAAGAGAATGAGGCCGTTTTCCCGGGCGATGCCGTTGACTTCGTCAAACTGTTCACGTGGCATCAAAAAGCCGGTGGGGTTGTGGGGGGTGTTGAGCACGACCACGCGGGTGTTGGGGCGAATGCTGCGCCGCAACTCGTCGTTGTCGAGCGCCCAGCCATTGCTTTCGCTGGCCTGCCAGGGCGTTACCTCACAGCCAATGGCGCGGGCTACTTCGGCGAGCGATTGGTAGCAGGGCGAGTGAACGATGGCGTGGTCGCCAGCCTGGAGTGCGGCGTGCATGAATAAAAATATGGCTTCTTCAGCGCCGCTGTGGACGAGCACCTGGTCAGGCTGGATGGTGGTGTAAACCCGGCAAATTTCCTGCCGCAGCGCCAGCGCCCCCGGCGACTCGGTGTAGCCCAGCCAATGGCGCTGGAACAAATCGTGGGCGGCCGGCTCCAGGGCCAGTAGTTCTTGAACTGTCCAGGACTCGCAGTCAGAGCTAGACAGCAGGTAGGGCGCGGTGAACTCGTACCTGGCGAAATAGCGTTCGAGTTTAAAAGGCGGGAGTTGCATCTTACTCCCAGGGATAGGGCCTGACCGGCGTAATGCCGTAATAGAGTTCGACGACGCGGCGGAAGATGGGCGCGGCCACGGCCGACCCCTCGCCGGCGTTCTCAATCATGACGGCAATGGCCAGTTGGGGGGCGTTGACGACCGTGCCGTCAGACAGGGTGTAGGGCTCGGCCGGCGCATAACCAATAAACCAGGCGTGAGGCTGGCCGCCAGGCGTTTCGGCCGTCCCGGTCTTGCCGGCTACCGGCACGGGGAGACCGGTAAACTGGTAAGCGGCGGTGCCGTCGGCGCTGTTGGCCACGGCCCGCAGGCTCTGGCGAATCACCTCCCGGTAGTCGTCTGACAGCGGCAACTGGCCCTGGGCCTCGACAGGCCACTTCTCTTCCGGCGCGCCGCCGCCGGCGCCAATCCGGTCAATGACTGACGGCCGGTAGAGAACGCCGCCGTTGGCTACGGCAGCAATGAGCCGGGCCATTTGCAGCGGCGTGACCAGGACGAAGCCCTGGCCAATGGCCATGTTGACCGAGTCGCCGGTGACCCAGCCCTCGCCCTGGACGTTGATTTTCCACTCCGGGTCGGGAATCAGCCCGCCGGCCTCCAGCAGGCCGACAATGCCGGTGGGGGCGTCGAAGCCCAACTGGCGGGCGGTGTTGGGCAAGAAGAAGGGATCATAGCCGTCGAGGTTATAGCCGACGTCGTAAAAACAGGAGTTGCAGGAGACGACCAGGGCCTGGCTGAGGCTGACCGTGCCGTGGCCGCCTTCCCGCCAGTCGCGCTTGATAAAGTTCTCGCCCAGCCGGTCCCAGGTGCCGGTGCTGGTGTATAAGCTGTTGGGCGTGTACAGGCCGCTGTTGACCCCGGCGGAAAAGGTGACAATCTTGAAGGTCGAGCCGGGCGGGTACTCGGCCTGGGTGACCCGATTGACCAGTGGCTGGTTGGGGTTGTCGAGGACGGCCTGCAACTGTTCGGCCGCGTCCACCCGGACCGAGTCAAAAATGGCCGGGTTGTAAGCCGGGTAGCTGGCCATGGCCCGCACCGCGCCGCTCTGGGCATCTAAGACCACGATTGAGCCAGCCGCGCCGGCCGGGTGGGTTTCAATGGCTTCGGCCAGGGCCTGTTCGACGGCGGCCTGGAAGGGGAGGTCAAGAGTGGTGTAAATGCTACGGGCCTGTTTGGGCTCGCTCTCCTGGATAGTAGAGATGTACTCCCCGTTGGGGCCGACGACAGTCAGGGCGCCGCCGCGTGTGCCGCTCAGGTACCTTTCGCCCCACAATTCGACGCCGGCCAGCCCGACCTGTTCGTCACCCTGGTAGCCCAAGGCCTGGTATTCGGCCAGGCTCTCGGCCGGGATAAAGCCGGTGTAACCGAGGACGTGAGCGGCCGTGCCCGTCTCGGTGTAGAGGCGCGTCAGGCGGTCGTCGGTGGCCAGGCCGTTGTCCAGGTAGGGTTGCAGCTCGGCGTAATGGGCCTCCATTACCTCGCCGGTAATGTCGCCCAGGGGCACGTACCAATCGGGCAGGGCCGAGGCGTAAAGCGGCCGGATTTCCTCCGGCGTCTTGTTCAGGAGCGGGCTGAGCACGTTAAGCAGGCCGGCCTCGTCCTGGATGCGGCCGGGGATAACGCCCAGGGTGATGACCGTCCCCTGGAAAGCCAGTCCTTTGCCGTTGACGTCGTAGATGTTGGCGCGGGCCGGGATGCGGTGTTCCATATACAGCCGGTAGCCGCCTTTCAACTCAGGCAGCACCAGCCCCTCGTGCCAGACGATGCCCCAGCGCCCGCTTCTGTAGACCAGCTCGGCCACGTGGTCGCGGATGATGGCGCCGACGACGGCCGTTTCCCAAGTCACCCGCGCCCCAAATTCTGCCCGATCCCCGTTCTGCGCGGCCGAGAGGGGCTGGACGTGAATGGACTGGACTGCGGCAATGGCCATCATTTCCTCATAATAGGAAACAAAGGCGCTGCTGTCCACCAGCGCCTGGCTCTGGGGTGAGAGCAGGCTGTACATGCCCAGGTAATCGCGCCCTTCCCAGGCGCGGAAAAAGGCCAGGCCAATCCCCTCGGCGCCGCCGGGCGCGGCCGTAATGGTGGGGATGAGCGTGGGCGTAGCCAGCGGCGTCAAAGTTACCTCGGCGTAAGAGTCCTGCACAGGGGGCGGGGCGTTGTCGTCGCAGGCCACGAGAAAAATTAAAAGCAACAAGAGGCTTACCCGTTTCCAGTTCATGGGATGATTATAGCGAACCTCCCGGGGGTTTGCGATTTCATTGATAACCTCCTGGAGGTTTGAGATTAGAGGTCGGCAGTAGGCATTAACCTCCGGGAGGTTTCGTTTAAGATTTTCACAAGATTTGACTAATTGAGATGTAAGGCAGCAGTGGTACACTATGACCTATGAAAAAGAGAAGTCTGTCTATTCTTGTCCTGATCTTTGTCGTCCTTATGTTAACTTCTTGCGGCCGGGCCGATCCGCCGGCCAACGTCGAGGAGATTGGGGGAACGACGCGAGAGACAACGACTGCCCCTGAAGAAGAAGAATCACCGGAGGAAACTGTGGCCCAATCATATGCGGGTAGAGTCCCGGCCCCGGAATTTCCGGCCGGCCTGGACTGGCTCAATAGCGACCGCCCCCTGACCCTGGCCGACCTGCGCGGCAAGGTCGTCCTGCTGGATTTCTGGACGTACGGCTGCATTAACTGCATGCACATCATCCCTGAGCTGAAACGGCTGGAAGAAAAGTACGCCGACGAGCTGGTGGTCATTGGCGTCCACTCGGCCAAGTTTGAAAATGAGGGGGAAACAGACAATATTCGCCGCATTATCCTGCGCTACGAGCTGGAGCACCCGGTCATTAACGATAAAGATTTCGAGGTCTGGAACCAGTACGGGGCGCGCGCCTGGCCGACCCTGGTGCTGATTGATCCGGACGGCAAGGTGCTGGGCTTCCATTCCGGCGAAGGGATTTACGAGCCGTTTGACCATATCATCGGCTTGATGATTGCCGAGTTTGACGCCCAGGGCAAGATTGACCGCACGCCGCTCGACCTGCGGCTGGAACAGGAGGGCCAGGCGGATTCGCCGCTGCGCTTCCCGGGCAAAATCCTGGCCGACGCCGCCCACAGTCGCCTCTTTATTGCCGATTCCAATCACAACCGCCTGGTCATCACCGACCTGGAGGGCAACGTCCTGGAAGTGATTGGCGACGGCCGGCCCCGGCTGGAGGACGGCGACTATGAAACGGCCAGCTTTTTCCGCCCCCAGGGGCTGACGCTGGCCGACGAAAACACGCTCTACGTGGCCGACACAGAAAACCACGCCATCCGCAAGGTGGACCTGGCGGCGCGCCAGGTGGAAACGGTGGCCGGCGTCGGCCGGCAGATTTACATGGAGGTCCCAACGGCCCAGGCCAAGACCTACGGGCTGAACTCGCCCTGGGACGTGCTCTATCACGACGGGTTTGTCTACATTGCCATGGCCGGGCAGCACCAGGTCTGGGCTTACGACGTGGCGGCCGGGACGATATTGCTCCACGCCGGCTCCGGCCGGGAGGAGCTGCGCGACGGCGGGTTGACGCAAGGTGGGCTGAACCAGCCCAGCGGCCTGGCGACCGACGGGACGGTGCTGTACATCGCCGACAGCGAGGCCAGCGCCATCCGCACGGCCGACCTGGATCCGGATGGGGAACTGAAGACCATCGTCGGCACAGGGCTGTTCGATTTCGGCGACGTGGACGGCGTGGGCAACGAGGTCCGCCTGCAACACCCGTTAGGGGTGGTCTACCACGAGGGGTTGCTGTACGTGGCCGATACGTACAACAGCAAAATCAAAATCGTGAACCCGGAAACGCAGGAGAGCACGACTTTCCTGGGCGGCGACGAGGCGGGCTGGCGTGATGGCCAGGATCCGCTCTTTGACGAACCGGGCGGCTTGAGCCTGGGCGACGGCCGGTTGTACGTGGCCGACACGAACAACCACGCCATCCGGGTGGTTGACCTGGAGAACGAAGAAGTGACGACGCTGGTGCTGGTAGACACGCAGGGGTTGTTGACCCGCCAGCCGGCCGGGGAGGAGTATAACGGCAAGATCGTCACACTGGAACCGCAGACGGTGGCGGCCGGCGAGGGCATGGTGCGGCTGGAGGTCACGCTGCCGGCCGGCTACAAGGTCAACGACCGGGCGCCTTTCTCGATGAAGTGGAGTAGTGAGGATGGGCTGGTCGCCTTTGATACGGCCGAGGCCAACCGGACGATTGCCAAACCGACGTTCCCGCTCTCCTTCCCGGCCACGTTTAGCCAGGGCCAGGACGAGTTGACGGCCGACCTGGTGATCTATTACTGCGAAGCCGAGGCCCAGGCGCTGTGCTTCATCGAGCTGGTCCGGTTGGTGGCGCCGTTGACGGTGGCGGCCGGGGGTGAGGATACGGTGATCGTCGGCCATGCGATTGAGGTACCGGCCGGGGTTACGCCGTAAATTAACCGCGGAGACGCGGAGAACGCGGAGAGGAGTAAGGCTTTCTCCTCCGCCGATCAGTTAGCTGATGAGTTGGCTGCTCTGATTACTGCTGATATACCGGTGTTATCGGACTACGCCGTGAGCCGCGCTGGCATTTACGAAGATCATCCATAATGACCAACGCCAGGAAGCTACAAATCCACATACGGCCGGCAACGGTGGACGATGTGCCGGTTTTGGCGGAGCTGCGCTACCGCTTTCGCAGCGAGATGGGGGCGCCGAACGAGGGGCGGGAAGCGTTTGTGGGCCGGGTGTCGGCCTGGTTGGGGGAGCGGCTGGATGGGAGGTTGTGGCGGGCCTGGGTGGCGGTGGCTGAGGACGGCCGGGTGGTAGGGCATGCCTTCGCCCAACTCATCGAAAAGATCCCCAATCCAGTCCCGGAGGCCGAGTATATTCTTTACATCACCAACGTCTACGTGCTGCCGGAGCTGCGCAACCAGGGGATTGGCGGGCAACTACTGGAAGCGGCGCTGGCTGCCTGGCCGGAGAAAGAGAAGGAAAGCGCCATCCTCTGGCCGTCCGAAGAAAGCGTTAGCCTTTACCAGCGCCACGGCTTTGCCCGGCCCAGGCGGTTGTTGGAAAGGACTGAGGACTGAGGACTGAGGACTGAGTGGGCGAGTAGGCGAGTAGGCGAGTAGGCGAGTGGCGACCAAAGGTCGCTGCAAGTAACTTGCCCCTTACCCGGGTGGCCGTGATCGGTAGTTACTCCTCTTCTTCTGCCGCCTGCCTTAACTCGCCCATTAAAGCGCGGAGTAAGAATCCCATCTCATTTTGGACCGCGTCCTCCTCGGCCAGGTAACTCGAAAATGGATGCCGCTCCGTCTAATTCCTCATCACTATACAGTCCCAGGAACAGGTCGCCGGTGAACAGGGCGCCCACACCCTTTTCCCAGGCCTCGTCGGCCTTTTTGGTGAGAAAGGAAGTTAAACCGGGAACCTCGCCTAGCTGCTGAGCCATCTTCGCCGTCGCGCCACTTTGTTCCAGTCGCTCTTTTAAGGCCAGGATGTTGTCCTGCTCCCTCCCCGCTTCGGAACCGTCCTCCAGGCTGTCAAAAATTTCGGCCGACGTCTCGAACAGGCTAAAGCCGGCAAAGACACTTTTAACGACTAAAGCCTGGATCAGGCCGATGGGCGCCCATGCGCCAGGATCGTCGGGGGCTCGTTGCAGGAACAAGTGCAGTGCAGCCACTTCGGCTACCTGGCGGTGCCTACCCTTCCGCTTCAGACGAGCGCGCAGGCTGTCCAGGGCGTCAAATATTTCATCGCGGGATTCCGGCGTGATAAGCTCGCCAGCAATTTCAACGACAAGCTCGAGGTTGGCAAGTGCGCCTGCTCTATTTCCTGTTGGCGCTGGCGTTTTAACTCTTGGCGCGATAGCTTTTTCTTAGCCATTTCAACTCTTGACCTCAATACCCTACTCCAGATTGATAAGTCCAATTATACTTTAGGGGGAGATTACCCAGCCACCACTGGAGGTAGCAACTGGCAGCGAGGACACCGTAATCCTCAACCATACCATTAAAGTACCGGCCAGGGTTTCTTGACTAGAGGCTTACTATGCGCTATAATAGCTATATTAGCTAATACGGCCAAGATATAAAGTTATGAAGACAAGAACTATTCCTTCAACGCAGGCCCAGAATAATTTCGGCCGCATAATAGACGATGTTGTGCAAAACAACAGCAGGTATATCGTTATGCGTCGCACTACTCCCCAAGTCATCATATTGAGTTTAGTAGATTTTGAGTCGCTATTACGTGATGAAACTGCGCGAACTCAGATAGGCAACTTGATTCGCGAATTAAGTCCAGACTACAATCTTGGCACAGCAGTTTCGCTCGGAAACAATGAATAGGCAACAGTTGTTAAGTAATGAGTAATTTGGAGAACTCACCAGTGGCTTCAGATAAAAAGCAATGGCTCGACTCAATTTTGCTGGGGGACGCCTGCAAGGTCTTAACTGAATTGCCGGATCTCTCAGTACACTGCATTGTAACAAGCCCTCCTTATTACCAACAGCGAGACTACAGTACTCCAGTTCAAATCGGCAATGAAAACAGTCCGGAAGAGTACATCGGTAATCTTCGTCGTGTCTTTATTCAATGCTTTCGTGTGCTGAGAGAGGACGGTACGTTTTGGCTAAACCTGGGAGATAAATATCAGGATGGGGCATTATTGGGAATGCCCTGGAGAATAGCGCTAACTCTCAAAGACGATGGTTGGTTCCTCCGGTCAGATATAATATGGCACAAACCTAACGCAATGCCATCTTCTGTCAAGAATAGACCTACCACTGGTCACGAATACATATTCTTGTTTTCCAAAGGCAAGACCTATCACTATGACATTGATGCGGTAAGAGAACCACACGTTACCTTTACACCTCAAAGCCGGATGAGAGGTGGACGCAACCACTTTGGTAAGACAAATGGAACACCAGAAGAGGGTAAAAATAAGGGCAATTCAAATCTACACAATGGCAGATGGGATCAAGCTTTTCATCCTAAAGGTAGAAATAGACGTACTGTCTGGGAAATTGCTCTTTCCAAATTCAGAGACGCCCATTTTGCCGTCTTTCCAGAAAAGCTCGTAGAGTTGTGTGTTCTAGCTGGCTGCCCCGAAAATGGTATCGTCCTCGATCCGTTTGTTGGTAGTGGAACAACGGCCGTAGTTGCCCAACGCCTTGGTCGGCACTATGTAGGGATTGACAGTAATCCGAAATATTGCAATATGGCAAAAGAACGGGTGCTACAACCAACATTGCTTTAGCCTACTGCTATTTGCCTGAACAATGGCAACAACCCTTCTAGTTTTTCAGCAAGCACTGGCTCAATGGCTGCAACTTGATTTGGATTCGCCTGTATATGGATATAGAGTTCCGATTTGAGAGTGTCCAGATCGCCTGACCACGATTCCGCAATAATAATGGGAATGCATGTGTAGCCATGCTCAGTAGCGACAAGAATAGATTTATAAATATCGCGCGTAAACAACAGTGCATGCCCTCCCCCCATCGTTTCACGGGTTTTTACTGGCAGAAGAATTACTCCCCCTCCTCCAACTATCTGTACATCGTAAGTTTCATCATGAATTCTGGCTTCCTTTGTGCTCACTGTTAAGAACAGCCCGTACTTCGTTATTAGTTTCTCCAGGCTACGCCTCACCAAGTCTTCAAACAGTGTACCTTTGAGGGAACGTCGGCTACCCTCAAGTCGAGCTAACATTACTTCTGATACGGCCGGCCACTCCCAACTTTCGGGTTGTGGAAAAAGGGGTGCAACAAATTTACGGATCTCGTTCAACAGGTAGGTTTTTCTCTGAACGATAGTCCTACCCGGAACACCCCTCAAAAGTGGTTGGAGTCGTTGCGTGGCTGCATCTCGCAGTAACCATGCCAGAAAAAACCACTTTGCTTTTGAATTGTCATAAGGACGTAGCAAGCCATCATATAGAATAACATCCGCCGGCCGGTTCAAGTAGCTTGAAATGGTTTGCGCGGCTCTTTCATCGGATGGATCTTGAATGAAATCGAGGACGGTTCGATAGCCTTGTTCTTGCAAAAAAGAAACGAAGTCCTCGTAGAAGCGTTTGTTCTCTTGGACGATTGCCACTAATTCTTGTAGTCGCAGGTTATGTATGACGAAATCCACCTGCTTAACCTCGTTGAATAGACATTCTGTTTACAATTATTCGCGGTCACCCCGGCCGCCACTCTCCTGCGTCAAGCGGTGGGCCAGGAGGATGGGGATGGTGGTCAGGGCGATGACGAAGATGGCGACGACGTTGGTCACCGGCCGCTGGCGCGGACGGGCCAACTGGCTAAATATCCAGATGGGCAGGGTTTGCTGCTGGCCGGCGGTAAAGGTGGTGACGATAACCTCGTCGAAGGAGAGGGTAAAAGCCAGCATCCCGCCGGCCAGGAGGGCGGTGGCCAGCTCGGGCAAGATAATGTAGCGGAAGGTCTGGAAACCGTTGGCCCCCAGGTCCATCGAGGCTTCCATTTGGGAGCGGCCCATGCGCCGGAAGCGGGCCAGGACGTTGTTGTAGACGGTCACGACGCAGAAGGTGGCGTGGCCGATGACGATGGTCCAGAAGCTAAAGGGGATGTCCAGCAGGCCGACGGCCGAGCGCAGAGCAATGCCGGTGACAATGCCAGGCAGGGCAATGGGTAGGACCAGCAAGAAGGAGATGGCTTCCCGGCCGAAGAATTTGCTGCGGTAGACGGCCGCGGCGGCCAGACTGCCCAGGATCAGGGCCGCCGTCGTGGAGATGAGGGCTACACGAACCGACAGGAACAGCGCCTCCCACAGGTCCTCCCGTCCCCAGGTGACGCCAAACCAACGCAAGGTCAGGCCGGGCAGCGGGAAGCTAAAGCTGGCTTCGTCGGTGGTAAAGGCGTAGAGGAGGATAAGCCAGACCGGCACGTGCAAAAAGAGCAGCGCGCCGGCGGCGGCCGCTTTCAACGAGAAAGGGGCTTTCTCAGAGCGCATCGAAGGCCCCCAATTTCCTGGCCCCCAATAAATAGAAGGTCATGATGACAATCGGGACGACGGTGATGGCTGCAGCCAGGGGAATGTTGCCGGACGTGCCCTGGTGGGAAAGCACCGCCTGGCCGATAAAGAAGCTGGAATTGCCCAACGTGGTCGGGACGATAAAGTCGCCCAACGTCAGGGAGAAGGTAAAGATAGAGCCGGCCACCACTCCCGGCAAGGCCAGGGGGAGGGTAACGTAGCGGAAGGTGTGGGCCGGGCGGCCGCCCAGGTCACCGGAGGCCTCTAATACAGAACGAGGCACACGCTCCAGGGCAGCCTGGATGGGCAGGATCATGTAGGGCAGCCAGATGTAGACGAAGACGAGGAACATCCCCAGGAAGGAGACGGTCAAGGACGGGCCGCCAATGACCGGCAACTGCAGGACCGCCTCCAGGGCGCCGGCCAGGCCCAGCTTGCCGATAAACCAGCTTAAAATCCCTTCCTTGGCCAGGATCAGGCGCCAGGAGTAAACGCGGATGATATAGCTGGACCAGAGGGGCATGAGGACGGCCAGGTAGAGCAAGGCTCTGGCCCGGCTGGCGGCGTAACGGGCCATATAGTAGGCCAGGGGGAAGGCAATGATGGCCGCCGCCAGGGTGACGGCCGCGGCCATGCCGGCCGTGCGGGTGAAGATGTCGAGGTTGGCCCGGGTAAAGAGCTGCCCGTACGTGGAGAGGGTAAAGTCGCGCACGACCTGGCCGGTGAAATCGTCCAGCCGGAAGAAGCTCTGGATGAGCAGGGTAAACAGCGCGCCCAGGTAGACGACGAGCATGTAAAGCAGGGGCGGCCCAAGGAGCAGGGCCAGCAGGAGTTTCGGCCGGCGGTACAGGAATGTGGACAAACGCTGCGCCAGGCCCCGTTTAGGCTGGGCCGCCGGCTGGCTGGCAGAAGGCAAAGAGGAGTTCGCTTCCATCCCTGGCCTCACCCGGCCGCGGCCGACACCGGCCGGTTGTAGCGGCAGTCCCACACCAGCCGGACCCGGCGGCCGCGCGCCCCCAGAACGTCCATCGAGGTAGTTTCCAGGTTCTGGGAGACGACGGTCAGGTCGCCGCCGCCATCCAGCTCGACCAGATAGCGAGTGTGCATGCCCAGATAGACCACGTCGCGGATCTGGCCATCGGCGGCGCACAGTCCCTCTTCTACGACGGTATCGGGCGGGCAGAGGCGGATCTTCTCCGGCCGGATGGCAAAGGTCTGGGGCGAGCCGGTGATGGCCTGGGCCAGCGCCCCGCCGATCAGGTTGGAAACGCCGACGAAGCCGGCGACGAAGGAGGTGGCCGGGTGCTCGTAGACTTCGGCCGGGCTGCCGATCTGCTCAATCCGGCCGAGGTTAAAGACGGCCAGCCGGTCACTCATCGTCAGCGCCTCTTCCTGGTCATGGGTGACGTAAATGAAGGTAATGCCGACCTTTTGCTGGATGGCCTTCAGCTCGATCTGCATTTGCTGGCGCAGTTTCAAGTCCAACGCGCCCAGCGGCTCGTCCAGCAGGAGGACGCGCGGCTGGTTGACCAGGGCGCGGGCCAGGGCCACCCGCTGCCGCTGCCCGCCGGACAGTTGCGACGGCTTGCGGCCGCCCAGCCCCGGCAGGCGGACCAGTTCCAGCATCTCCGCTACCCGGCGCTGTCGCTCGGCTCTGGGCACCTTTTTAATCATCAGCCCATAACCGACGTTGTCGGCCACGGTCATGTGGGGAAAGAGGGCGTAATCTTGGAAGACGGTGTTGACTTCGCGTTCGTAGGGGGGTAGGCCGGAGACTTCCCGGCCGAACAGGGCAATGCCGCCGGCCGTCGGCCGGTCAAAGCCGGCGATCAGGCGCAGGCAGGTGGTCTTGCCCGAACCGGAGGGGCCAAGCAGCGAGAAGAACTCGCCATCATAGACCTCGAAGCTGACATCGTCAACAGCCCTGACCTCGCCGAAATAGCGGCTGACTTCGGAAAAGCGGACGGCAGGTGCGGTCATGAGAGATTGAAGATTAGAGATTGGAGAGTGGCGACCAGAGGTTGCTCATTATCTCCAATCTCTACCCTCTCTACGAGCCGGTGGCGACCATGACGTGTTTGGTGATCTGATAATCGCCCACTGCCTCGGCCGAGAGGTCCTTGCCGAAACCGGACTGCTTGAAGCCGCCGTGTGGCGTCTCCGAGGTCAGTGGGATGTGATCGTTAATCCAGACCGTGCCGAATTCCAGTTCGCTGGCCAGGCGCATGGCCCGGCCGATGTCGCGGGTGAAGAGGGAAGCGGCCAGGCCGTAAAGGACGTCGTTGCCCAGGTTCAGGGCCTCGACCTCGTCTTTGAAGGCGCTGATGGTCAGCACCGGGCCGAAGACCTCGCTCTGGATTATCTCCGCTTTCTGGTCGGCGCCGGCGATGACGGTCGGCTCGTAATAGTAGCCGCTCTGGAACTCGGCCGGCACGCCGCCGCCGGTCAGGACTTGGGCGCCTCCAGCTCTGGCCCGTTCTACGAAGCCCTGGACCCGTTCCCGTTGCGTTCGGGAAATGAGCGGCCCCATCTGAACACCTTCGGCAAAAGGATCACCCACCTTGACGCCACGCATGGCCTCGACAATGGCCTCCGTGGCCGGCGCGACATGGCTCTGCTCGACGTAGACGCGGGTAGCGGCGGTGCAGTCCTGGCCGGTATTAAAGGTAGAGGCCAGTGTCACTTTGGCGGCAACCAACTCCAGGTCGGCGTCGTCAAAGACGAGAATAGGCGCTTTGCCGCCTAGCTCCAGGTGAACACGCTTTAGGGTGTCGGCGGCCGTCTTCATAATCTTCTTGCCGGTAGCGGTAGAGCCGGTCAGGCTGACCATGCGGACGTCGGGGTGCTCGACCAGCGCCTGGCCGGTGTCGTTGCCACCGGTGACGACGTTGACGACGCCGGGCGGGATGCCGGCCTCGGCCGTGAGTTCGGCCAGCTTCAGGGCGGTCAGCGGCGTGGTTGGAGCCGGCTTGAGGACGGCCGTGCAGCCGGCGGCCAGCGCCGGGCCAATTTTCCAGACGGCCATCATCAGCGGGTAGTTCCAGGGGGCAATCTGGCCAACCACGCCGACCGGCTCGCGGCGGAAGATGGAGGTGTAGCCACGCATGAACTCCCCGGCGTGGTTGCCGTGAGTGTCGCGAGCGGCGGCGGCAAAGAAGCGCAGGTTGTCCACGATAAAAGGCAGGTCGGCCCCCAGGCTGACAAATTGGTAGGGCTTACCGGTGTTTTCCGATTCCAGGCGGGCCAGCTCTTCGGCGTGGGCCTCAATCAGGTCGGCCAGCCGCCAGAGGAGCAGAGAGCGCTCGGCGGGGGTCTTTTTCGACCAGCGGCCGTCGTAGAAAGCAGTCCTGGCGGCCTGCACCGCCCGGTCCACGTCCTGCCGGCCGGCGTTGACGACCTCGGCTATGGGCGCGCCGCTGGCCGGGTTCTCAATCACCATCCGGCGGCCATCCTGGCTGTTCGCCCACTCGCCGTCAATCCACAGACGATATTCCACGATCACCACCTCCGCATTGAGCCATCAGCTATCAGCTTTTAGCTATCAGTTGTCAGTTTTTGGCTGGCGGCTGATAGCTGATAGCCCTCAATCTAAAATCTAAAATCTAAAATCCCTACCTTCCGCCAATGACGGCAATGTAGTTGGTCACCCACTCGTGATAGGGGACGCACTCCATCCGGCCGTCGCCACAATCGGCGGTAGGCGTTTTCCAGAAGGCAATCTGGTCAAAGTTGCCCAGGCCGTTAATGTCGCAGCCTTCCGCGCCCAGCAGCTCGTTGCCGTCGCAGGCGGCCAGCACGGCCGGGACGGAGCCAAACCAGGCCGCCAGGTCGCCCTGGAGCTTGGGATTAATGGAGTGTTCCAGCCACATGTAGGCGCAGTTGGGATGGGGCGCGTCCGCGTGCATCATCGTCGTGTCGGCCCAGCCGGTGGCTCCTTCGACGGGAATGACACTGGCCACTGGCTCACCCTCGGCGGCCAACAGGTTGACCTGGAAAGGCCAGGAAGAGGAAGCGACCACGCCTTCGTTCTTGAAGTCGTCAATCTGGATGAAGGCGTCGTGCCAGTAGCGGCCGACGAGCTGGCGCTGCTGGCGCAGCAAGTCGAGAGCGGCGTTAAATTGATCGCGAGTTAAGGCGTAAGGGTCTTCAATGCCCAGCTCGGGCTGGTGCTGCTTCAGGTACAGGGCGGCGTCGGCGACGTAAATCGGGCCGTCAAAAGCCTGGACCCGGCCGGCGTTGGACTCGCCATCGGGTAGGGTCGTTTCCTCAAAGACGACGCTCCAACTGTCGGGCGGGGTGTCGCCAAAGACCTCGGTATTGTACATGAGCACGTTGGAACCCCACTGGTAGGGCACGCCGTAGTGGACGCCGTTGACAGTGTGCCAGGGGGCGTCTTGCAGCCGTTCGTCAACGGTGCTCCAACTGGGGATCAGGTCAAGGTTGATTGCCTGGACCTTGCCGCCGGAGACCAGGCGCAGACTGGCATCACCCGACGCGGTCACCAGGTCAAAGCCACCTTCGTTCATCAGGGCAACCATTTCGTCGGACGTGGCGGCGACCTTGACCTCGACCATGCAGCCGGTCTCGGCTTCAAAATCGGTCACCCAGTCAAAGTTTTCGTCGGTGTCGCCACGCTCAATGTAGCCGGCCCAGGCGACGATGGAGACGGCGCCTTCTCCTTCGCCGATGGCCGTCATTGGCCCACCCTCAACTTCCTCCTCTTCGGCTACTTCCTCCTCTTCGGCCGCGTTCTCGTTGGTCGTCGCGGGCGCCTGGGTTGGTTCGCCGCCACTTTCGGCGGTGGGCTCCTCGGTCCCACCACCGCAGGCGGCCAGCAGCAAAGCAATCAACAACAGGATAACTATGGATTTTCTGGACAATAGGGTTTGCATTCCTCTCCTCCTGAGAAAAATGTAAAGGGCTCCTCTGAAGTAAATTGACCTGTGTGCCGGGAAGTTTACAATATGGTCTGAAGGCCGTCAACGTGTTTGTTTAATCGCGAATCACGCGAATGAACCAATGACGCGAATTTATAACGAAAATCATTCGCGTCATTCGCCTATTCGTGCCATTCGCGATGAGCCTGGTGATGTGATCGGTAAGACATGAGCGAAACATTACTGGAGTTACCCGAGGAATTTCGCCAGCGGCTGGCGGCCGTTCTGCCTGGTGACGCTCTAGAAGGTTGCCTGGCCACTTTTGCCAGCCAGAAGCCGACAGCTTTTCGCGCCAATACGCTGAAGGCCGGTGTGGCCGAGGTCCGGGCGGAGCTGGAAGGGCAGGGCCTGGCCTTGACGCCGGTCAGTTGGTATCCAGAAGCGTTCCTGGTAGACCAGGGCCAGCGGCGGGCGCTGACCGAGTCGGCCGCTTTTTACGACGGCCGGATTTACATCCAGAACCTGTCCAGCATGCTGGCCCCCCTGGTCCTGGACCCCCAACCGGGGGAGGCAGTATTGGACCTGGCGGCCGCGCCGGGCGGCAAGACGCTGCAACTGGCGGCGATGATGGCCAACGACGGCCGGCTGGTGGCGGTGGAGGCGGTCAAGGGGCGCTATTACCGGCTGAAAGCCAACTTGCAGCAGTATGGGGCGACCATGGTCGAGGCGTACCTGATGGACGGCCGGGCCGCCGGCCGGCGCTGGCCGCAGGTGTTTGACCGGGTGTTGCTGGACGCTCCCTGCTCGTCCGAGGCCCGCTTTAGCCAATTGGAGCCGGAGAGCTGGGCCCATTGGAGCACGCGCAAGGTCAAGGAGAGCGCCCATAAGCAGAAAGGGTTGCTCCAGGCGGCCGTTTATGCCCTGCGGCCGGGAGGCACACTGGTCTACTGCACCTGCTCTTTCTCGCCGGAGGAGAACGAGGTAGCCGTCCATGCGCTGCTGCGCAAATTCGGCCCGGCGCTGGAAATCGAGCCTATCTCCCTGCCGTTAGATAACGTCCGGCCGGGGCTCACTGAATGGGAGGGCAAAGCGCTCCATCCCGACCTGGCCCACAGCGTGCGTATTCTGCCGACCGAGGTGATGGATGGGTTTTACTTGTGCAAGCTCAAAAAGAGCAATGAGTGATGAGTGGGTGAGTGGGCGAGTTTGGAGGTACGTACTCACTGATCCAATCCAAAATCTAAAATCTAAAATTCATCGTTGCGGACGATGACGTGATTGGTCTGGGCGTGGCAGATTAGACAGTCTGCGCTACGGGCCAGGCAATACTCCCACTGGCACCAGCCAGGGGTGGAGTTCGACGATTAGCCGGCCGGCCTGGACCGAGGGATCGGCCGCGGCCAGGGCTTCGGCCTCCTCCAGCGATTCGGTGCGGAACAAGAACACGCCCCGCAGGTCGCCGCCGTCGGTAAACGGCCCGGCCAGCACCAGCTTGCCGGCCTCACCTATACGCCGGATGTTGGCCATGTGGGCTTCTTGCAGCGCCTCGACCTCGGGCGTCACTTCCGGCGTCCAGGCCGGGCCGCGCCGCAGCAGCCCCAGGTAGTAGATGGTCATATGGGGCGGTATGGCGTTCTCGTCTTTAGGCACTGATTTGTCGTCAGTCATGTATCACTCCTACCCTCCCGGAGGTTCGGAACCTCCGGGAGGGTGTAACGGCGGTCTACCGATGCTTCGAAACTCCAACACGACCACACAACGACACAACGACACCTTACCCTGTATTCTTCAACCCGGCGGCAATACCATTAACCGTCAGGAAAATCACTTCCAGGATGGCCTGGGCCTCTGGGCTTTCGTGGTTGGGCAGGGCACGGAGGCGGCGGAGCAGGTCTACCTGGATAAAGTTGAGCGGGTCCACGTACGGGTTGCGGCGCTGGATGGAGTGCTTGAGGGTGATGGCGTTGTCCAGGATTTCTCGCTGGCCGGCCAATTGGAGGACCCAGTGGACGGTGCGCTGGTAAGCGGCGGTAATCTCGCCATAGATCTGCCGGCGCACCGCTTCGTCCTGCACCAGCCCGGCGTATAGCCCGGCAATGCCGATGTCGGCCTTGCCCAGGGCCATCTGGGCGTTGTCCAGCAGGCTGCGGAAGAAAGCCCATTCTCGGGCCATCTCCTGCAACTGGCGCAGGCGACTTTCGTCAGTGGCATAAGCTTGCAGCGCCTCACCCAGGCCATACCAGCCGGGCAGGCCGTGGCGGCTCTGCATCCAGCTAAAGCCCCAGGGAATGGCTCGCAGGCTGGCAAAGGGGTTGTCGGACTGGCGGCGGGCCGGCCGGGAGCCAATGCGTAACTGGCTGATTTCCTGGATAGGCGTGGCCTCCATCCAGTAGGTCAACAGCTCCGGCGTTTCGTAAATAAAGCGGCGGTAGGCGCGGTGGGCGCGGGCGGCCAGCTCGTCCATCGCTTCACGCCAGGCCGGCCGGGGCGATTGGCGGGCGGCGTAGTCGGGCGCGCTGGCCAGCAAGACGGCGTGGGTGACCTGCTCCAGGTGGCGGCGGGCAATGGCCGGGTTGCCGTAACGGTCGTCAATGACTTCTCCCTGTTCGGTGATGCGAATGCGGCCGTCCACCGAGCCGGCCGGTTGGGCCAGGATAGCCCGGTTGGTGGGGCCGCCGCCGCGGGCCACGGTGCCGCCCCGGCCGTGGAACAGCGTCAGGGCCACCCCATGCTCGCGGCAGACCTGGGCCAGCCGCTCTTGAGCCTGGAACAGTTCCCAGTTGGCGGCCAGGTAGCCGGCGTCCTTGTTGCTGTCGGAGTAGCCGACCATGATTATTTGCCGGCGGCCACGGGCTTCCAGGTGACGGCCGTAAGCCGGGTGGGTGAAGAGGGCGGCCATCGTGGCGGCGGCGTTGTCCAGGTCGCTCCGCGTTTCAAAAAGCGGGGCCAGGGCCAGCTTTTCCTGGCTATCGGGGCAAAGGCACAACCCCGTCCACTGCGCCAGCAGCAAAACGGCCAGCAAATCATCGGGGCTACGGGTCATGCTGACGACGTAGGGGCCAAGCACTTCCGGGCCATAGTGGGTAGCGGCCCGGTGCAGTGCCCGCAGCAAAGCCAGGCTTTCTTCACTTTGGGGCGAGAGGTTGTCCAGCGAAGCCAGGTCAGGAATGGGAGTATCCAGCAGAGTAGAGAGCAACGCCGTCCGCCCGGCCGGCTCCAATTGATCGTAAGCGTCGTGGTGGCCCAGGGCACGGCACAATTCGGCCAGGACGGCGGTGTGGACCTCGCTGTACTGGCGCACGTCCAGCCGGGCGGCGTGCAGGCCAAAGACGCGGGCCTGGTCCAGGAACGGCCGCAGGCTCATCTCGGCCACGGCCGCCGCCCCACCCTGGCGCAGGCTGTCGCCGAGCAGGGCCAGCCGCCCGGCCAACTGCGGCCCGGTTTGCAGGTGGGGCAAGGGGGTCTCGACTTCACCCAAGAGGCGTTCGGCCACCGGGTCGGCCGAAGCCTCGGCCAGGTCGGCGGCCAGCAGGGCGGCGTGAATGCGGTACGGCTCCTGGGGATAGCGGCGGAGCAGGTAAGCGACGTGCGGCGAGGGATTGGCCTCTTCCAGGGCGCCTTGCAGCGCCGGGCTGGGCGGCGACAGGCGGCTGGAAAGGCTCAGGAAGCGGCCGAGCTGCTGGGCGGCCTGGCGGTGGCGCTCCACGGCCAGGCCCCGGTGCAGGCGGAGCGTCTCGGCGGTAATGGGTGTGATCACGTTGGGGTTGCCGTCCCGGTCGCCGCCAATCCAGGAGCCGAAGGTCAGGAACCGCTGGGGGACGGCCAGGCCGGGATAGTGGCGGGCCAGCGCCTCGGCCAGGGAGTGGTAAATTTCCGGGGTCACGTCCCAGATGGACGTGTCAAAGTAGTGGAGGCCGGTCCGCACTTCGTCGGTCACTTCCGGCTTGCGGGTGCGGGTGCGCTCGGTCAGCCACAGGGCCGTCACTTCGGCCAGGATTTTATCGTGCAGCACCTCGCGCTCGGCCGGCAGCGGGTCGTGGCGCTCCAGGGCGACCAGGTCCTCGGCCAGGTCGCGCAGCTTGTCCAACACTGAGCGGCGCTTGGCCTCGGTGGGGTGGGCGGTGAAGACCAGCTCAATGTGCAGCCGTTCCAGAAGGTTGGCCATGGCCGCCTCGTCTACGCCATTGGCCTGCAGCGTGGCGACTGCCTCGGCAATGGATTCGGCCGGCGGCCGGGGGTGGGCCTGGGCCTCGCGGGCGCGCAACATGCGTACGCGGTGGTTTTCCTCGGCCAGGTTGATCAGCTCAAAGTAGGTGGTAAAGGCGCGGGCCACGTCCTCGGTTTTGTCTAGCCCCAGGTCGCCGACCAGCTCAGCCAGGTAGCGGTCCAACGCCGGGTCGGGGTCGCCACGGCGGGTCTTGGCCAGGGCGCGGGTGCGCTCGACCAGGTCAAAAACGTCTATCCCGGCCTGCTGACGAATCACCCGGCCGAGGATGTCGCCCAGGAGGTGGATGTCGCTGCTGAGTAAGTCTGAAGTATCGTCGGCCATATCACTGAAATGCCTTTTGCCACCCGGCCGGCACTGTCTCACCGTAGACGACTTCGTTAGCCCCCAGAAAGGTAGCCAGCTCTGCAATCGCTCCGGCCACGGCCGCGCCCGTTTCGGCTGTCTGGGGTGCGGCCGGCTCGGCGTAGACGGCGTTGACGATCAGCCGCTTCTGTTGGCGGTCCATCCTGGGGTCCACCCGGCCGATGATCCGGTCGCCGTGCAGGATGGGCAGGACGTAGTAGCCGTACTGCCGCTTGGCCTTAGGCACGTAAATCTCAACTCGGAAGAAAAAGTTAAAAAACTGCTCCGTCCGCTCCCGGTCACAGATAAGGTTGTCGAACGGCGATAGCAGCGTCGTGCGGGGCCGCCAATCACCGTTGGCCAGCGCCTCAACCAGCGGCACGTCGTCGGCGTGAACGTACCAGGGGCCGGGCCAGACCTGCCCATCTTCGACGATCTGCGCCGGGACGATCCGGCCGTCGGCCGCCAGTCGCTTGAGCACTCCATTCAGACCCGGATAATTTTTACGGGTAAAATGGCGGCTAATCTGGTTCGGCCGGGCCACACCCAGGCCCCGCAGCGACTTCTGGGCCGCGTCGTAAACCACCTGCGGCCACTCCCACTCCTGGCGCGGCGTCCAGGCTGGCAGGCAGCGCTCGGCCAGGTCCCACAACCGTTGCTGGCCGCTCCGGCCGGCGACCATCACCCTGCCCTGTGTCCACAAAAACTCCACCATCCAGTTCGCGTGCCGGCCGGACGACCAGACCCCAGGCTGGCTGCTGTCCGATTCAAAATAATCAGACGGCAGCGGGCCGCGTTGAGCCAGTTCGGCCAGGATATACTCGGCCAGCGCCGTATTTTTGGCCATCCACTCCCTGGCCCGCTTCACCCAGATCCCGTTACCGCTCCCCCAATCGCGCATCTGCGCCTGGAAGAGCGCATAATCTTCGGTCAGGACAATGGAAGCGGCGTGGGCCCAGTACTCAAAGAGGCAGCGTTCCTGCCAGAGCAGCCGGTCCAGATCGGCCGGGTTGTAATGGCCCAACCGGCTCCACAACACCAGGTACTGGGTGCGCTCTACGGCCCGGATGGGGTCGAGCTGCAGGCAGCGGATGTCACGCAGGATGTTCATGATGCCGTCCAGATCGGCCGGCGGCCGGCGGCCGGCCAGGCGCTGGCGGCTAATGGCCAGGCGGCGGGCCAGGGTGGGGGTTAGAGTCAGTTCGGTAGCTATCATAAGGCAGATAATACGGGATGGCCGGCCGATAATCAAACGATTATTGGGGCTTGCCAAGTTTGAATAGTTTATTTATCCTTAACGGACTATTCACAATTACAAGGAGAGTTTTTATCATGAACGAACGAGAAACAGGAACCGTCAAATGGTTCAACCCTAAAAAGGGGTACGGTTTTATTGCTCGTGACGCCGGTGGTGACGTTTTTGTCCATTACAGCGCGATTCTGGGCGGTGGTCTCAAGACCTTAAACGAAGGAGAACGCGTGGAGTTCACGGTGGAGCAGAGCCCCAAAGGGCCGGCCGCCGCTCAAGTAGAGACCGTAGTCTGACACTCTGTTACCGGCAGTGCCTGGCACGGGGCAAACGGCTATAGATTAAGCAGAGTGGTTCTACCCCGTGCCAGGCACTATGGAGATCCGATCTCGAAACCCCGCAGGTCGGGGCACGAAGCGTGCCCTCAGAGACCTGCGGGGTTTGATAGCAGAGGACCTTACTGGTGTAAGGTCCTCTGTTCTTTTTGCCTTTCTTCGTCTGATGTGCGATCCTTGGAGACATTCCTTAAGAGGATGATTGTTGCCGAGCCACATCAACGGGAAAGAGGAGTATCCCAAGGGCATTGTTTGCCGCCAGGGTAGCGGGTGCCCTAAAAATAGATGTTCCCAATGAACCAGCCATACGTGCCCTCCGCCCAGTCCACACCGTTCATTGGCCGCCAGGCAGAGCTGGCAGAAATCAATCGTTGCCTGGCCGACGCGGGGTGTCGCCTGTTGACCCTGATCGGCCCCGGCGGCGTTGGCAAAACACGCCTGGTCCGTGAGGCCCTTGACCACCTACCGGCCGGCGCCAGGGCTTATCTCATTCCACTGGCCTCTGTGCCTTCGGCCGATCTCCTGGTGCCCACTATAGCCGCTGCGCTGGACTTCTCCTTTTACGGCGAAAAGCAGAACGACGAAAGCGCTCGCCAACAACTGTTCAATTATCTGCAACGGCAAAAGCTGGTGCTGGCGCTGGACGACTTTGACCATTTGCGCGACGGAACGCCACTCCTGGTAGAAATGCTGTCGGCCGCCCCCAACGTAAAAATCCTGGTGACGGCCGAAGAACGGCTGGAGCTACCCGAGGAGCGGCCCCTGCCGGTGCATGGGCTGCCATACCCGGCCGAGGACGCCAACCCCGAGGAAGCGATCAGCTACGACGCCGTTCAATTGTTCGTCCATTGCGCCCGCAAAGCCCAGCCGGATTTCTCTCTCTCGGCCGAAGAAGCGCCGGCCGTCGTTCAAATTTGCCAGTTGTTGGATGGTCTACCGTTGGGGATTGAACTGGTCGCTCCCTGGGTAGAGTTATTTTCCTGCCGGACGATTGCCCGAGAACTGGAACGTAACCTCCCTTTCCTGGCCGGCCCGGCGGCGACCGGCAGGGAAAGCCAGCGCAGCCTGGCGGCCGTTTTTGAAAATTCCTGGAATCGCCTGCCGGCCGAAGAACAATTCTTAATCTGGCAATTGACTGTTTTTGAGGGTGGCTTCCGGCCGGAAGCGGCCGCCTACGTTTGTGGCGCGACCCCGGCCCAACTGGCTACCCTGGCCGAAAAATCGTTTCTGCGCCCGGCCGGCAGCCGAGGCCAGGAGAATAGCCGCTACGAGATACCGGTCTTCTTCAAACGCTTTATCCAGGAGAAAGCCAAGGCCCTGGACGAATACCAGCGGGAAGCGGCCGAAATGGAAGCGCGCAACCGGCATTGTGATTACTTTGTCGCCTTTTTAAAGGAACGTGAGGCGCGCCTCAAAGACGACAGGCAGATTGAGGCAGTGGCCGAAATCACCCGGGAAATTGAGAACGTGCGGGCTGCCTGGAACTGGGCGACCAGCCAGGCTCGAGAGGTAGCCATTGGCCAGGCCCTTGACAGCCTCTATTACTTTTACGAGTTGCGAAGCTGGTTCCACGAAGGTGTCCGGGCCCTGTCGCGGGCCAGCCGATCCCTGGCTCGCTATACCGGCGGACTGACGGATTTGATGGGCCGGGTGTTTGCCCGGCAGGCCTGGTTCTTGCTCCGCCTGTCACAATATGAGTCGGCGGCCGGGCTGCTCCAGGACAGCCTGCTCATCCTGCTGCGCCATTCGGCCGGTCAGGAAGAAGTTGCCTTCACCCTTGGCGCTTTGGGCGTGGCCCTGGACGCCCAGGGAAAGCACGCCGAGGCCCAGCGGAACCTGCAAGAAAGCCTGTCGCTCTACCAGGCGGCCGATGACCCCTGGGGCACGGCCAACGCGCTCATCCGGTTAGGTAACAACGCCCTCAGCACCGGGTCGTACCGGGAAGGGCGCGATTTTTACGGCCAGGCGGCGACACTCTGTGAAGAACACAGCTACGTGAGAGGCTTTGCCCTGTGCCTGAACAACCTGGCCCACATTGCCGAAAAATCGGGAGAGTACGTCCTGGCTAAAGAGATGTACCAGGAAAGCCTGGCCCTTAGAGAGGATATTGGCGACCAGGTGGGCGTGGCTTTTTCGCTAAACAACCTGGGCTACATCGCCTTTTTGCTGGGCGAGTACGAAGAAGCGCTGTCGCATTTGCAGCGGAGCCTGGCCATTTTTGAGTCCATTGGCGAGCGGCGCGGCCAGGCTTACGCCCTGGACAACACCGGCCACGTGGCCCTGGCCCGGCAAGAGTACGGAAAGGCCCGGGAGATGTACGGGCAGAGCCAGGCCATCTTCCTGGAAATTGGCGACCCGGCCGGCGTGGCTTTTTCGAGCAGCGACCTGGGCCACGCCCTGTTTGCGCTGGGGGAGCACGGCGAAGCCCGGCAGCAATTCGTGGCCGCCTTGCGGCTCAGCCAGGGCCGGCCGGCGTGGGTGGCCCTGGCTGCTTTGAGCGGGCTGGCCGCCCTGCTGGCCCAAGAAGGCAAGGCGGAGCAGGCTGTCTCCCTGGCCGCAGTCATCCGGCGGCACAACGAAAGCAACCCCAAGACCCGGGAAAGGGCCCAACTTTTCCTGGAGCAGATGGAGGAGCGCCTGCCGCCGGAGCAGTTCAACGCCGCCCGCCAGCGGGGCGAGGCGCAGGGGTTGAAGGAGCTGATTATTGAGATTGTGGGTAGTTGAGGGCGCAGTTTCAAAACTGCGCCCTCAATTACCCAAACAACTCTGCGTTAATGTCTTCCACCTTGCGCCGGCCGTTGCTGGTTCCGCTCTTCCGGCCGCGCATCTCGTCGTAAAAGGCGTCGTCGTAGCGGCGAGACTTGACGGGAATGGGCATCTTTACCCCCCAGCCCAACAGCAGCACCTCTTCCTTTTCTTGCAGCCGGGCCAGCATGCCCCGCAACTGTTCCCGGCCGGCCAGGCCGGTGAGGACGGCGCGAATGTCGTCTTCGTCGCCCAGCCAGCCGGTAATGCGGGTGCCCAGTTGGGACATGACTTCGTCGTCAATGCCCGACGGCCGCTGGTCCACGACCAGCAGGGTGACAAAGTATTTGCGTAGCTCGCGGGCAATCGTGCCAAAGGCCGTCTGGCCGGCCAACTGGGGGTTTAACAGCTTGTGCGCTTCCTCGATGGCCACGATCAGCGGCCGGGGATCTGGGCCGCCCGACGTTTTGCGTTCTTCTGTTTTCTTGACCCAGTGCTGGCGGATGCGCCGGGTGAGGATGTTGGAGACCAGCAGGTAGTCCAGCTCGCTATCGTGCTCGCCGAAGCTGAGGATGACGTGTCTTTCATGCTCCAGTTTGTCCACAATGTCGGTCACGGCGTCGGTGGCCGGCCGCTCGACGACGTATGGCCGGTCATAAATCAGCTTCAGCTTGCGGTGCAACCCCTCGGCCGCCTTCTCGTGGACGTTGTTGGCCCGGGCCCAGGCGGCGACCGAGTTAGCGGCCGGCTCAGTAACGGTCCTGCCCGATTCGGTGGTATACGTTTCCGTTGCCCCTGGCTCCAGCTTCATAAATTCGGCAAACCAGCGCCCCTGGAAACTCCGTTCCAGGGCGTTGAGCGTCACCGCCGCCGTTTCGGTCAGATTCAGAGCCTCGGCCAGCAGGTGAATGTCGCCAGTCTGAAAGTCGCTCAGGGCCAGCTCCAGGGTAAAGTCAGGCAGGTGGCCGCGCACCGTCGCCCCTTTGCCCAACGCCGCTACCTGTACTTTGGCGTCAAACAGGGATTTCAGACCCCGCACGTTTTTATCTTCGTCGGTGGCAATATCGTCGAAGGCGTATTCGTTGTGCATATCAAAAACCAGGGCGGAGGCTACGTTCTCGCGCATTAATCCCGCTAACATGATTCGAGTCAGAAAACTCTTGCCCGTGCCGGTGGCGCCGAAGATGCCGCTGGAACGCTTGACGAACCGGTTCAGGTCCAGGCGAACCGGATAGCCCTGTTCAATGGTGTGGCCGACGATAAACATGCCCTTGCCTTCTTTGCCAAAGATTTCGGCCACGTCGGCTTCGCCGGCCGGGCGGACGGCAGCGTAATGGGCGGGCACGGTCTTCACCGGCCGGGGGCCGGGGTTTTCCAGCCCCTTGTCAACCCGCTCCTGCCAGTCCAGGAACCCGGCCGGGTCGTCTGGCCCCCGGTCGAGCATCAGGGTCGGATACATGGCCAGGGTGGTGTAAAGGGTCTTGCCCAGCAGGGCCTGGGTAATGGCCGGCTGCAGGCGGGCGCTCTGCTCATCGGCAAAGCGAGGGTCGGTGGCTCCCAGCAGCAGGTCGGTGACCAGGCCGTAGTAGCGGTAGCGGCCGTTGTCGCAGACGACAAAGCTGCCTTCCTGGACGTTGTCGGCCGGGACGGTCAGCCGGATGTAAAACCCTTCTTTCAGGCCACCGCCGACGATGTAACCGATTGTTTCGTTCATGATCTTTCCCCTCGAAATGGAGATTAGGGATTGGAGATTGGAGATTGGAGATTGCCAATCTCTAATCTCTAACCTCCAATCTCCAGCTCCGGCAGCGCGTCGCTGATGGCCTCCAACGTCGGAACCAGCAGGTCGTAATTGCTGCGCAGCAGCTCGATCAGTTCCTCGATGGTGCGCATGGCCCAGGCGGCGTCCCGGCCGCGCTGCTGGTAGGTGTGGCCAATGTGGGCGACCAGCAACTGGTCTACTGGCACGGGACTGCCGGCCGTCCGCAAAATCAGCCGCAGGTAGCCCGGCCGGGCGGTAAACTCGCGGACCTCGTCTGGCTCGTCGCAGAGGAAGACGGGGTCCAGGTTCAGCGGCGGCCGGGGCGGCAGGCCGTGGTGGAGTTCGCCGTTCAGCCGGTAGCCGACGGCCAGGGTGCTCATCTCAATGGGCAGCAGGCGGTTGTTGCGCTGGTCTTCGATGACCGACTGGCGGGGGTTCTCGGCCAGCACCAGCCGGCGCACCAGCGGGTCGTCGTCAATGTGAATGTCGTAGACCAGGCCGTAAATGGCTTCGCGGGCATCCACCGGCTGGGCCTTGACCAGGCAGCCAAAGCTGGGCGCAGCCAACTGGTGGACCCGGCAGCCCACAGCAAAGCCGGCCGTGCTGGCCCGCAACACCCGCCCAATTTCCAGATTTTGGATTTTAGATGCGAAAGCTTCGCGTTCGTCAAGATTTTGGATTTCGTCAAACATCACCCATCACTCATCACTCATCACTCATTACTCATCACTCAGTCCTCAGTCCTCAGTCCTCACACCTCATGCCTCGTTTTCCCGGCGCGGGCGACGTTTTTGGCGCTTTGTTTGGCGGTGATGGCGTGGTAGACGCCGTAGCGCTGCATGGCGTACTCGATCATGGCGTCCAGGCTCTCGTGGTCCTGGTAGCCGACGACGGCAATTTCGTCGGCCCGGGCCAGGACGTAGGGATAATCGCCCATAATCCGGCATTGGTCGTAGACCAGGGCGTGGACGGCCGCTACAGCCGCCGGGTCCTGGGCCACGAAGCGGGGAATGTCTACGCGGGCAATCTGCCGGCCGGAGCGGCCGGGATTCAGGTAAAAGAAGCAGACTTCGTTGAGCGGGTCGCGGTGGTAAAAGTCCTGGTTGTGCTGGGAAACGTCCACAAAGACCTTGCTGCGCTGCCCCGGCTCCAGCAGGTGGCGGAAAAGAATGTTGTCGGCCAGGAAGGGCTGGGCGTCTCGCTCGGTCAGGATGCGCAGGTCAAACCCGGGCCGGTTGACGTCGAGCGTGTGTAGCAGGGTAATGACCGAGCGCTTGCCGGGGTTGACGATGTAGCCGGCCAGCAGCGCGCCAGCGCGCCGGACGTCGCTCATGGCCGCCTGCCAGCCGTGCAAGACGCGGCTGCCTTCCGGGTCGTTGGTGCCCACGGCCGGCCAGTAGAGCAACCGCTGGTCCAGAAGGGCGACGAGCGGCCGGACCTCGTCCTGCTGTTCGTGGGCGATCCTGGCCAGGGTCTCTATTTCGGCCCGGTCGCGCCGCAGGCTGACCACGGCGCCGCTGTCGGCAAATTGTTCAGCCTCTTCCCCGGCCTCGTACGGGGCGGGTGGCGTGGCCGCCTGGCCGTTGCGGCCGGGGTAGTCCAGGGCCGGCTCGGTGAATTGGAGGGGTAGCCGGCCGCGGCCGTGGTAGTAAACGATGACGCCGACGTTGATGAGCGAATAGAGGTAAGGGGCGTGCCGGTCGGGCAGGATTTGCGAGCCGTCGGTGGCAATGAGCGTGGCCTGGGCCGGCAGGGGGGGCGGGTCTACGGCCGCGTCCAGTGGCTCGTCGTGGTCCAGCGGCCGGGCGGCGCGGAACTTCTTAAAGTCCACCCGCTGGATGGCCTGTTCCAGGCCGGCGTTGATCCCGTCCCAATCGGCGGCGTGGTCGCGCAGCTTTTGCAGCAGGCGTTCGACCAACAACCGGCTTTGCTGCTGGCGGGCGTAAGTGCTGCGCACCATTTCCTCCAGGTTATCGGTTATTTTTTCAAACTCCAGCGTCATGGCAGCACAAGGACCTCCACAGTACCCGGCAAGAGTGTAGCACGCATGAGCTAAGGAAGCGAATTTTGAAAGAGGGCTGAGGACTGAGGACTGAATGAAGAGTGATGAGCTACGAAGTTGGCGTGGTCTTGCACTTGATCAACCGGCTGCAACGGCTGTTATCAGTCCAGATTTTCTGTACCCCTAAATTACCCTGCTGTCTTTAAACTTCGGTAGAATGGTATTTGAAGGAGGCATGATTCATGAGTTCCGAGGTCAGATCAAACTTGTTCGAAATAACTGATCCGCAAAGACATTTATGTTCGGTCTATTACTACATTTTGGACAAACCAAGAATGATCATCATGGTTGTAGATTTGCTTGGTGATGCCAGACGGCCGTTTTTTTTGGATTTCTTTGGAATTGAGTATTTTGAAGGTCCTTTAAATTGGGTTGGGGCCAATTTTTTTATTGGAACATATGAGGAAAAAAAGGATTTAGCAAGTCAGTATCTGGTTCTGCCGGATACTCCTGACGCTCGCTACACGTTACCTTTTTCAACAATTACACCGACGGAGCTAGAAGAACACATCACTTCGTTCACTTTGTATAAAGCTAAGTACACCGTTAAGTAAATAATTTAAACTTACTGCAGCTCAAGAACTTAAAAAGACTTGCTTAACGCTGTACTAAGTCAGTACAGGGATTTGAAATCAAGATTCTTGCGCATCAGGCAAGTAAAACTGCTGAGTGGCCATTGAAAACTATACCGAGGCCTTGGTGAGTAGTTTCAATTTGCCCCGAATTCCCGCGTTCCGAGGGAAAATAATCGATCGGTACACATCATGGATAATCATGCTGAATGGGGTGTTGTTGCCCGTCAACGTCTGGCGGCTGGTGGTCGCGTAGATATATTCGAAGGTTTAACAGAAAGCCAAATTAGGGCTCGTGTTGGTGCTGCATGGGGTCGAAGAGAACTTATGGAGAGTCAAGTCGACGTTGCACTTGGGGTCACCCGCCAGAGGTATCGTGGAGTAGACCCTGTGTCTGGTCGAACTGTAGAATTCTGGTTTAATACAAATACCAGAATTGTTGAAACAGCCTACCAAATAACACTAGGGATTGGCCACTAAATAAGTTGGACACTTTCTTGGGTTACTTTTCCTTGAATCGTTCAAGTTAAAAATTGTTAATCCCAAAGCCATTAGGAATGAGGCGATAACAATGCTTTCTGACTACCATAGGGTATCCAATGCAAATTTGCTTAAGTTTTGACCAACAATTAATGGAAAAATACGATGCGCGGGGCTCTCCTCTTTTCTTTGGGATTGCCTGGGAACACGAGGGTGCCTATTATCCAGATAAAGCCTGGATGGATTTTGGAGCAGTGATTGTTGACTGGTGGCTTAGCACAGTAATCCACCTGTGGCGCGGCTCTAACTCGGATAAATTTCAATTTATGGATGGCCCTTATTTGATTGAAGCAGAGTATGACCCGCGAAGCGGGATGGTGGAATTAAAACCGGAAAACCTTGATATTACCTGGTACGTTCCCCTGACCAAAATTGTAGAGGAATTAGTAAGTGCTGCAGAAAAGATATGTCGCGAGTTGGGACGCATAGGAATTGCAAGGGAAACACAGGTAGGGCTAGAGAAATTTATCAATCAACTAAAAGTTGAGTTGCGGAATGGAGAAAATCCTATACTGATTTACAATACCTTCGTCAATTAAGGCGAATTGAGGCAGGGTTGAGCGTTATGAACACTGCCGAGCCTGGAAATCCGGTCAAGAATCCGGGCCAATAAAATA
>JAKEFB010000059.1 GCA_022616275.1 Chloroflexota bacterium
AACCTGCGGGGTTTACCTGGGCGAAAATTTGTCACCTTCCCGGCCATGAGATAGCATGGCGGTTCGATGAATAGCCAGTTAGAACGATACCGGCCGTTGTGGGAGCATCTACACCAGGGATGGTTGAAACGATGGCTGTTTCTAATCCTTGGTGGGGTGGCGTTGTTCAGTTGCCGGCAGCAAGGGGAAGCGCCGCTGGTGGTGACCCAGGTGACGATGGTCGAAGGGCAAGAGGTCATCGTGACCCGCGTGGTGCGCCAGACAGTCCAGGTCCAGGCCACGCCCGTGGCGACCGAGTCGCCCAGCCCGGTGGAGCTGGACATCAGCTTCAGTGGGACGTTTTCGCGCCTGGATCCGCAGGTGGTCGAAGATGAGAATGCCATAGATATTATTGAGAACATTTTTGTCGGTCTGACGCGCTTTAACCACCAGGCGGTTACCATTGAGCCGGCCCTGGCTACGGAATGGCAGGTGAGCGACGATGGGCTGACCTGGACCTTTCACCTGCGCGACGACATTTTTTGGGTGCAGGCGGTGGTCAGCGAAACAGCCCTCGGTTCGATTCGGGGAATGGCGGTCGAGCCGCTACGGCCGGTCGTGGCCGGCGACGTGGTCTATGCCATTCAACGGGCCTGCGACCCGCGCACCCGGACCCCGGACGTATTTATCCTGTTTATTATTGAGGGGTGCGAGGCGGTGCATGGACTGGCTCCTGAGGCGGTGACGCCGGAGGCGCTGGCTATAGTGGGGGCGCGCGCCGCCAACGACACAACCCTGGAAGTCCGCTTGCAGCAGCCGGCCGCCTATTTCCTGGCCATTACGACGATGTGGCCGCTGCGGCCGGTCCCGGCCGATGTCGTGGCGGCGTTGGCGGCCGGGGAAGAGGCCTGGGATTCGCCGGAAAACATTGTGACCAGTGGGCCGTTTGTTCTTAGCCCACGTTCTTCTTCCGGGGCGCGCACTGTTTTGCATCGCAACCCTTACTGGCCCTTGCCTTTTCACGGCAACGTGGAGGTAGTTAACGTTTTTCATCTGGAGAGTGAAACGGACGCCTACCTGTTGTGGCAGGACCGCAACCTGGACCTGAGCCCCGTGCCGTTGGCGGAACAGACTAATATCGTCAACCAATATGCCTCCCGCCTGGACCTGGCGCCGACGCAGGCGGTTTTTTACCTGGCCTATAATTTTGACAGCCCGGTCTTCAGCGTGCCGGCCGTGCGCCGGGCCTTTGGCGCGGCGATTGACCGGGAGCGGCTGGTCCGGGAGGTGCAGGGCGGCCGGGCGCTGCCGATGCGCCACTTTGCGCCGCCAGGGGTCATTGGCGCGCCGCCTGTTGGGGAAGTCGGCGCCGGATATTTCCCCGACCACGCCCGGGCGCAAATGGCGACCAGCGGCTTTGCCGATTGCCGGCTGATGCCGCCCGTCACCTACCTGGTCAGTTCCTCTGACCTGGCCCTGCAACAGGCCGAGTTGCTGCGCGAGATGTGGAACGAGGAATTGGGTTGCCTGGAGGAGCAAATTATCGTTGAGCAGGTCCAGTTTGGCACGCTGCTGGCTCACACCCGTCCTGACGCCGGGGCGGTGCGGCCGGATATGTGGGACCTGGGCTGGGCCTCGTATTACCCTGACGAAAACAACTGGGTGGGCGAAGTGCTCCATTGCCAGGACAGTGAAAACCGGCAGAGACGGCCGTGCAGCCAGGTAGACGACCTAATCCGTAGCGTAGCCGCCAACCACAACCTGGGCGAGCGCTGGGAGTTGTATCGCCAGATCGAGCGGCTCTTTTTTGCCGAAGACGGGATAGAGCCCTTTACGCCGCTGTACGCGCCGGCCAATTACGTCCTGCGCCACCCCTGGCTGGTCTATACCCCGGCCCTCTTTGGCGGCGAGCAGTACGATACGTATTATATTGACCCGGAAATCAAGGAGCTGGAACGTAGCCGTTAGTTTTCTGGCCGAGGGCGCGGCCGCCTGGGGGCTGGAGTTGACGGCCGGCCAGTTGGCTCACTTTGCCCGCTACCAGGAGCTGCTGCTGGCCTGGAATGAGCGGCTGAACCTGACGGCCATTACCGGGCCGGCCGACATCCAGGTGCGCCACTTCCTCGACTCCCTGAGCTGTACCCTGGTAACCGGGGACCTGACCGGGCAACGAGTGGTGGACGTGGGGGCGGGGGCCGGCTTCCCAGGGTTGCCGCTCAAGATTCTCTATCCCGGCCTGCAACTGGTGTTGGTGGAGAGCGTGGTCAAGAAGACCCGGTTCCTGGAAGCCGTGGTGGCCGACCTGGGCTTACAAGACGTGGCCATCCTGGCCGAGAGGGCCGAGACGTTGGGCCAGCAGGCCACGCACCGGGGCCGCTACGATTGGGCTGTGGCCCGGGCGGTGGCGGCCATGGCTGTGCTGGCCGAGTATTTGTTACCTCTGTGCCGGCCGGGCGGCCGGATGCTGGCCCAGAAAGGGCCGGGCGCGGCCGAGGAAACGCAGGCTGCGGCCGAGGCTATCCGGCTGCTGGGAGGTGGCCCAGCCAGCCTCCACGCCGTTCGCCTGCCCGGCCGGGAGGAAGGGCGTGTCCTGGTAGTAGTGGAGAAAGTAGGGGAGACGCCGGCCCGCTATCCGCGCCGGCCGGGAATACCGGCCAAGCGGCCGCTGGGTGGGTAACGCAAAAGACCCCGCAGGTTTTGGAAACCTGCGGGGTCTACGACGAAGACCTGCGGGGCTGCTACGGCAGTGGTATCCGCCTGATTTGGGCCTGGTAGAGGACCTGGGGATTGGCTTTGCCCTTCAAGGCCACCGGCCCCATCGAGCGAAAGGGCACGCGGTGGACGAGTTCCGGCCAGCCGTCTGCCAGGGCATTGTACATGACTTCCGAAATGACGATCTGGCCATCTTCGGCAATTTCCACCAGCCGGTGGCCGGTGTTCACCGTCTCGCCGACCATAGCAAAGTTCATGCGCATTTCTGCGCCGACGTTGCCGACCACCACCTCACCCTGGTCCAGGCCAATGCCCAGGCCAAGCTTGGCCCCCACCTGGGCATGCCACTTGTGCCGCAGTTCGTCGAAGCGGCTCTGCATCTTTACCGCCGTCAGCAAGGCCCGGTGCGGGGCGTCCGGCTGGTCAAAGGGGACGTTGAAGCCGACGAGCATTTCATCGCCCACCAGGTCGAAGATAGTCCCATCAAATTCGTGGACGATGTCGGTCATATTGGCGAAGAATTCGTTCAGCAACTGAATGGCGGTGTTGGCTTCTACCTGGATAATCAGAGGGGTAGAATCGCGCAAATCGGCAAACAGAACCACAACCTGGCGGCGTTCCCGCCGGGCAAACAGGCCGGGTTCGTGGGAGAGCACGTGTTCCACCAGCCGGGGACCCATGTAGCGGGAGAAGGTGTCTTTAACCAGTTGTTTTTCCCGCCGCTCCTGGCCCAGCCGCAACTCTTCGACGCGCTTCAGCTCGGTAATGTCCTGCATCACGGCCACATAGCCCACGCCCTGGATTGGGGAAACACTGACGTAGAGATAGCGGTTGTTGGCCAGGGCAATTTCCTGAGTGACCGGCCGTTCGTTGGCCTTGACAAACTGGGAAACCAATGCTTCCAATTCCGGCACCTGGCGTAAAGAGCGGCCGGTGACCTGGCTGGCACCCAACTCAAAGAAGCGCTCGGCCGCCTGGTTCAGGAGGGAAATGCGCCAGTGTTCGTCGGTGGTGATAATGGCGTCGTTAGATTGGGCCAGGATGGCTTGCAGCTTGCGGCGCTGCTCGTCAATTTCGGCAAAGAGGTAGGCATTTTCAATGGCGGCCGTGGTCTGCGCCCCAATGGTCTCGACCAGGGACAGGTGTTCCGGCATAAAGTAGTCCGGTTCGGGGTGGATAAGCAGCATGACGCCGACGATGCGGTTGGCCCGGGACAGGGGAATGCCGATAACCGAACCGGCCGGTTCCTCGTCGTCGGGCAGGGTGACCCAGCGTTCATCATGGCGAGCGTCGTTGATAATTTCACCCCGGTTGTGGCGAATGAGCCAGCCGGCCAGGCCCCGGCTGAGCACTTCGTAGGTCACGGTGCGCTCGACCTTGGCTTCTCCGCCGGCCCGAATCTGGATTTTGTGGGTGACTTCGGCCTTTTCGTTCAACAGAAGAATGCTACCCTTGGCGGCGCCCACGGCGGCCCGGGTGTGAGTGATAATCTCCCGCATCATCTGGGTCAAATCCAGGTGGGCCATTGTCGCCCGGCTAACGTCGTAGAGCAACTGGAGGTGATTGCGTTCCTCTTCCAGCCGGTCGCGGGCTCGCTTCAGTTGAAGCAGTGCCCGGACACGCACCAACAATTCTTCGCGGTGGTGGGGGCGGGAGAGGAATTCGTCAGCCCCAGCTTCAATGCCTTGAATGCGGTATTCCACGTCTCGCAGGGCGGTGACGATAATTACCGGAATGAGGGCAGTTTCAGGGTCGCTCTTTAGCCGCTTGCAGACTTCGAAGCCGCTCAGCCGGGGCATCATCACGTCCAGCAGGATGAGGTCGGGCTTTTTCTCTTTGGCAACCTCCAGCCCATCAATGCCATCGCTGGCTTGCAGGATGGCGTAGCCCTTCATTTTGAGCTGGGAAGAGAGCAGCAGACGATTATCCTCACTGTCGTCAACAATGAGGATCTTGGCCGGGGTTTGAAATGCGGCTCCAGTCATAGTTTCCTCGCCTCCCCTGTGTTGTCAGGCTGCGGCCGGCTGTTGCCTGTCTACTAAGACGCGGCCGTTTTGAACGGTCATCGTCGTGGCCTGGTTCAGGAACTCTTCTGTAAACATGCCTGGGTCGGTAGCGGTTAAAATGGCCTGGCTGACGCTCTGAACGGCGTTGAGCAATAAAGCCCGGCGTTGTTCGTCTAGCTCGGCAACCACTTCGTCCAGCAGTAAAATAGGTGTTTCGCCGGTTTCGGCCGTCATCCAGTTAATTTCCGCCAGTTTAAGTCCCAGGATGGCGCTCCGTTGCTGCCCACGCGAACCGTAACTGCTCAGGTCGCGGCCATTCACCCAGAAGCGCCAGTCGTCGCGGTGCGGGCCGACGTGGGTCATGCCGCTGGCAATTTCAACCGGCTGGAGTTCGGCAAGAGCCTGATGAAAGCGTTCGGTCACCTGGGCCAGGCCGGCCTGTTCGGCCAGCCAACCAGCCAATTCGATCGCCTGCTGGACGGTATCCTCGTCACTCCGGCCGGAGTTGGCGGCGAAAAGCCGGGGGAGGTAATTCAAGCGAATCGTCTCGCGGCCGTCGGTCAGCTCTTCGTAATGGATGCGCTGCGCCTGGCGGGCCAGGCTGGCCACAAAAGTCGCCCGTCGAGTGAACAGGTAGCTGCCCAGGTCTACCAGCTTTTCGGTGAAGACGGGCAGCACGTCACGTCCTTTGCCGCTCTCGGCAATGCGGCGCAACAGGGCATTTCGCTGCTCAAGCACTTTATTGTAGGTAGAGAGGTTGTGGCAGTAAATAGGATCTACCTGGCAGAGAGTAATATCCAGGTAGCGCCGCCGCCGGGATGGTGGGCCGGTGATCAGTTGGACATCCTGGGGTAGAAAGAGGACAGCCCGCAGGTTGCCCAAGAGGTCCATTAGTCGCACCTTGCGACGCTCGACCAGGGCTTCACGCCGGAAGGTGAACTGGCCGCGCTGGTACTCTTTGATCAACCGGATTTCGATGTGGTGCAGGTCGTCCCTGGTGGAGAGCTGGGCTACCAGACGGCCGACGACGACGTTCTCCGTGGGCTGGTCCGCTTCCCAGTTGATGAGCTGGTGGTCCTGTTCTACGTGTGGCGAGCGGGCGGTGGCCAGGTAATAGATGGCTTCCAGTAAGTTGGTCTTGCCCTGGGCGTTGGCTCCATGAAGCAAGACCGGTCCGGCCGGGAAGTCGAGTTCAAGGCGGCCATAGTTACGGAAACTGGTGAGGGAGAGGTGGTTAATATGCATGATTCTGTTAAAAGGGCCGCCCTACAATCTATACTTGACAAGGCGACAAGGTGACAAAGTCACTTTGTCACCGTGCTGAGTATAGCTGGCTAATATTAGCATATGCTGGCTGGTAACGCACCTTTGGTGTAGGGGCGCGATGGTAGGGGCACGATACATCGTGCCCCTACAGAAGGTTGGCAGGTTTGCCCTCAACATGTTATTCTAGAGGTCTTAGGTTCGGCCGCAGCCGGTTTTCCCCTGAGTGGGGCCGGGGGCAGCGGCCGGGCCACGCGCGTAATCGTGCGTGCCGTAGACTTTTGAAATTGCAATCAAGGAGCATCATATGACTGAAGGAGGCGCCTCCCCGAGCCGCCCGGCGGCTTCGCCATTGCGGCTGATTGTCGCCCTACTCATCGTTTTCATCTTGCCTCTGGCCCTGGGACTGTACCTGGCTCCACGCCTGGTGCCCCGGCCAAAAATCGGCGTCGTCCGCCTGAGTTACGACATTGTGGACGTGACGGCGTTTGAGATTATTGAACAACTCGATTATGCCCGCACCCACGACGACGTCAAGGCGGTGGTGCTGATCATCAACAGCCCTGGCGGCTCGGCCGCTTACAGCGAGGAGTTGTACCTGGACGTTTTAAACACCCGGCAAGAGATGCCGGTCGTGGCCACGGTGGATTTGCTGGCGGCCAGCGGTGCCTATTATATGGCTGTGGCGGCCGATATGATTTACGCTAAGCCGACCTCCAGCGTGGGCAGCATTGGCGTTATTGCCTTTGCCCCAGAGGACCCCTTCCTGGAAGAAGATCTGATTACCACTGGCCCCTACAAGGCCTTTGGCGGCACGCGAGACGGCATGATCCGCCAGATTGAAATGGCGAAGTTCTCCTTTTTGGAAGCGGTAAGCACCGGCCGGGGGGATCGGCTGGTCGTAGATGTCGCTTTCCTCTCGCGGGCCGAGATTTTTACCGGCATCCAGGCCCAGGAAATGGGCCTGATTGATGGCCTGTCATCCACCGACGGCGCTATTCAGGAGGCGGCCAGGCTGGCCGGGATTAAGGACTACGAGGTCGTCGAGCTGTATCCGCTGGCTTTTCCTGAACAATTTCCCAGCGGGGCGACCGGTTACCGGCCACCGGTCATCGATCCCCAGGCGCTCTGGGCTATGCCCGCCGAGCAGCCGGTTGGGCCGCATTTTCGTTACGTAGACCCTTCGGTTGTGCGGTGAGTTATTGGTAATTAGGTAATTGGGTAATTTGGTAATTACCAATTACTCAATTACTCAATTACCAATTACCCTCTTTAAGGAGCACTTATCTATGCGCCGAGTTATTAGCCTTTTCCTGCTACTTCTGGTTATGTTCGCGCTTTTCGTCGGGCCGTCGGCCGTGCGTTACGTCCGTTTCCATCGCCTGGGTGGCGCGGATCGAGAGATGCCGCCGGCCTACCAGCCGGAGAATATCCCGGCCCGTGTGCCCACGCCGCCGGCCAATAATTTTGTGGATAACCCCGACATGGGGCAGGGGTTGGTGCTGCTGGACCTGGCTCACGCCAACGATTTTGCCCTGGACGAGGTCAGTTACCTGGATAGCCGCCTGGCAGCACGGGGCTTTGAGCTGGTCCCCTTTGACGGTGGAGACCTGGCTAACGCCTTACGGCCGGTAAACGGCTACATCGTCATAGCCCCACTGGCAACTTATACCGCCGACGAGATCCAGGCCGTGGCCGAATTTGTAGACCGGGGCGGCCGGCTGCTGATGGTGGGCGATCCGACCCGCTTCACGCTGACTTTTGAGGAAAACCTCTTCACCTTCAGCTTTACCGTGGACGACGACGAAATTCCACTCAATAGCCTGGCCAATGCCTTTGATATCGTCTTTAACGGCGATTATCTCTATAACACGGTAAAGAACGAAGGGAATTTCCGCAATATCGTTCTGGAGAATAGTGGCTTTGCCGAGGATAGCACGCTGACCAATGAACTGGAGACGCTGGCCTTTTATGGCAGCCACTCCCTCCAGGTGGGGGCCAGCGGCCGGGCGCTGTTGACGGCCGACGACAATACCTGGTCTTCGGCCACCGACCGGGCGGGTGGGCTGGTTGTGGCCGCACTGACGGCCGGCGACCGGGTTCTGGCCGTGGGCGATATAGATTTTCTCTCGGACCCTTATTACACCGTTTACGACAACAGCCAGTTTATTGCCCGATTGGCCGATTTTCTGACCGACTCTGGCCGTGGTTTTGTTCTGGCCGACTTCCCTTACTTCTTCCGGCCGGAAGTGGACCTGGTCTATGTGGGTGATCCTGACCTGGGGTCGGACGCTTTTGACGAAATCATCGCCCTCCAGGAAGCGTTCCGCCGCACCGAGCACAGGGCACAACTGGCCGACGAGCCGGCCGCAGACCACGACGTTATCTACCTGGGCCTTTATAACCAGGCCGAGGAGCTGGCCGATATATTGGAGGCGGCCGGCGCCACCCTGGTGATTGATCCGCCGATTGAGGAGCCACAAGAAGGAGAGGAACCGGAGGAAGAAACGGCCGAAGAGGAAGCCGGCACTCGCCGTATTGAGTCGGGCCTGGGCAATATCCAGATGTCGGGGACAGCCCTCATCTTGCTCCATGAGGCTGACGGCCGGCGCAACGTCATCGTCCTGGCGGCCAGTAGCGAGGGGCTGGAGAGTGTCCTCGACCGCCTGCTGAATGTTATACCCATGAACGCCGATTACGCTATGGACGATTGCCTGCTGCAAGGCGGCCTGGCGCTCTGCCCGACCGACGTAGCCGACGAGGCGGTCGAGTTCCAGTTGGAGACCGGTGGGGCGCCGGACGTGGACACGGGCGGCGGCGACGGCGGCGATGGTGGCGATGGTGGCGATGGTGGCGATGCCGGCCGGGTAGAGAAGGGAGCCATTGCCCTGGGCGAGACGGTGGAGGATTCCCTGGACGCTGCCGAACAGCACGCCTGGACCTTCAGCGAGGGGCCGATTGTCATTAACATCATTCTCCAGGGCGGGGAGAACCTGGATGGTGTGTTGGAGTTGTACGATCCTGATGGCATCCTGATCTCTTCGGCCGATTCCAGCTTTAGCGGCGGCGAAGAGCGGCTGGGTGGGGTTGACATTCCCGACGACGGCGAGTACACCATTGTCGTCCGCGATTTCTTTGACGATGGCGGCGATTACACGCTGACGGTGGAAGAAGGCTCTCCCGAAGACGCGGCCATCCAGGAACAGGGCGAGCTGGCCATCGGTGAGGAAGTTAGCGGTGTGGTCGAGGCGGAAAGGATCCACGCCTGGACGTTGACTGTCGAAGAGCCGATAGCGGTTAATATCATCCTGCAAAGTGGGGAAGACCTGGACGGCGTGCTGGCCCTGGTGGACACGGAAGGCGTGCCGATTAACGTGGTGGATGACACATTAGAGGGCGGTGAAGAACGGCTGGATAATGTGAGTTTAGCCGAGCCGGGTGAGTATACTGTGTGGGTAGCAGACTACGCCGACGACGGCGGATCTTACACGCTGGTTGTGGAACTGGCCGAGGCGGCCGGGGCTCCCCAGGACAGCCGCTACACAGCCGCGCCGGCCGGTCCCGTGGCGTTGCTGCCGGAGAAAAGTCTCAGAGGTAACTTGTAGCCACTAGTGCCTGGCCTTCTCCTGGAGGTGACATCCAGGAGAAGGCTGGTAAGCCTATGCAACAACCCGACATTATTTTTATTGTGCTGGATACCCAGCGGGTTGACCGGCTGGGTTGTTACGGCTACCAGGCTCGTGAGCCTGGGGCCTCGATTACTCCCAACCTCGACGCCTTTGCCGGCCGGGGAGCGCTCTTTGAACAGGCCGTTGCCCCGGCCCAGTGGACCATTCCCAGCCATGCGTCCCTGTTTACCGGGCTTTACCCCACGGCTCACCAGGTGACCCAGTCCAACCACAGCCTGGGGCCGGACCGGCCGCACCTGGCCGAGGTGTTGCGGGCGGCCGGCTACCAGACCATTGGCTTTTGCAATAACCCGCTGGTCGGCATTCTCAACAACGGTTTTAAGCGGGGATTCCAGACCTTCTACAATTACGGCGGGGCGATTCCCAGTCTGCCACAAGACTCGACCTCGTTGCCCTGGCCGGTGGACAGGCTGCTGGAAGGGTATACCCAGTTCCTGCGCCGCATCTCTTATCCCATCCAGAATTTCTTCGGCCGCTCCGACCTGGCTTTCCGCGTTTCGCTGAACGCCTGGCTGACGCCTTTATGGTCGAAAATGGCCAATTTCAAAGGGCAGAACGAGCGCTCGGTGCGAGACGTGGACCACTTTTTGCAGGAGCGAGAAAAACGGCCGGACCGCCGTCCACTTTTCCTGTTCCTGAACCTGATGGAAACGCACCTGCCGTTCTGGCCGCCGGGTGAGTTCGTGGATCGGGTGGCCCCTTATATGCGCACCGACCGGGAAGCGCGGACGATTATGCGCCGCTGGAACCGGGAGGCATATCGCTGGGCAGCGCCGTTGGGCGAGCCGTTGGGCGAACTAGAGAGCCGGGTTCTAAACGACATGTATGACGCCGAAGTGGCTTACCAGGACGATTACCTGGGCCGGCTGCTGACGACCTTGCAGGAGAGAGCCAACGCCGGCAATACGCTGACTGTTATGGTGGCCGATCACGGCGATGGGCTGGGCGACCACCAGTTCTTTGGCCACGCCTTCATCGCTTACCAGGAGCTGGTCCACGTGCCGCTTATTCTACACTGGCCGCAGCGGCTGCCGCCCGGGCGGCGCCTGGCCGGCCCGGTGAGCACCCGGCGCATTTACCACACGGTCCTGGACGCCGCCGGCCCGCTGCCGGCCGGGGCCGGCCAGCTCGATCCGGTGGAAGTACACGGGCTGACGCTATTGGAGACGGTCCACGGTCGCGACCCGGAACAAAACACCGCCTTTGCCGAAATTTACCCGCCGCTCAACCTGGCTCGCGCCGTCCAGCATCGCCAGCCGGAGCTATTGGAGCGCTTCCGCTGTATGGTCATGCGGCGGGCAGTAGTGAAAAACGATTGGAAGCTCATCCACGTCTCGGAGTGGCCGGACGAGCTGTTTGACCTGGCCGAGGACCCGTTGGAACTCACCAACCGGCTGCCGGAACGGCCGGCCGAAACAGCCAGCCTGAGCCAGGAGATCAACCGCCTGGCCCACCTGGCCGAGGCGCAGCGGGAGCGCCTGGCGGCCGGGGCCAGCCTGGACCTGGAGGCCGATGAGCATTTGTTGCAACGCCTGCAGGGGTTGGGGTATATTGAATAAGGACTGAGCAGAGTTGGCAAGGCCAACTCCGAGGACTGAGGACTGAGTACCCCTAGCACTCAGTCCTCAGAACTCAGTCCTCAGCACTTTTTCGGGAGAGGAAGGTAGATGCTAGACTTTTTACAAATTGACCCGGTAGCCTTTGAGATTCCTATCGGGGATGGGTTTCCCATTTACTGGTATGGCATTATTGTGACCGTCGGCATTGCCATTGGGGCGTGGTGGGCCGGCCGGGAAATTGAGCGGCGAGGCGGCAACCCGGACGAGCTGTACAACGGCCTGTTGATTGTCGTCATTGCCGGTTACGCCTTTGCCCGGCTGTGGTACGTACTCCAGGAGGTGATTGCCGGCCGGGGCGCCCAGTACGATTCATTTCTGGACGTCGTCAACGTTCGTGCCGGGGGGGCGAATATCCTGGGCGGCTTTATTGGCGCAGCGTTGGTGGCTTACATCTACATCCGCTGGCGCCGCCTGAACTTCTGGCAGTACGCCGACGTGGCCGGCCCGGCCGTTCTCATTGCCCAGGCTATCGGCCGGTGGGGTAACTTCATTAACCAGGAATTATACGGCCCGCCAACCACGCTGCCCTGGGGCATCCTCATTGACATTCCCAGCCGCATTGGCCCCTACGCCGACTTGCAGCAATACCCCGAGACGACCCGCTTCCACCCGACCTTTTTGTACGAGTCGTTGTGGCTGCTGGCCGGTTTTATCCTCCTCCTCTACCTGAACCGGCGCTACCGGGAGCAGTGGAAGCCGGGCACGTTGTTTGGCGCCTTTCTGATCTGGTGGGGCGGCGGCCGGGCCTGGATTGAATTTTTCCGGCCGGACCAGCCGACCATCGGCAACACGCCCATCACCTACTCCATGATTGTCGCCGTGCTCCTGGCCCTGGCTGGCGTTTACATCTTGCTGCACCTGTATAATAAGCTGCCGGAGAACGCCCGAATGGCCCGCCGTCGCCGCCGCCGCGTCCGCAAGCCCCGGCCGCGCCGCGACCCCGAACTCGAATAGATTGGCCTCGTGCGCGTTTTTTTGTAATAAGGTGAAAGCGTGGATTTGGAAGAGAGATTTAGCAAGCTGGCGTTGACTTTTGACGACGTGTTGCTGGCGCCCGGCCGGTCGGACGTGTTGCCGGCTAACGTGGATTTGCGCACCCGGCTGGCCGGCAATCTGTGTCTGAATATTCCCGTTTTGTCGGCGGCGATGGACACGGTGACGGAGGCGCAGATGGCCATTGGCCTGGCCCGGCTGGGCGGCGTTGGCGTGCTGCACCGCAATCTCCCGGCCGCCGAGCAGGCGGAGGAAGTGGACAAGGTCAAGCGGTCGGAAGCGGGGATGATCGTGGACCCGATTACGCTGCGGCCGGCGGCCTCACTGGCCGAGGCGGAAGCGCTGATGAGCCGTTACCACATTTCCGGCGTGCCCATTACCGACGAGAACGGCTGCCTGGTGGGCATCCTGACCAACCGGGACATCCGCTTTGTTACGCCCGGCAGCCAGCCAATTAGCGAGTTTATGACCGCTCGCAACCTGGTGACCGCGCCGGTGGGCACGACGCTGGAGGAGGCCAAGAATATTCTCCACCAGCACCGCATCGAAAAGCTGCCGCTGGTGGACGACAACGGCCGGCTGAAGGGGCTGATCACGGTTAAGGACATCATGAAGAAGCTGGACTACCCGGCGGCCGTGGCCGACGCCAACGGCCGGTTGCTGTGCGCCGCAGCCATTGGCGTGGGCGAACCGGGACTGGCCCGGCTGGAGAAGCTGGTCAGGGCCGGGGTAGACGTGGCGGTGATTGACACGGCCCACGGCCACAGTGCGCTGGTGCTGGAGACGCTGGCAGAGGCCAAGCACCGTTACCCCCACCTGCCGGTGATAGCCGGCAACGTGGCTATGGCCGAAGGGGCGCGCGATTTGGTCTCGGCCGGGGCGGATGCCATCAAAGTGGGGATCGGCGCGGGTAGCATCTGCACGACTCGCGTGATTTCCGGGGCGGGAATGCCGCAAATTACGGCCATTTTTGAGTGCGCGGCCGAAGCCCACAAGCACGACATACCGGTTATTGCCGATGGGGGCGTTAAGTACAGCGGCGACATCGTTAAGGCGCTGGCGGCCGGGGCCGATTGCGTCATGCTGGGCTCGATGCTGGCCGGGCTGGAGGAAAGCCCGGGCGACATTATTCTTTACGAGGGCAAGCACTATAAGGTCTACCGGGGCATGGGCAGCCTGGGCGCGATGCAGGGCCACGGGGCCGACCGGTACGGCAGTGGGGTCAAGAGTACACGCAACGAACGTAACAAGCTGGTGCCGGAGGGTATTGAGGGCCAGGTGCCGTACAAGGGTAAGCTGGACGACGTCATTTACCAGATGATCGGCGGCCTGCGGGCCGGGATGGGTTACGTCGGCGCGGCCAACCTGGTCGAGCTGCGGGAGAACTCGACCTTCGTCCGCATCACCAACGCCGGCCTGCTGGAGAGCCACCCGCATGGGGTGCTGATCACCAAGGAAGCGCCGAATTACCAGGTGTTGCGATGAGAGGGGGGATTGGAGATTAGAGATTGGGGTGGGCGTTAGAGTTAGATTAACCGGCCGGACCTGAGTCCGGCCGGTTTTGTTAGAGATAGTGGCAGTTTAATTCAGGAGTTTGATGGAACGGTCTAACCTCTTATGGGTTCACTCGAATGGCGGGCCACTGATTCTTTTGTCCGAGCATTTGCTCAACTATTGGGACGGCATAAATCCCCCAAAGGACGGCCGACAAATCGAGGCAACGTTTCGTTGGGGCCCACACAGCGCGGCCACCGACTATGATCGCGCCTGTGACGTTTCTGACTATATGGGGCTGTTAGAGGTCGGACCTGGCGCAGCTCTATAACCCGCCGGCCAGGGAGTTTGCGCTGGTGGACGTGCCGCCGATGCAGTTCATTATGATTGACGGGAAAGGGGACCCGAATACCTCGCAGGAGTACGTGGCGGCGCTGGCGGCGCTTTACGCCGTGGCCTACACGCTCAAGTTTATGAGCAAACAGGAGCTGGGCCGGGATTACGGCGTCCCGCCGCTGGAGGGGCTGTGGTGGGCGTCGGATATGAGCGTATTCGCGCCGGACCAGACGGACAGAGACGCCTGGCAGTGGACGATGATGATTATGACGCCGGAGTGGATCAGGCTTGAGCAGTTCGCTGGGGCGGTGGAGGCAGCGCGGCGCAAGAAGAGCCCGCCGGAGCTGGATCACGTGCGCCTGGAGACGTTTCACGAAGGGCTGTCGGTACAGATCTTGCACGTTGGTCCTTACTCGGTCGAGGGTCCGACCATTGCCCGGCTGCATGGCGAGTACCTGCCGCAGCACGGCCTGGTCGAGAATGGCAAACACCACGAGGTCTACCTGGGCGACCCCAGGCGCACCGCGCCGGAAAAGCTCAAGACGGTTCTCCGCCAACCTGTCCGTATCGCTGCGAAGAACGTTATGGGCTGACCTTTTCTCTGCGTTTTTGTCCCCTGTTGTCGTGGCATTAAATCCCTTTTTTGGCCTGCTTCTGGCGGGAAATGTGGTATAATCGGTGGCTGGAATGAGGAGGTCTGATGGCGGCCGTCGTGGCGCTTGGGGCCTCTATTGTGTGTACTTATCTACGTTTCTACGTTAACAAAACGGCCGGGCAGTAGGGCACAAACTATTGTGCTCCTACCCTCCGACTGCCTTGCCCAACCAGGAATGTGAAGGATGACCAAAGGAAAAGTACAACTGACCGAAGAACAGCAGAAGCGCAACCAGGGGATCCTGGACCGTCTTGAAGCGGACAAGAGGCGGCTTTTTGAAGAGACACGGGCGCTGCAGCAGCAGTACCGCCATGAAATCAAAAGCCAACGACCCAACGGCCAGATGGGTGAAGAAACCAGCGGAGAGTAGCGGCGCAGGGGGAGTATAAAAACAGCCTATTACTCAAAGTGACCGGGTGGAGCGCTGCCCAGAAGGCGACACGGGAGGGTAAAACATGGATTTCGGGCACGAGACCTTTATTTCGCCGTTTACCTGGCGCTACGGCAGCGCCGATATGCGCCACCTCTGGTCGGAAGTCCATAAGCGGCGGCTGATGCGGCAGGTCTGGCTGGCCCTGGCCACCGCCCAGCACAAGGCCAGCCTGGTCACGGCCGAACAACTGGCCGACCTGCAACGCCAGGTGGAGAACGTAGATATCGGTCGGGCGCTGGAGATTGAGCAGGAAACGCGCCACGACGTCATGGCCGAAATCCAGGCCTACGCCGAGCAGTGCCCGGTTGGCGGTGGGATTATCCACTGGGGAGCGACCAGCGCCGACATTACCGATAACGTGGACGTGCTCCGCATCCGCCAGGCGGCCGGCCTGCTGGAAAGGCGCCTGAAAGAGGTGTTGGGCCGCCTGGCCGGCCGCATTGAGGCCACGGCCCACCGGCCGGTGATGGCCTATACTCACATCCAGCCGGCCGAGCCGACGACGTTGGGCTACCGCTTCGCCGTTTACGCCCAGGACTTGCTGGAGGACCTGGAGGACTTACAGGGGCTGATCGCCGGCTTGCGGGGTAAAGGCTTGAAGGGAGCAGTGGGAACCCAGGCCAGCTTCCAGGAAATCTTACAAGGCACGGAGATGAGCCCGGCCGAGATGGAGGCAGAAGCGATGGCTCTCCTGGACCTGCCCTATTTCCCCATTGCTACCCAGACCTACACCCGCCAGCAAGATTTGCGGGTGCTGCACGTGCTGGCCGGCCTGGCTGCCTCGCTGCACAAATTTGCCCTGGACTTCCGGGTGCTGCAATCGCCGCCTTTTGGCGAGTGGGCCGAGCCGTTCGGCCGGCGGCAGGTTGGCTCTTCGGCTATGCCTTTCAAACGCAACCCGGTTAACACGGAAAATATTTGCTCCCTGGCCCGGACCGTGGCCGGACTGCCGGCCGTGGCCTGGGACAACGCCAGCCAGGCCATCCTGGAACGCAGCCTGGATGATTCGGCCAACCGCCGCCTGTTCCTGCCGGAGGCCTTCCTGGCGACCGAGGAAATGCTTCTCAAGACGGCCGAGGTGCTGGAGGGCATGGTCCTGGACGAAAAGGCGATGGCCGAGAACCTGGCCCGTTACGGACCGTTTGCCGCCACGGAACGGGTGCTGATGGCCCTGGTGGCGGCCGGAGCCAGCCGCCAGGATGGGCACGAGTGGATCCGTCAGGCCAGCCTGCGAGCCTGGGAGGCGCTGCGCCAGGGCCAGGCCAATACCCTGGCGGATTTGCTGGCGGCCGACGCCGAGGTTAACCGTTATCTGCCGGCCGACCGGGTGCGGGAGTTGATGGCGGCCGAGAGGCACGTGGGCACGGCCGGCGAGCGAGCGGCTGCCTTTGCCCGTGCTGTGCGGGAAGCCATTGCCTGAGGCTTACTTTAGGGCTTCGCGCAGGACTGGAACTTCTACACGACCTCCGCTCCATCAGTAGCTGTGCAGACATACACTTTGGGCTGGCGGCCGGTGGCGGCCTGGTAGGCGGCGGCGACCTGGGTGGTGAAATCGGGCGCGGCGGCCGTTTCCACCAGGGCAATGGCGCAGCCGCCAAAGCCGCCTCCGGTCATGCGCGCCCCATAGCAGCCGGGCTGCTGCCGGGCCAGGGCGGCCATTGTGTCCAGCTCCGGCCGGGAAACTTCAAAGTCCTGGCGCAGACTCTCGTGGCTGGCGTCCATCAGCCGGCCGAGCGTGACGGCGTCGCCCTGGCACATGGCGGCCGCGGCCTGGAGGGTGCGCTCGTTCTCGCTGATCACGTGCCGGGCGCGGCGGCGGATGATGGGGTCGAGTTGCCCGGCCAGGGCCTCGAATTCGGCCAGGGTCACGTCGCGCAGGGCCGGCGCGCCGAAGAAGCGGGCCGCCGCCTCGCACTGCGCCCGGCGCTCGTTGTAGGCCGACTCGACCAGCTCGCGGCGGGTGGCCGTGTCCAGGACGACGACCACTGTGCCCGGCGGCAGGGGGACGGCCTCGGTGGCCAGGGAACGGCAGTCAATGAGCAGGGCGTGGCCGGCCCGGCCGGCGGCGGCAATCATCTGGTCCATGATGCCGCAGTTCATCCCTACCCACTGATTTTCGGCCCGTTGGGCGATTCTGGCCATCGTCGCCGCTTCCCAGGGCCAGCCGGAGACGGCAGCAAAGGCCCGGGCTGTGGCCAGCTCCAGGGCGGCCGAGGAGGAGAGCCCGGCCCCGATAGGCACGTTGCCGGCCATGACCCCTTCCCAGCCGGCCAGGGAGTAGCCCGCTTCCTGCAAGGCCCAGGCCACCCCCCGGCAATACTCGACCCAGCCGGCGTTTTCGTGCCGGAGCTGGTCCAGGGAAAAACCGGCCGCCTGCTCGAAATCCAATGAGTGGAGCAGTACCCGCTGGTCCGGCCGCGGCCGGAGGGCTATCCAGACTGCCCGGTCAATGGCCATTGGCAGGACAAAACCGTCGTTGTAGTCGGTGTGCTCGCCGATTAAATTGACCCGTCCGGGCGCGCGAACAACCACGGTCGGCGCCTGGCCAAACCTTTGGTAAAAAGCGTCGCTAACAACTTCTCGCATGTATCTAACAATAAACGCGAATGGCGCAAATAGGCGAATGGCGCGAATTTCTATTCATAAAAATATTCGCGGCATTCGTCACATTTGCGGGATTCGCGATAAAAACCTATTCTCCCTCCCGCCGGTAATGGATGTCGGGCAGGGAGCGAAGGCGGGCGGCGGCCTGTTCGGCGGTCAAGTCGCGTTGGGCTTCGGCCAGCAGCTCGTAGCCGACCATAAATTTTTTGACGGCCGCCGAGCGGAGGAGCGGGGGGTAGAAGTGGGCGTGTAGCTGCCAATAGTCGCCGCCGCCTGGGCCGTAGGGCGCGCCGTGCCAGCCCATCGAGTAGGGGAAGGAGGTCTCAAAGAGGTTGTCGTAGCGAGTTAGCAGCCGCTTGAGAATATCGGCCAGGCTGTCTTGCTCCTCGGCCGATAGTTCCGGCAGCCGGCGGACGGGGCGGCGGGACAACAACAACGTTTCGTAGGGCCAGATGGCCCAATAAGGGACGACGGCCAGCCAGTGGGCGTTGGCCAGGACCAGCCGTTCGCCAAGCTTCTCTTCTAGCTTCGCGTAGTCAGACAGAAGCGACCGGCCATAGCTCTGCCAGTACCCTTTCTGTTGTCGCTCCTCCTTGGCCGGCTCGTTGGGCAGGACATCTAGCGCCCAAATCTGGCCGTGGGGGTGTGGATTGGAGCTGCCCATGATGGCCCCCTTATTTTCAAAGACCTGGACCCAGCGGTATTGCTGCCCCAGCTCAGCCGTTTGCCCGGCCCACACCTCCACAACCTGCCGAACGTCAGCCAGGGCCATCTCCGGCAGAGTCAGATCGTGGTGAGGCGAGAAGCAGACCACGCGGCAGGTGCCGGGCACGGCCTCAGCCCGCAACAAAGGGTGGTCGTCGCTGGCGGCGGCCGGTGCGTCTGGCAGCAGGGCGGCAAAGTCGTTGGTGAAGACGAAAGTACTCTGGTAGTCGGGATTGCGCACGCCACCGGCCCTCTCGTTGCCGGGGCAGAGATAGCAGGTGGGGTCGTAAGCCGGTCGGGTCTCTGGTGGCTGCTTTTCCACTTGACCCAGCCAGGGGCGCTGGGTGCGGTGGGGCGAGACCTGGACCCATTCGCCGGTCAACGGGTTATGGCGGCGATGGGGATGTTGGGTCGGGTCGAATGATGTCATTTGTTCTCACTGAAGCATTGCATCGAATTAACGCGATGCGTATAGCCACTCGTAATCAGCGTGTTGGTCGTAGAGGCTGGCGATTTTACCGCCCCAGGCCGGGATAACGACCAGGGACAGCCGCTCGCCGGCCAGGCCGGCAGGCCCTTGAATTGAATCTCTTGTAAATCCATCATTAGAGGCAGGAAAGAATGAGAGCGGCGGCTGTAATCCAGCTCTGCAGACGGCGTCGTATCGTTCTCATTGGCGCAATAGCCAATTCGCGGACCTAGCTATTAACCTTCCAACAGCAACTGCTCTGGGTCCTCAATTAGTTCCTTGATCCGCACCAGGAATTGAACGGCCTCCCGGCCGTCTACAATGCGGTGGTCGTAGCTAAGGGCCAGGTACATCATCGGCCGGATGACGACTTCGCCGTTCAGGGCGACCGGCCGTTCTTCGATTTTGTGCAGGCCGAGGATGCCAACCTGCGGCGGGTTGAGGATGGGGGTGCTAAGCAGGGAGCCGAAGACGCCGCCGTTGGTGATGGTGAAGGTCCCGCCGCGCAAATCTTCCAGGGACAACGTGCCCTCGCGGGCCTTGTCGGCAAACTCCTTGATGGCCTGCTCGATGCCGGCGAAGGTCATCCGGTCGGCGTCGCGCAGCACAGGCACGACCAGCCCTTCTTCCACGCCCACGGCAATACCGATGTCGTAGTACTGTTTGAGGATCATGTCGTCGCCGTCAATTTCGGCATTGAGTTGGGGGAAGGCTTTCAGCGCGCCGATGCTGGCCTTGACGAAGAAGGACATGAAGCCCAGCTTGATGCCGTGCCGCTGCTGGAACGTTTCCTGGCGGCGTTTGCGCAGACCCATGACGGCGCTCATATCCACTTCGTTGAAGGTGGTCAGCATGGCGGCGTTGTGTTGGGCCTCGACCAGACGGCGGGCAATGGTCCGGCGGCGGCGGGACATGCGCAGGCGCTCTTCGCGCCGGCCGGCGGTGGGCTGGGCGGCCGGGGCGGGGGCTGTAGCCGGTTCGGGGGCCGGCCGGGCTGGAGCAGGTTCGGCCACTGGTGGCGCAACCACCGGCTGTTCAGGCGCTTTTTCGGTGGGTGGTTCGGCCGTCTGTTGTTCCAGGTATTCCTGAACGTCTTGCTTGGTGATCCGGCCGCCGGCCCCGCGGCCGGGGACCTGGGCCAGGTCCACGCCCTGTTCCTGGGCCAGCCGCCGGGCGACCGGGGTAACGCGCTCCTTTTCTTCGGCCGGTGGTTGAGGTGGCGCTTCCGGCCTGGTTGCGGCGGCCGGTTCTTCTTTCCGGGCTGGGGCGGCCTGGCCAGCCTGCCGGCCGTCGGCCGAGGGCTGGCCGCCGGCCTCAATCAGGCCCAGGGTGTCGCCCACGGCCACGTCTTCCCCCTGTTGTTTTTCGATTTTGGCCAGGACGCCGGCCGTTTCGGCGCCCACCTCGACGTCTACTTTGTCTGTTTCCAGGACGACCAACAGGTCGCCCACGGCAACGGTATCGCCCTCTTTCTTGAGCCACTCACCTACAGTGGCCTCGACAACCGATTCACCCATCTGTGGTACACGGATCTTTGTGGTCATCTTTCTTTCTCGTTACTTCGTCCAAAACTTATGGTTCGGCCGCACAGGTCAATTCAATGCTGTCAACAATCTCTTCAGCCTCAGTGTTTAATTGTTCACTATTGCCTTTGTAAAGGTATACCATTGCAAAGTTGTTGGGACACTTTATGGCGCGCATATCAACTGTTTGAAATATATCTGGGTCTTGAACGCCAACCTGGTTTAGGGAGGAATCTTCTGGCAACGACATCGTTGGTATCAGGATGGTAGCTGTTGCTACTTCGTAATCTTCATTTTCCATTTTCGTTGGCTCTTGAACGATGGTCACTGAATTTAGATGATAACGGGTACGTAGTCTATCTATATTTACTTCTAACTCTTGCTCTGAAACGTAAGGCAAAGGAGAAAGAGCAATACCTATAATGACAATGAGAACCCTGTCCTTGTTCCACAATCCCCTTTCACTTTTCAACACAATCGAACGACTTCGTGCATCGGATTCCACACGCCAGCCTCTCGGTTTCTCGAAGCTTATGCCAAACTCAGCGTCTTCATAAAATTGTTTGGGTGATGTCGAACTACAACCTGATACAACCAAAAGCATCAAGAATAGCAAACATAACTGATAACTATTATGCTTAACTCTCAAAGCGAAAAGCTTCCTCGACGATGGCCCGTTGGTTGCGCTGGTGCCAGGAGAAGGAGCCTTCTGCCGGGCTGGCGCGGTCGGGGCGGCCGATAGTGCGCAGCGGCCAGCGATTTTGAATGACATCCTCCAGGTAGGAGCGCATATAAGGCCAGGCGCCCATGTTGGCCGGCTCTTCTTGCAGCCAGACGACCTCCTCCAGCTTTGGGTAGTAGTCCAGCACGGCTTCTATCTCAGCCCGGGGGAAGGCGTACAGTTGCTCGACGCGGGCAATGGCCACCCGAGGGTCTCGTTGGGCTTCGTCCAGGCTAACCAGGTCCACGGACACTTTGCCGCTGCAGAAGATGAGGCGGCGAATTTCTTCCGGCCGCTCAGTGGCCTGGGGGTCGCCAATCACCGGCCGCCACTGCCCTTCGGCCAGCTCGCGCGGCGGCGAGGCGGCCAGGGGGTGGCGCAGCAGGCTCTTGGGCGTCATGACGATGAGCGGCAGTGGGTCGGTCTTGAGCAAGGCCGCCTGCCGCCGCAGCAGGTGGAAGTACTGGCCGGCCGTGGTCGGGACGGCAATGCGCATGTTGGTGTTGGCAGCCATTTGCAAGAAGCGCTCCAGCCGGCCGGTGGAGTGGTCCGGCCCCTGGCCCTCGTAGCCGTGGGGCAGCAGCAGCACCAGCGACGGCGTTTGTTCCCACTTGGCCTTGCCGGAGACGATAAACTCGTCAATAATGGCCTGGGCGGCGTTGATAAAGTCGCCATACTGCGCTTCCCAAATGACCAGACGCTCTGGGGCCTGGATGTTATAGCCGTACTCGAAGCCAATCGCGGCATTTTCCGAAAGGGGGCTATTGCGGATTTCAAAAGCGGCCCGGGCCTGGGGCATGATTTGCAGCGGGACGTGGACCTTGCCCGTTTCAACGTCGTGGAAGAGGGCGTGGCGTTGGCCAAACGTGCCGCGCTCCGCGTCTTCGCCGGTAAAGCGAATGGCGGTGCCTTCGGCCAGGATGGTGGCCAGGGCCAGCTCTTCGGCCGTGGCCCAGTCAACGGCCGGTTCGTCCAGCTCGTCCAGGGCGGTGCGTCGCCGCTTCATGGCCCGTTCCAGCTTGGGGTTGGGCTGGAAGCTGCCGGGCAGTTCCAGCAAGGCCAGGTTCAGCTCGCGTAAAGTTTCGGCCGGGACGGCCGTCTTGACCCGCCGGGCGGCCCCTTCCGGCGGTGGCTCCAGTTGCGGCTCCAGCTTTTCAGCGATCTTCTCTACCTGCAACGATTCGTAGACTTGCTGCAGTTCGCCCATCGTCTGCAGGACCAGTTCTTCTGGCCAGCCAGGCTCTACTATTCCCTGCTCCACCAGCCGCTCCGCCCATTGCTGGCGGACCGTCGGCTGGCTGTCAATGGCCTGATACATGCGGGGCTGGGTGAAGCGGGGCTCGTCGCCTTCGTTGTGGCCGTAGCGGCGGTAACCAATCAGGTCAATGACGAAATCTTTGAGAAAACGCTGGCGGTAGGCGATGGCCAGCCGGGCGGCCTCGATGCACGCTTCCGGGTCGTCGGCGTTGACGTGGACGACGGGAATTTTAAAACCCTTGGCCAGGTCACTGGCGTAAAGGGTGCTGCGGCCGGCCCAGGTGGCGGTGGTGAAGCCGATCTGGTTGTTGGCAATAAGGTGGATCGTGCCGCCCACCCGGTAGCCGCGCAGCCGGTACATATTTAACGTCTCGGCTACAATTCCCTGGGCGGGGAAAGAGGCGTCGCCGTGGATGAGAATGGGTAGGGTGATGGCGTGGTTAAACTCGGGGTGGCCGGGCCTGTCCACGTAGGTGCCGGCGGCGCGGGCCATGCCGGCCACTACCGGGTTAACGTGTTCCAGGTGGCTGGGGTTAGGGGCCAGCTTAATGACCAGGTCAATGGGGTCGTCGTCCAGGTCAATGGCCCGCAGCGCCCCGGCGTGGTATTTCACGTCGCCGCTCCAGCCCATGTAATTGCGGGCGTCATAGCGGTCGCTTTGGGCCGGGTCTTTGAACTGGGTCAGAATCAGCTCGTAGGGCATGTTCAAAATGTGGGCCAGGACGTTGAGCCGGCCGCGGTGGGCCATGCCCAGCAGGATGGTGTAAATGCCGGCTTCGGCCCCACCGCCGATAATCTCGTCCAGCATAGGGACCATGATGTCCAGCCCCTCGATAGAGAAGCGCGTTTTGCCGGGGAAGATGCGGTGCAGAAACAGCTCAAACGTCTCAACCTGGGTCAGGCGTTTCAACAACTCTTTAGGGTCGCAGGGGTCGCCGGGCGGCCGGAAGCGCCGGCTCTCGGCCACGTGGCGCAGCCACTCTCGCTCGGCCGGGTCACGCAGGTGGTCGTAATCGTAGCCGGTGGTCGAGGAATAAATCGCCCGCAGGGCCTCGACCGCTTCCCAGGCGCTGGCCTTGCCCTCGGCGGCCGGGCCGCCAATCAGGCTGGCCGGCAACTGGCGCAAATCCTCGGCAGTGATGCCGTGCGACGCCGGCTCCAGGGAGGGGTCGCCGGGTGGTGGGGAGCCAAGGGGGTCCAATTGGGCGGCCAGGTGGCCATATTCACGGATAGCCTGGACCAGGTTGGCCGCCCCGACAATTTTCTCGATGGCCGGGGAGGGAATGGCGCCGGCGCCATCCAGCGGCGGCGTCCATTGCTGGAAGTAGCGCCGGGTGGCCTCGTCTACCGCGTTGGGGTTTTGGCGATACCGTTCGTAAAGTTCTAAAACGTAGCCGGCGTTGGGGCCGTGAAAGTCGTGCCAGATACTCATGTGGCTATTGTACATGAGGCTGGGGTGACTATCCACCCGCGTCAACCTCCCGGAGGTTCTAGCGATGGTCGCTGGGCAGCCCGGCGCAATCGCCAACCTCCGGGAGGTTCTAGCGATGGTCGCTGGGCAGCCCGGCGCAATCGCCAACCTCCGGGAGGTTCTCAGATGGGCTGGCGGAGGGTGGCCGGAATGGTAAATAACGGCCGGTTGCCGCCCCGCTCTATTTTGACCAGCTCCTGCACCAGGGCATAGCTGAACCACTGCAACAATTTGCTGCCCCGGGGGTGGCGGTGGACGAACCGGCCGGCAATCCACCAGTATAGCTCCTCAAGCCACAATAAGAGCACCGTCCAGTTGGAGCGGGGCACGCCCAGCATATCGGCTACCGGCTTATCAATGCTGTGGCGAATGGTCGTCCTCGGCAGGCCGTCAAACAGTTTGCCGGGCGTTTGAGTGACCATAAAGTCCAGCAAGGCTTTGGTCAATTCGACCCCGGCCTCGCTGGGCGCCATTTGCCGGTTGAAGATGGTGCTGGCCAGATCGTAAGCCTCGGCCACACCGGCCGGCAGCAGCTCCGGCCGGATGCCCAGGTTGTGCCCAACGACCTTCCAGGTGTGCAGATAGGCGGCCTCCTCGTCGGCCGTTACCGGGATGTGAAAGCGTTTCAGGCCCAGGAGGACCTGGATGGAGAAGGTCATCAACGTCCCGGCCAGGTCTTCCTGGTTGATGGGCATACCCCAGGCCGGGTCCCACTGCTCCTGCCAGGTGGGCACGTATTCAATCGTGTGGCGAATGGCGGCGTGCATCAGCCGCACTTTCTGGATGGAGGGAATGGCCCGGCCGTGGGGCTTGAAGGCGCCGGGAGCCATGACGTTCAAAATGAACTGGGCCGTTTCAAAAATCCGACGGTCCACGTGGTTGGTCAGACGCTGGGTGAGGTAGAGCACCTGGGCGCCTTTGCCGGCGGCGTAGGCGCTGGGCAGCGAGGCGCAAAAGAGGAGGGTAACGATGCTGGTCCAATGCAGGTCAAAGAACGCGCCACCCTGTTCGATCATGGCCAGGTCGGCCCACTCGGGCAGGTGGGCGGTCTGCTCCAGGTAGTCGTGAATGGTAGGAGGCAGGTCGTCGAGAATGATCTCTTCATTTTCGACCAGGCTGCGCATGATTTTGTTGAGGTGGGGAATACCGTAGCTTTCGACAGCCGTGGTAATGACGGCGTCGGCCAGCGGATCACCCACCTGGCGCATTTCGTCCAGCAATTGATTGGTCCAGCGATTGGTTGGCACGTTGTATCCTCCCTGATATGGCTTGTTGAGAAACGAAACGACGCCTTTATTATACGCTTAAGAACCCGCTTTCGGGAGTGCCTGGCACGGGGCAATTGGTGGTAGATTGTCCAACGTGGCTCTGCCCCGTGCCAGGCACTTGGGGAGGGGCAAACGGTGGTAGATCATCCAGAGTGGTTCTGCCCCGTGCCAGGCACTTAGGGAGATTCCCCTTCCCCGGCCGCCAGCAAGGCAATACGAGCGGCCAGTTTTTGCAACGCCTGGCGCAGCTCGGCCGGCTGCCGTACCTGGAACGAACAGTCCAGGCCGGCCAGGAAGTGGGCAAACCAGGGCAGGCTTTGCACGTAGCAGCGCAGGGCCAACCCTCCGGCCTCCTCAGCCAACGTGCCTAACGCGGGAGGGACTTGTTGCCGGGCGCCGGCCGCGTCGGTCTGCAGCAGGACGTCAATAGCCCAGATTCCAGGCGTCGTCGCCAGGGCCTGGTTGACGTGGGCCAGGGGGTCGAAGTCGGCCGGCCGGGTAAAGGTTGTCTGGCAACAGGTGGCGGCCAGCACCCGGTCCAGCCGGAAGGTGCGCAGACCCTGTCGCAGGTGGCAGTAGCCGGGCAGATACCAGAAGCCGGCCCGGTAGACCAGGCCGTAAGGGTCCACCAGGCGGGTGGTTGCTTCGTCGTTCCAGGCCTGGTATTGCAGCCGGAGCTGCCGCCCCTCCTCGATGGCCAGGCTAACCGTGAGGATAGCTTCGCCGGTCGGGTCTGTCCGGGCCAGGGGCAGATCCAGGACCAGGACACTCTGCAGCGCCTGGAGTTGAGCCCGCAATGGGGCCGGCAGCACCCGCTCCAGCTTGGCCGCCGCCCCATTGACGGCCACCGGGTCCACGCCCAGCCCCAGCCGCCGGGCCAGCAACAAACCCAGGGCCAGCGCCAGCGCTTCCCGGTCGTTGAACATCAGCGGCGGCAGCTTGAAGCCCGGCCGGAGGCGATAGCCGCCATAGCGCCCTCGTTCAGCCTCAATGGGCAGGCCCATGTCTTGCAGCATAGTGACGTAGCGGCGCACCGTCCGTTCGTCCACTTCCAGCCGGCGGGCCAGCTCCTGGCCGCTCAACTGGGGATGTAATTGGAGGAGTTCCAGGATGGTGAGGAGACGGGTAGTGGGTTGGTACATAGCTTAATCAGGATCGATTATGCCCGCTTTTGGGTGTAAACTCAAGTCTAAAACAAGGAGCGTTTGACGATGATTAACTTTCCAACCGAAACTGCGCCGACCGGCGGCTACCTGGCATTACCGGAAGGAGGGCAAGGGCCAGGCGTTCTGGTCCTGCACGCCTGGTGGGGGTTGACCGGGTTCTTCAAGGAATTCTGTGACCGGCTGGCCGGGGAGGGGTTTGTCGTCCTGGCGCCGGACCTTTACGGCAACGGGGCCACGGCCGAGACGATTGCCGAAGCTGAGGAACTTATCGGCCGGCAGGAGTTCGAGGCCACGCAGGCTGTTGCCCTTGGCGCAGTAGACTATTTACGCAATCACCCGGCCGTTCAGGGTGACAAGATCGGCGTCGTTGGTTTTTCGATGGGGGCAGCCTGGGCGATGTTGCTGGCCGCCGTTTTCAAACCGGCCGACGTGGGGGCGGTGGCCATCTTTTACGGCATTGAATCGAGTATCGAGTGGGACGATTTTGCCAGGACGAAGGCGGCGTTCCTGGGCCATTTTGCGGAGAACGACCCGTACGAGTCGTTGGAAACCATCCGCCAGACGGAAGCCGAAATCAAAAAAGCCGGCCGGCCGGTTACCTTCCACGTTTACCCTGGCACGGGCCACTGGTTTTTCGAGAGTAACCGGCCGGACGCCTACAACGCCGCCGCTGCCCAACTGGCCTGGGAGCGGACGTTAGCCTTTTTGCACCACTCCCTACATGCCTAACAAAATGGGCAGCGTCAGGGCGATGGCCACGACGAGGACCCACAGCGCCGGGGCCGAGGTGAGGATTTGTTCGCGGCGGCGGGCAATGCGGGCGGCTTCGGCCTGGCTGCGGGAAACCCACCACGGCCGGCCGGCCGCCTCCAACCGGTAAAAGACCACACTCAGCCCGGCCCCATAGGCCAGGTGGCCGACCACGGCCGGGAAGGCCTCGGCGGCCGCGGCCACGCTCCATTGCGGCGTGCTGCCGAGCAGGGCCGGCAGGAGCGTCAGCGGCCCCAACACCCACCACACAAAGCCGTAAGAGACGCCCCAGCCCACAGCCGAGCCCAGGTCGTAACTCTGGCGGCGGAACAGCAGGCCGTAGCTCATGCCGATTAGGGCGGCAATGGCCAGGTGGACGATAAAACCGGCCAGGGGTGACACGGCCCCAACCAGGCGAGCCACGGTAGGCAGGAAGCCAATCTGGACCATGACCACGGTGAATAACAGCCCACCCACCAGGCCGGCGGCCGCGCCCTGCCCCAGCGCCCGCAACCCTTGCGTTCCGGCCCCTTCGTGATGGTAGCGGCCGACATCTTCGGCCAGGAGGAATTCGACCAGGCGATGGAACCACTGGTAGAGGAGGGCCACGGCCGCGCCAAAAAGCAGAAAGCCGGGCAGAGACGGGAAATCGGTTCGCGTCGCCGCCAGCGACCAGGCCAGGCCGTCGCCGTTGAGCAGGGGGATGAGCGTGCGCGCCCCGGCTATCCACCAGAAGAAGCCGTAGACGACGCCGCGTACCAACCCTGCGCCGGCCGCGCCAAAAGGCCTGGGATAGAGCCAGGCGTAACCCAGGCCGGCCAGCAGGCCAATCAGCAGCGTTATGAGCCAGGCCGCCGGGCGAGAATCGCGCAGCGTGTCGCCAAGCATGGCCCCCATGCCGGCCAGGTGGCCCTGGGCGTCGAGCATGAGACCCAGAAGCCAGGCGGCCAGCAGGCCGGCGACCGCCCCGCGCAATAACGGGCCGGACCAGGCGCCGCCGGCCGGTCCACGCCGCAAAGCCGCCATAACCAGCCCGGTTCCAGAACCGTAGATAAAGTGCCCCAATAAGGAAGGGAAGGCATCCTGGGCGGCGTGGACTTCCCAGGTTACGGGCCGGCCGAGGAGCAGCGGCAAGAGGGTCAGCGGGCCAATAACCCACCAAGCCAGACCATAAGCCAGGCCCCAGAAGAGGGTCTCGCCGGCGCCCGGCCGCTGCCGCCAGACCAGCCAGCCAAAACCGGCCCCAACCAGGACGGCAATGGCCAGGTGGACCAGGAAACCGGCCAGGGCGGAATCGGCCCGGACCAACAGGGCAATCGTCGGCAGCAGCCCTAGCTGGGACATGGCCGCGCCAAACAACAGCCCGCCCACCAGCCCGGCAGCCGCGCCGGGCAGGAGCGCATTTTTCAACAAATTATCCTGGCCTCCTGGCGTTTTGGCGCCAACTTCCTCATTCATATGGCAAGTGGTCTGAATCGGTGACGGCCGCCGGGGCCGTGTCGGCCGTGAGCACAATATCGCGGGGAAAGAAGATGTCCAGCAGCCAATCCAACAGCACCCGGACTTTCTTTTCTAGGCCGGGCAGTTTGCCCAGGTAAACGCCGCGCCACAGCAACCAGGCCAGCAGGCCGGAGAAGCGGCGGCCCATAATCTCGGCCGCCCCGGTGCGATGGCCCAGGGCTACCAGCAGGCCAATGGTCTTGAAACGAAACGGTTTGGCCGGCCGGCCCTGAAAGGCAGCCAGGATGTTGTCGGCCGCGGTTTTACCCTCGCGCAAGGCGTGCTGGGCTGTTGGTGGGTAAAAGCCGCCGTGGCTATACGGGTTGGGAATCACGGCGCAATCGCCCACAGCCCAAACGTTGGCCAGCCCTTTCACCTGCAAGGTTTCGTCGGCCAGCACCGCGCCGCGCCGGTCGTGTTCACCGGGCAGGCCGGCCAGCAGCGGGTTGGGCTGGTTGCCGGCCGTCCAGATGATGGTCTGGGTGGGAATGGCAGCGCCGTCCTCGAGCAGCACGGCCCCAGCCGTGGCTCCCGATACCCGGGCATTAAGGACAAACTCGACGCCCCGCGCCTGCAATTTGCGCAGCGAGTAATTGGCCAGCGCCGGGCTTAGCTCCGGCAAAATCCGGTCGCGCGAGTGGACGAGGACGAAACGCAGCGCTTCCGGCTCGACGTGGGGATAGTAGCGCAAGACGCTGTGAACCAGGTCGAACAGCTCGGCAATCATTTCCGTGCCGGCAAAGCCGGCCCCGGCGACGACAAAAGTCAACAGGCGCTGCCGTTCGGCCGGGTCCGGCTCGACGTCGGCCCGTTCCAACGTAGCCAGGACATGGTTGCGCAGCCGGGTGGCGTCTTCCAACGTTTTCAGGTTGAAGGCGTGCTCGGCCATGCCGGGCAGATCGTAGTAATGGGGTACAGAACCCAGGGCCAAGACCAGATGATCGTAGGCCAGCGTCTCCAGGGGAAGGCCTGGCCCGGCCTGGAGGCAGACGGTCTGGTTCGTTGTGTCAATGGCGGTGACGGCCGCGCGGAGAAAGCGGGTGTGAGGGCAGGCGGCGCGAACCGGGGCGCTAATGTGTTGTGGCTCCAGGGCGCCGGAGGCAACTTCGGCCAGCATGGGGGTAAAGAGCAGGTAGTTGCTCTGGCTGACCAGCGTTACCTGCAGGTTCTGGTCGCGGGCCGCCGCTTTTTCCAGCCGTTGGGCGGCGCTGACGCCGCCAAAGCCGCCACCCAGGATGACGACGCGCCGGGGTGTCGCGGCGGCCGGAGCCACGACCGCCGGCGACCGGCGATAGAGGAGTGGGGCTAGGTAGTAAAAGCTGAACCCGGTCAGGCCGCCATAGACCAGGTAGCCAACCAGGTTAAAGAAAGCCGCGCCGGCCTCGACCAGCGTCCAGCCTGGCCCCTGGCCGGCCAGCAGCGGCGCCAGGGTCAAGGGTCCTACCCCCCACCACAAGAGGCCATAGAGAACGCCGCTACTGATAGCGGCGGCGTAACTTTCCGGCCGGTGGCCAAAGATAAGGCCAAACCCGGCGCCCAGCAGGGCAGACAGGAGCAGGTGGGGCAATAGAGCGGCCGGGCCGGCCATCATTCCCTGGTTCAGCAGCGCCCAACCGGAGACCGTCCCCCCAACTAGGCCGGCCGCTGCGCCCGCTAGGGCTTCGTCGCGCCACAAAGAGGACATGGTAGGCTACAACAGCCTGAAGGAAGCGGCGTTTGTCGGCAAAAATCCACGTTCCATTTTCTTTACCTACTGGAGGGTCGCTGTGGCGAAGACGACCTGGAAGGGGACGCAGTAGATGACGATGCTCTGGTATGGGGACAGGTCTACCTCGGCCGGGATGTCGTAGTTCTGGTCGCCGAGGTTGCCTTTGAGGGAGCCCAGGTCCACGTAATCTGAACCAACGTCGGCGCTGCCGGCCGGGGCGGGGTTTTTGACCAGGATGACGTGCAGGTCCGGCCCGTTGGTGACGTTGAAGTTCTCCAGGCGCAGCACCCGGCCGCCATCGGGCAACTGGTAGATGGTGGCATTGCCCGACCCCTGATGGAAGTCGTCGGCCCCGGCGAACTGGCCCTGAGCCAGCGCCACCGGCTCGGCCGCTGCGGAGGGCATCGTTTCCTCCATCGCCTTGTCCGACATGACCGCAGCGGCCGCGGCGTCCACCCTCTCGCCAACTTCGGCCCGTTCTTCCGGCGATAGGCCGGCCAGGTCGGCCTCGCCGGGCATGGCCGCCAGAAATTCCGCTTCCATGGTCGCCTTCTCTTCCGGCGACATGGCCTCCATCTCCGCCTGGCTGGGCGCTTCAAAGGGGAACGCTTCGTCCACCTTATTGTCAATGAACAGGGGAGAAGCCAGATACCAGCCGGCCGCCCCGACGATAATCAGGCCGACAAGCCCGGCCACAACAAGCAACGGCAAGGCGCGATTTTTCATGGTTCAAACCTCCTGGGATCAGAGATATTGGCGTCATGGTGCGGTATAGTTGTTATTACCGGCTTACACAAAGATTGCGAGTTTATTAAAGGGGGTAAGGGGAGAATCGTCCTATTGAAGCAAGACCTCGTTTTGATCCATACTAGAGTACTAGGGCTGTTGGCGGTTATTGATATCTAGTTGCATAACAAAGGAGTACCACATATGAATAAGCCCATAAAGTTCCCATTCATGTTGTTGGCCATCATTCTATTATTGGGGATCAGTGGGGGGCAATGGCACTTCTCTCGCGCCGATCAGGCGCTTTTTCTGGTGCAGGCCGAAAGCGCCCAGGCGGCGGCGCAAATTGTCTACCAGCACGGGGGCCAGGTCAAAGAAACGCTACCAATCATCAATGCCGTCTCGGCCGCCCTCTCCCCCAGGCAGGCGGCCGCCCTTTCGTCTGACAGCCGGGTCAGCCGGGTCTACCACAACACCGCCGTAACTGTCGCCGGCAATGGCACGCCAGCGGCCGACTTTCCCCAGGTGGTCGGCGCGGACCAGGTCTGGGCCCAAGGCGTTGACGGCGAGGGGATCGCCGTCGCCATCGTGGACACGGGGATTGACTACAGCGGCAGCGGGTCGCAGGTCATCGCCCGCTACGACGCGCTCGATAACGGCTCGCCGCGCAAAGACCCGCATGGGCACGGCTCGTTTTTGTCCGGGATAATCGCCAACCGGCAGCAGGACGCCAACGGCTACCTGGGCATTGCGCCAGGGGTAGAGTTGGTGGACGTCCGAGTAATGGACGCCGAGGGCAAGGGAACTTACGCCGACGTGCTGGAGGGGTTGAACTGGGTACTGGCCAACGAGGACACCTACAACATCCGGATCGTGAACCTGTCCCTGGTCGGCGGCGTCAACAGCCCCTACTGGGCCGATCCCCTCAACCAGGCCGTCGAGGTTCTCTGGGACGCCGGGATCGTCGTCGTCGTTGCCGCCGGTAACGACGGCCCCGACCCGCTGACGATTGCCTCGCCGGCCAATAACCCGTTCGTGATCACCGTCGGGTCGTTTACTGACAACTTCACGCCGGCCGACGATAGCGACGATTTCGTTACCCCCTTCAGCGGGGCCGGCCCGACGGAAACCGGATTTGTCAAGCCCGACGTCATTGCCCCCGGGGCGCACATCGTTTCGACGATGAAACCTGATATGACCTGGGCCGGCCAGCATCCCGACGATCACATTCAGGGCCAATACTACCGGGCGGCCGGCACCTCCACCTCGGCCGCCATTACCTCCGGCGTGGTTGCCCTCATGCTCCAGCAGCACCCGGCCATGACCCCCAACCAGGCCAAATTCACCCTCATGGACTCGGCCAGGCCGGCGGTTTATCCCAACAATAGCCTGGTCTGGGCCATTTTGCAGCAGGGCGCCGGCCGGATTTGGGCGCCGGAGGCTGTCTTTGGCGACCACGCCGGCGAAGCCAACGCCAATATGACGCCTGGTGAGTTCTACGTTGGCCCTGTTGTCTACCGGGATGGGGCCTTCCGCATCGTGGACGAGGACGGCAACGAACCAGCCTGGGCTGGTGGCTACACCTGGTCCGGCGGCTACACCTGGTCCGGCGGCTACACCTGGTCGGGCGGCTACACCTGGTCCGGCGGCTACACCTGGTCCGGCGGCTACACCTGGTCCGGCAGCACAGTATGGGAACCCTGGTCGGAAGGAGACCTGTGGCAAAGCGGCTATACCTGGTCGGGGATCTACGGCTGGCCAGGCGGCTACACCTGGTCGGGCGGCTACACCTGGTCGGGCGGCTACACCTGGTCGGGCGGCTACACCTGGTCCGGCCTCTTACCATCTGATTAGTACTTACCTCAGGAGAGGTGACTGTCACTTTCAGTGACAGTCACCTCTGCAAACGGCGCTCTTGATGGTACAATCTAGGGAATCATGCGGCCCAGAGAGTTGTTGTACAAGGCCTACTTCCTGGCAGTTTCTGTTTTAGGAATATCGCTCGTCTTATGGGGCATAAGCCAGATTCCCACCAGCCCCCAACCGCTCACGCTGCTCCTTTTGGTTTTACTGGCGGCCGCGGCCGAGAGCACAGCGACGATCACGCTGCAGGGGATTGATTTCTCGGTCAGCACCGTCGTCAGCCTGGCGGCGGCCGGGTTGTACGGGCCGTCGGCGGCTACGGTCGTCGTGGCCGGCTCACAACTTGCCCTGTGGCGGCTGATGCCGGACAAACCGGGTTGGCGGGTTGGCTTGCGCCGGCTGGCCTTTAACCTGGGGATGCAAAGCCTGGTCATGTTCCTGGCCGGCGCGGTTTTTGCGCAGGTGACGGAGTGGCTGGCGGCCTCGCCCATTCTCGGCCAGACCATCCCCTGGCTTCTGGCGGCGGCCGTAGCCGACCAACTGAACCTGTGGATGGTCATCGCTATCCTCTATTTGCAGCGAGGCGTCCGGCCGTTGGAGGTCTGGCGGGAGAGTCGTTGGGCCGTTCCCATCAACGTCCTGGTGACCGGCGTTGGCGGAGGCATCCTGGCCTTTGCCGTCCGGGAACTGGAGTTATTGGGGGTGGTCCTCGTCTTTCTGCCGATTCTGGCCTCGGCTTATGCCTTTCGCCTGTACCTGGACCGCACCCAAAAGAAAATGGCCGAATTGGAAGGGCTGATCCGGCTGCGAACAGAGGCACTGGAGGAAGCCAACGTCCGGCTGGCAGAGACCAACGTGGAACTGGCCCAGCGGGAGGAGGAAAAGAACGCTTTTCTGGCCATCTTGACCCACGACATGCGCGCCCCGCTGACCAGCATTTACGGCTTCGCCCAGTTAATCCTCAGAGAGCCAGAGATGGACCCGGCCGAGCGCGAGCGGATGCTCAAGGTCATCGTCCGTGCCCAGGCCTCCCTCCTGGAAATGGCCAATAACATCCTGGAATTGCGCCAACTGGAATCAGGCGCGGCCATCCTCCTGGAGCAGGAAAATTTTGACCTGATTGAACTCATTGCCGAAGTGATCGAATCGGCCGAAAGCCTGGCGGTGGAGAAGGGCATTGGCTTGTGGCAGCGAGGTGACATGGAGCCGATTTTTATCCGGGCCGACCGGTCGAAGCTGCGGCGGGTCATCACCAACCTGGTCTCCAATGCGATTAAATACACGCTGGAAGGACAGGTCTCCGTAACGGCCAAAATGAACGGCTATTGTGTGATCGTTGACATTCAAGATACAGGTTATGGCATTCCGGCCGAGGACTTGCCTTACATCTTCGAGCCTTTCCGGCGTGTCAGGAAGCACGAAACCCGGGCCGTCGGCACCGGCCTGGGGCTGACGATTGTCAAAAGCCTGGTCGAGGCGCACGGGGGAACTATCGAAGTGGCCAGCCAGGAGGGGGTCGGCAGCACTTTCTCCATTGAGTTGCCGATCTAACACGACCTGTAATGCTATGGCTGGTCTCCCGGCCGAGCTACCTCCCAGCCGTTCGTATCCTCAGATGCGAACGCCTCCGTCCGTCAAATCAGGACATCTATCCCAGGGACAGATATCCTAATTCATTTCAAATGGTTTTTCCTATAATTCTAATTGATCTCTCTCAACTTGTAGCCACTTCGCACTCAATTTCATTTAAAGTTTAGCCACCGTCACTTGCCGCCCAGAGAACGGCCGGGCAAGAATTGTATTGCCTGCCTGGACAAGCAGTCCCAGGGAGGGGAGGTTCTTATGAAAACCCAATTAACCCGCTTTTTACCCTTCGTCGTTTTGTTCGCCCTGTGGTCGGTGGCCTGCACGGCCGCGCCGCAGCCCACACCGGCCGCGTCCGCTGAGCCGTTAAAGGTCAGTTGGAACCTGTGGCCGGGAACCTATCCACTCGTCATTGGCCATGAGCGGGGGCTGTTTGAGAAGCATGGTGTCCGGGTGGAGCCGGTGTTTATCGGTACCAGCTACTCGACAATTATTTCCGACTTTGCCGCCGGGAAACTTGACGGCGCTTCCTTCGTCCTGGGCGATCTACTGACCGTCGCCATAGAGACAGACGTTAAAGCAGTCATGGTAACAGATACCTCCGACGGCGCGGACCAGGTGCTGGCAACCGCGGACATTGCCACCCCGGCCGACCTGCGGGGCAAGAGCGTTGGGGCAAACTTTGGCACCTTCAGCGAGCTGTTCGTCCGGACCATGCTGGAGGCCAATGGACTGACGATCAACGACGTTAACCTGGTGGATATGGATGGGGAAGCCGTGCTGGATGGAATGTCCGGTACCATCCAGGCTGGGCATACCTGGGAACCGTACACGTCACAGGGTATTGCCCAGGGATACCACGTCATCTTTTCGACGGCCGATACCCCTGGCCTCATTACCAACGTCCTGGCCTTTCACACGGAGCTGATTGAAGAACGCCCTGAAGCGGTGCGGGCTTTCGTGGCCGCCTGGTTTGAAACTATAGAGTGGTGGCAGGCCCACCCGGCCGAGGGCAACGCCATTATTGCCGAGGCGGCCGGATTGAAACCAGAAGAAGTTTCGACGGAGGGTGTCAGGTTTCTCGACGCGGCCGATAATCTCCTGGCTTTTGCCCCCGGAACCGACCATACCTCGGCCTACTTTTCGGCTCAAAGCTACCTTGAGTTTTTCAGCAGCGTTGGGGTACTGACCAGCGCGCCCGATTTTGAAAAGCTGTTCGAGGCTTCTTTCATCAAGGAATTTAACCAGGCGCAATAGGGACTACTGCACACTTTAACTCAGGGAAGTTTGTTGTGTTTACTCCTGACCGGCAACTCGTCACCGAGCGCGGCCAACAGAAGCAAGGGCCACTGCAAATCGTGGCCAGTTGTGCCGTTACCAGCGTGGTGTTGGTGCTTGGCGACGTTTACCAGATCGTGCATAGCATGGCCTGGCAAACGCTGGGGTTTACGGCCCTGTCGCTTATCTTGCTGGCTGCCTCGCTGTTCAGCCTGAGGCTTATGCGGCGGGGCCAAGTCAACCGGGGTGGCCTGATCCTGAGCTTCACCATGTTCCTTCTTGCCCTGGCCATACCCATCCTGGCGGCCGGCGTGGGCCTGCTGGTGGCCCTGGTGCTTTTTATCCTCACCCTGTTCCTGGCGATGCAGGTGGCCACCCCCGGGCAGCTTTCCTGGTTAGTGGTCCTGAGCATCCTGGTTGGCCTGGCAGCGGTGTTGATTGACCTGTATCAGCCACCGACACAACTGGCCAGCGAGGTTTCCAGCCGCTTCATCACCGCCGTAGCCATCGTTCTGGTTGCAGCCGCCATTTTTTTAGTCGTCCGCCAATTCAAACAGTACCCCCTGTCAACGAAACTGATCATCGTTGCTTTGAGCCTGGCTCTCATTCCGCTGATCTTTGTTGGGGTAGTCAGCAGCCGGTCTACCCGGGCGGCGCTGGAGGCCGGCGCCAACCAGGCCCTCTTTGCCGCTGCTTCAGAAACGGCGGCCAGCCTGGATGCCTTTCTCGGGGCCAACCTGGACGCGATTCGCATTGAGGCCCAACTGCCCCAGTTCGGCGAGTACCTGAGCCTGCCGGCTGAGGAACGGCCGGGCAGCCCGGAGGAAGCGGACGTCGCCCAAATCCTGCGCGCCCTGGGCCGCAAAAACGCCATAGACATCTCCTCTTACGCCCTGTTAGACCTCCAGGGCATGGTCCTGGTAGACACCTTTGCCTCAGACATTGGCCGCGATGAATCTGGCAACAGTTATTTCCTGACGCCACTGCAAACCAGCCTACCTTACGTCTCGCCGGTCGAGCTGTCGCCGACGACCGGGAACAGCTCTTTATACTTCAGCAGCCCGGTCCGCGACGCCAGGGGCCAAATCGTCGGCCTGTTGCGGGCGCGCTACGAAGCCAGCGCCTTGCAGCGAATTGTCAGCCAGAAGTCCGGCCTGCTGGGCGAGGGATCGTTCGCCATTTTGCTGGATGAGAACCACATCTTCCTGGCTCACGGCGACGAGCCGGAACTTGTCTTGAAAACGGTTGCCCCGCTCCCCGCAGCCCGCCTGGCGGTGTTACAGGGCGAACGGCGTTTGCCGCTGGGGGCGGCGGCCGACCTGTCGGCCAACCTGCTTGATTTTGAGCAAGACCTGGCCAGGAGTGGGCCTCAGCTATTCTTTGCGACGCATATCTATGCTGGCGCCGGCCTTCCTGCGGAGGAAGCAGACCGCGACCAGGTAGCGGTTACAACCATGCAAACCCAGCCATGGTGGGTGGCCTTTGTCCAGCCAAGAGCGGCGTTCCTGACCGCGATTACCGTTCAGACGCAGACGGCGATGCTGGTGGCCCTGGGAACGGCCGGGATAGTGGCCATCCTGGCCGGCGCGCTGGCCCAATTCTTATCCCGGCCAATCGTCCAAATGACGGCGGCCGCCCGGCGGGTGGCTGACGGCCACCTGGACGTGTACGTGCCCATCCGCGCCGACGACGAAATCGGCGCGCTGGCGCTGGCCTTCAACATGATGGCCGCCCAACTGCGCGATTTGATCGGCTCCCTGGAGCACCAGGTGGAAGAACGAACGGAAGACCTGCGCCTGATCAACATGGAGTTAATGGAGTCCTACCAGGCGCTGCGAGAGAACCAGGCCAAGCTGTTGACGGCCGAAAAGATGGCCTCGCTGGGCCGGCTAACGGCCGGTATCGCCCACGAGATGAACACGCCCCTGGCGGCGGTGCGCGCCTCGCTGAGCGAGTTGGATAAGCTAACCGTCGAGTACCAGGAGTCCATCGGCGACCTAGAGGTTGAACCCGGCGACCACCAGGAAATTGCCCGCGAGATGCGCCAGGCGATCCGCTTAGCCGACAGCGCGGCCGAACGGGCGGCCGGCTTCGTGCGCAGCATTAAGACCCAGACCCGCGACCGTTCCTCTGAAGAGCGGCGACATTTTGACGCCGTGCCGGTGACGCAAGAGGCGCTGCTGCTCTTGCACCATGCCCTGCAGCAGGGTGATTGCTCGGTCGAATTTGAGCCGGGAGAGCCGCACATAGAACTGTATGGCTCACCGGGTCGTTTTGCCCAGGTGGTGACCAACCTGGTCAGCAACGCGATTGATGCCAGCGCCGCCAACGGCGGGGCCATCACCGTCCGGCTGAGACGGAACCCGGAAGGGGTCAGCCTGGAAGTCAGCGACGATGGGGTTGGCATTGTGCCGGAAAATATGAGCCGGATTTTTGAGCCGATGTTCACGACGAAGCCGTTTGGCCAGGGCACGGGGTTGGGCCTGACTATCGTCCACGACATCGTTACCGGCGAGTTTGGCGGCACCATTGAGGTCTCCAGCCAGCCGGGACTGGGCGCTGTTTTTCAACTTCAGTTCCCTGATAGGAATAATCCAGATGGTTTATAGGAGAGTGGCGTGAACATCCGACTTATGCGCTTTGTGCCCCTTGCTGTTTTGTCCGTCCTGTGGCTGGCGGCCTGCACGGCCACACCGTGGCCAACCCCGGCCGCGGCCGCCGAACCGCTCAGGGTGAGCTGGAACCCGTGGCCTGGGAGTTATCCGCTCATCATTGGCCACCAGCGAGGGTTGTTCGAGAAGCATGGCGTCCAGGTGGAGCCTGTGTTTATCAGTACGGCCTATTCGGCGAGTATTTCAGATTTTACAGCCAATAAGCTTGACGGCGCCTCGCTCGCCCTGGGAGACCTGCTGCCCATTGCCACGCGAACAGATGTCAAGGCCGTCCTGGTGACGGACGTTTCCACTGGCGCAGACCAGGTGCTGGCGACGGCGGACATTACCACCCCGGCCGACCTGCGGGGCAAACGCGTCGGGGCCATTCTGGGCACATTCAGCGAAGTATTCGTCCGGGCGATGTTAGAAGCAAACAGCCTGACGACTGGCGATGTCGAACTGGTCAACGTGAGTGAAGCGGCCCTGCTGGAAGAAATGCCGGATACCATTCAAGCGGGCCATACCTGGGAGCCATATACTTCAGAAGGTCTTGCCCGGGGCTATCACGCCATCTTTTCGACGGCAGACACCCCTGGTCTCATTGCCGGCGTTCTGGCTTTCCATACTTCAGTGATTGAAGAGCGCCCGGAAGGGATTCAAGCCTTCGTAGCCGCCTGGTTTGAAGCTGTTGAATGGTGGCAGGCGCACCCCCAGGAGGGCAATATCATCGTTGCCGAGGCGGCCGGGTTAAAGCCGGAGGAGATTACGATAGAGGGCCTTGACCTGGCCGGCCACGAAGATAACCTCCGCGCTTTTGCCCCTGGCAGCGATTACACGTCCGTCTACTTTTCAGCCCAAAGTTACCTTGAGTTTTTTATTGGTCTTGGTATCTTGACCAGCGCACCCGACCCTGAAGCGCTATTTGAGCCTTCTTTCATGATGGAATATAGACGGGCGCGCTAGCATGTAGACAAACCAGGTTGGTTAAGTTGACCTGGAATAACAGGAGTTCATTCCTCGACAGGAGTAATCAAGATGGCTCGTAAAACAAAAACCCCTCAGGCCTCTGGCCAGACCATTTTGCTGGTAGACGATGATCTCAATTACCTGGAGGTCTGTCAGCGTTTGCTGGAACGGGAGGGGCACGAGGTCTTGACGGCGATGAATGGTTCTGAGGCGCTTAGACGCCTTCAGCAGGAACATGTGGACCTTTTGCTGCTGGATTACTATATGCCTGGCATGACCGGTGAGGAGGTTGTCACCCAACTGCGCCAATCGAACCGGTACATCCAGGTCGTTTTGCAAACCGGCTACGCCAGCGAACAGCCACCCCGCGAATTATTGCGCCGTTTAGACATCCAGGGTTATTACGACAAGAGCGAAGGGCCGGACAAGCTGCTGCTGTGGGCGGACGTCGGTCTCAAAGCAGCCTACACGGTGCAGTTGCTGTATAAGAGCCGCCAGGGTCTGCGCTACATTCTTGAGGTGACGCCAGACCTGCACAAGATCCAGCCCCTGGAAGACTTGCTGCAGGGCATTTTGTGGCAGGTGGCCGGCCTCTTAGGGGCGATGAATACTTTTTTGGCAGTGGTGGAAGACGGCGGCATTTTTCTATCCGGGTCGGAAGAAACAGAAAGTTTCCTGGCGATGGCTGAAGAGAACGCAGAGTTGATTATCCGGGCAAGCACCGGACGTTTTAACAATTGTGAGAGGGTAGACGCCTGCCTGGAGGCAGAAAAGGTTGGGGCAATCTATCAGGTCATGCAACATGGGGTAATTGAAACTGTGCAGTCTACGACGATCGTGCCTTTGCGGGTCGGTGAACTAACGGTCGGGATTATTTACCTGGACCGGCCGATTGTAGTGGAGCGTGATGTTGAACTGCTGTCTATCTTTGCCAACCAGGCGGCCGTGGCCATTCACAACGTCCAGTTGTACGAAATGGCTACGCTTGACCCGCTCACCGGCGTCTACGTGCGCCGCTTCTTTGAACAATCGTTGCAGCGCGAACTCCGGATCGCCTTCCGCTCCCAGCAGCCCATTGCGCTGTTGATCGCCGATTTAGACGGCTTGAAGCGAATTAACGACACCCTTGGCCACCTGGCCGGGGACCAGATGTTGGCAGCGTTAGGGAAGGTCTTGCGCCAGGCCACCCGCAGCACGGATATTGTCGGCCGGTATGGCGGTGATGAGTTTGTCCTCCTTCTCCCGCAAACCGACGTTGAGGGTGCGCAGCGGGTTGGCGAGCGGATATTCGCTCTGGTGGAGGAGATGAAGGCCAAAGACCCACACAATCCGGCCGGCTTACAGGTGAGCCTGGGTCTGAGCGTCCTGGTGCCCCCCACCTTTTCATTGGCAGAAATACCACGCCCCACACCTTATTCTTACTATGACTCTATGGCTCAAATTTTGATCCTCCGCGCCGATAAAGCGCTGTACCAGGCGAAGAAAGAGGGTGGTAATCACTTATGCATGGCTGACCCGGTTGAATGGCAACCCGTACGGCAACTATAGGGTATCTCAAATCGAGGAAGCAATGAACTTCACAAAACTCAGGCAGTGGCTGGCCCCACCGGTCTTTGCCGACGAAGAACAAACACGGATTGCCGGCCTGCTCAACACCATTTTATTAAGCTCCCTGGCGGCCGTGCTTACTCTTTCCCCGGTGTTTATTCTTCTTGATGAGCGGTTATTCTACCGATTGGCTAATTTAGCCATGAGCGCAACAACGCTGTTCCTGGCCTTAAGCCTGCTGTTCCTCGTACGTCGTGGCCACGTTCAGGCGGCCAGTGTGTTGTTGTCGGTCATGTTCCTATTTATCATCACTCTCAGCGTTTATTTGTTTGGCGGCCTTGCCAGCCCGATCGCCAGCAGTTATATCGTGATTATCGTTACCGCCGGCCTGCTGCTGGGAGGCCGGGCAGCGATCATTTTTGCTCTGTTAAGTATGCTGCTACTCCTGGGGGTAGGCTGGGTCTTAGACGGTGGCACCCTGACATCGGGCACCTTTAGCTCCTGGATACTCTATGTTGTCATTGAAGGCCTGATGGCAGCCGTGCTGCGCCTGGTATTAAACAGCATTCAAAGCACCCTGGAGCGCGCCCGCCGCAACGAACGGGCCCTGGCCGAAAGCAACCGTGAGTTACAGGCCATCCAGGCTTCCCTCGGGCAGCGCGTTACCGAGCGCACCCGGGCGCTGCAAGAGGTCAATACGGCGTTGTCGGAGTCGTACTATGCCCTCCAAGAGAACCAGGCCAGGCTGTTGATTTCGGAAAAAATGGCTTCCCTGGGCCGGCTGACGGCCGGCGTGGCCCACGAGATCAACACGCCGCTGGCGGCCGTCCGCGCCTCGCTGGCCGAACTGGATAAGCTGGCCCTGGAATACCAGGACTCCATTGGCGACCAGGAAGTCGAGCCTGGCGACCACCAGGAAATTGCCCAGGAAATGCGCGAGACGATCCGGCGGGCCAGTAGCGCGGCCGAGCGAGCGGCCGGCTTTGTGCGCAGTATGAAAACGCAGACACGCAACCACTCCACCGAAGAAAAGCAGCCTTTCAACGCCGTGCCGGTCGCCCAAGAAGCGCTCCTGCTTCTGCAGCATGCCCTGCGCCAGACTGGCTGCACCCTGGCCTTTGAACCGGAAAGCCAGGAGATAGAACTGTACGGCTCGCCCGGCCGGTTTGCCCAGGTAGTGACCAACTTAGCCAGCAACGCCATTGACGCCAGCGCCGCCAATGGGGGGGGACCGGTCATTGTGCGGTTGAGGCGTGAGGCAGATGGGGTGAGCTTGCAGGTCAGCGATTATGGCGTGGGCATCGCGCCTGAGAATATCAGCAGAATCTTTGAGCCGATGTTCACGACCAAGCCGTTTGGCGAGGGCACCGGGCTGGGTTTAACCATCGTTCACGACATCGTCGTAGGCGAGTTTGGCGGGACCATCGAGGTCTCCAGCCAGCCGGAGCTGGGGACTGTGTTTCAACTCCATTTTCCGAAGGCGAGCCATGAGAACGACTGATAACGCCCGAATCCCGTACCCTATTCGTCAGCCAGCCCTCCTGGCGAACCCGATCAACTTGCGCTACACTTGACAGTAGCGGAGCAGTGAGCCAATAGGCACACTGCTGAAAGGAGTGGCCTGGGGATGGGTGGCGGTTGCCTCCTGGCCAGTTGGTTTGTCTATCCCATCTGCCAGTATGAAATCTTCTTGATGGAAAGGAGCTTGAACCACATGAAACGCTATCGTTTAGCCTGGCTATTAGCCCTGGCGGCCGGCCTGGCGCTGCTGGCCGGCTGGTTAGGTTTAGCGGCCGAGGCCCGCGCCGCCTTTGTAAGTCCGAAGCCTGGGCAGCCTGCCCTTGCAGGTGATGCCAGGCTCACCGGCGACCTGACCGAATTGCCGCTGCTTAATCAGGCCGGCGGCGCGGTGAACGCTGTCACCCGCGCCGGCAGCTATAGTTATATAGGCCATGGGCCACGAGTTGTAGTGCTGGATACCACGACCAACCCGGCCGAACCGCAGGTTATTGGCTACAGTTCGCCTCTAGATGCGGTAGTTTCTGACCTATTCCAGCAGGGCAGCATACTTTACGCGCTCGGCGGTGGGAACCTGACTCTCTTAAACGTGAGCAACCCGGCCAGCCCGATGCCTGTTGGTTTTTACGATACTCCTGGCGTAGGCGTCAACATCGTCGTTTCCGGGACGCTGGCCTACATTGCCGAACGGCAAATATGGACCGGAACGACGTTCGAGTATGGCGGGCTGCGGATCCTGGACGTGAGTGACCCAACCAATCCGGTTGAGCTGGGCTACTTTGACAGTGATGGTTCGGCCGACGCTGTGGCCGTCCTGGGCAATTACGCCTACCTGGGCAAAACCAGCGGGACAGTGGAAGTGGTGGTGCTGAACGTCAGCAACCCGGCCAACCCTGTTGAGGTCAATGACCTGAACACGAACGGCAGCGTACGCGGCCTGGCCCTGGCTAACAATTACCTTTACGTGGCTCAAAGCAGCCAGGATTTGACTGTTTACAGCCTGGCTAATCCGGCCGCCCCAGCCTTCGCCGGCAATTACGTGGTCATTGGTACGCCTGGCGATCTGACCGTAGACAACGACCGTGCCTACGTCACGGCCGGCACGGCCGGGGTGCGCATCCTGAACGTGGCCGATCCGGCGAACATCAGTGAAGTAGCTGCCTACGACGTGCCGGGTCCCGAGATGGCGGTAAGGGTATCTACCGGCAGCGGCCAGGTGCAGGTGGCCTATCACAACCTGGGGTTGCGCCTGATCAATCCCAACGACGCCAGCCTGCTGGGTGTCTATGAATATCTCAGCTACCCGGCGTCCATTGGCGCTGCCGGCGGTTACATTTACCTGACTGACGCCGGCGATGGGCTGCGAGTCTTGGACCTGGCCGACCCTCTGAATCCCACCCCGGCCGGTATCTACCCCACGGCTGCCCCGCTAGGTGATTTTGTCATTGAAGGTAGTTATCTCTACCTGGCCGCCGGTTTTAACGGCCTCTGGGTGTTAGACCTGGGCAACCCGTTGACGCCAACCCTGCTGGGCAGCTACAACAGCCCCGACATCGCCACTGACGTCGTTCTCTCCAGCACCGTGGCGTATCTGAATGACAACTCAGGCGGATTACGCCTGGTAAACGTCGCCAATCCGGCTATGCCCACCGAGTTGGGGTTTTATGACCCCGGCTCTGTAGATGACGTTGCGGTGACGGGCCACTATGCGGCCGTGGCCGCCGGTTCCAATGGACTGCGCCTGGTGGACGTCGCCAACCCATCTACCCCGACGGAAGTGGGTTTCTATGCCACCACCAATGACGCCGACGCGGTGGCCGTCTATGGCAATTATGCCTACCTGGCGGAAGCGGTTGTTGGCATTCACGTCCTGGACATCAGCAACCCCATGAGCCCCACCCTGATGGCAACGCTGCCCCTTACCTGGACCTTCGCCAGCCTGGACGTTATTAACGACCAATACCTGGCCGCGCTGGGGTCGGAGTTGAGTTCGGTAGGGCCGGGGAATATGATGCTTTACGATCTAAACAACGCGGCCGCGCCCGACCCGGTCGGCTACGGCCGCGTTGCTGACCGGGCGCAGGATGTTTTATGGCTTGACAACCGTTTCTACCTGGCTACAGGTCCTAGCGGGCTGCATATACTGGGCGGGCTGCGCGGCGTGGTGGCCACGAATGACAGCCCCACCGCACTAGGGAGCGCCACCACCCTGACGGCAACCGTCTATGGTGGCGGTGGCCCCTACACCATCACCTGGACCTTTGGAGATGGCGGCCAGGGCAGCGGAGCGGTCGCCAACCATACCTACGCCAGCGCCGGGCAGTACACGGCCGTGGCCGTGGCCAGCAGCGTAACCGAAACGTTTACCGCCACCACCACCGTCTTTGTGCAGACGCCGGTGAGTGGCCTGGCGGCGACAAGCAATAGCCCAACCACCCTGGGCAGCACGACCTTCTTCACCGCCAGCATAACAGCCGGGGATAGCGTCAATTACCAATGGGAGTTCGGCGATGGAGGGCAGGGCAGCGGCATGAACACCAGCCATACCTACGCCGCAATTGGCGTTTACACGGCAACAGTGACAGCCACGAACGCCGTCAGCAGCGCCACGGCGACGACTGTTGTCACAGTGGTGGAGCCGGGTTGGACGGTTTACCTGCCGCTTACCCGGCGGAATTAAGGAGAGCAGGGTAAACGGGTGGAGTACAGCTCCACCCGTTTACCCTTTGAGGTGTTCCTGGAACCATTCGCGTGCCAGGCGGGCAACTTCTTCCAGCGCGCCAGGCTCCGCGAACAGGTGAGTCGCGCCGGGGATAATCTCCAGCTTCTTTTTCGTACGTAACTGGACCAGGGCGGTCCGGTTCATGCCGATGACAGGAATGTCCTCGCCGCCGACGATGAGCAGCGTTGGCGCTTCAACCTGGTGCAGAATCGGCATAGCCAGGTCCGGCCGGCCGCCACGAGAGACGACGGCTTTGACCACGTCGGGACGGTAGGCGGCGGCCATCAGGGCAGCGGCCGCGCCGGTGCTGGCCCCAAAGTAGCCAATGCCAAAGTCCGCTGCGCCGGGTTGCCGCAGGAGCCAATCGGTAGCTGCGACCACCCGGCGGGCCAGGAGGTCAATGTCAAAGCGAAGGTGGCGCGTCTGCAAATCTATGGCCTCTTCTTCGGGCGTCAATAAGTCGAACAACAGGGTAGCAAGCCCACCTTTGCGTAGCGTCCGGGCCACCGCCTGGTTTCGCGCGCTGCGGCGGCTGCTGCCGCTGCCGTGGGCAAACAGGACAATGCCCTCGGCTCCCTGCGGAATACCGAGGTTGCCTTCCAGGGTAACTGAATCGGCTTCGACCCGGACTGACTGATCTTCAATACCTTCTCTCAACAGTAGCTTATTCATCTTTTTATCACTGTGTCAGATGTTTGGCGCCAAGTAAACGAGCTTTAGCCTTGCCAAAGCCTGCTACGTAACACTTGATACTTGATACTTGACACCTGACACTGGCACCCGGCGGAGAAGGGACTTGACCTCTTCGTCTGTGGTCTGGCTGAAGTTTTGATACCAGAGACCAACACCGTAGAAAGGCTGCGGTGTTTCGGCGCAGACAATCTCATCCACCTCGTCTTCAAAGCGCTCGCACGTCTCTGGCGCGGCCGTGGGCACGGCGACGACGACGGCCGCCGGGTCCTGGGCGCGCACGCCGGCCACGGCGGCGCGCATGCTGGCCCCAGTGGCCAGGCCATCGTCTACCAGGATAACGGTCCGGCCGCTAAGCGCTACTTTCGGCCGGTCGCCTCGATAAGCGCGCTCGCGCCGTTCCAGCTCTTGCTGTTCTCGCCGGGCCACGACATCCACCACCTGATTGGGAATTTCCAGGGCCTGGACAATATCTTCGTTGATGACCCGTACTCCGCCGGAGGCAATGGCGCCCATGGCCAGTTCCTCGTGGCCGGGCACGCCCAGCTTGCGCACCAGGAAAATATCCAGGGGCGCATTGAGGGCCTGGGCCACCTCAAAAGCGACGGGCACACCGCCGCGTGGTAGGGCCAGGACGACCACGTCGGAGCGCCCGGCGTAGTGAGGCAACTCCTGGGCCAGCCGCCGGCCGGCGTCCTGGCGATCTCTAAATAAAGCCATCTTACACCTCCGTTCCGCCATTCTTCATTGCTGCCGGCGAACAGGCATGAGCGCCTGGTACTCTTTTTTATAGCACCACAATCCTATTTTTTGGCTTGAGGACTGAGGAGTGGGAGCCAAATGGCATTGAGGGCCAGCTCAGCCAGGGCGTTATGAGATAGGACTTAGGTTGCTCCTGACTTTTTCTTGAACCTTTTACGGTCTTTAGACTGGTCTGATTATAGCACATGAACTCGACGTTGTGGACGATACTCGCCTATGTTAGAATGCCGCCAGTTGATTTCAAGCGTTTCTCATAAAAGGAGAGTAGATCGTGCTTCCTATGACAATCATTGGTCGTATACTGCGTTTTTGGCCTGGCAGGCAACACAGACGCCGGGCATGGCGGCCGTTGCTCGTTTTCCTGGCCGTCCTGGCCGTGCTGGTGGCCTGCGGCGACGAGCCGGAGGAGGCCGGCCCGACCCCGGCCGGTGGGCCAACCACTGTGCCAGACACTCCCACCGACACACCCGCGGCGGCCGGCCCGGCCGTGGAGTCGGCCGGGCAGACGTGGCTGGTGATGCTCTACCAGGACGCCGACGACCAGGTGCTGGAAAAGGACATTTACCTGGACCTGAACGAGGCCGAGCTAATCGGCTCTAACGATCAGGTCCACGTCGTCTCTTTGATTGACCGCTACGGCCAGGGGTTTCAAGGACCGGAGAACTGGACCGGGGCCAGGCGCTTTTATTTGACCCAGGACGACGACGTGAACGTCGTCAACTCCCCCGGCGAAGACCTGGGCGAGATCAACATGGCCGACGCCCAGACGCTCATTGATTTCGTTACCTGGGCCATAGCCAATTACCCGGCTGATAAGCACGCCCTCATTCTCTCCGACCACGGCCTGGGCTGGCCCGGCGGCTGGAGCGACGCCGACTCCGGCGGCCAGGGCGGCGACGACGTCGCCTTTGCCCAGGAGAGCGGCGACGGCCTGTACCTGATGGAACTGGACGCGGCCCTGGCAGAGATCCGCAGCCAGACCGGCCTGGAGAAGTTTGAATTGATCGGCTTCGACGCCTGCCTGATGGGCCACATCGAAGTCTTCAGCGCCATGGCCCCCCACGCCCGCTACGCCGTGGCCTCGCAGGAAGTGGAGCCGGCCGTGGGCTGGGCTTACGCCGCTATTTTGCAGGCGCTGACCGACAACCCCGAGATGGACGGCGCGGAGCTGGCCCAGGTTATCGTGGACAGCTACATTGACGAAGACGTCTGGATTGCCAACGAGGAGTTCCGGGGAGGCTTTGAGATAGACAAGGGCGGCTTTGAGATTGATAAGGGCGGACTGGAGATCGCCCGCTACGGCTTTGGCACCGGCCAGACGGCTGAGGAAATCGCTCAGGCGTTAAAACAGGATACCACCCTGGCGGCCGTAGATTTGAGCCTCATGCCCGATTTGCTGCAAGGGCTGGACAACCTGGCTTATGCCCTCAACACCCTGGACCAGGGGGCTGTGGCCGAAATTCGCACTTATACCCAGCCTTACACCAACGTCTTTGGCGACAACCTTGGCCTGCCTTCGGCCTACGTTGACCTGGGCAGCTTTGCCGCCCTGGCGGCCGAATGGAGCGAGGACGACCAGGTGGCGGCCGAGGCCGAGGCGCTGCTGGCGCTCATGGACCAGGCCATCATTGCTGAAGAGCACGGCCCCAGCAAGGCCGGCGCCACCGGGTTGTCCATTTACTTCCCCACGTCCGGCCTGTACTTCGACAGCCCGACCGGCGAATACAACTCTTACGCCACCATCGCCGGCCGCTTTGCCGAAGAGACGAGGTGGGACGAGTTCCTGGTGGCCCACTACACCGACCAGTTCCTGGAACCGGACCAGGAGGTTGACCTGAACGCCGAGGTCTACCTGCCCTGGGCGACGGAAATAGAGATTACCCCCTTTGAGCTGTCGGCCGAGTCAATTACCCTGGACGAATCCATCACCATCGAGACGACCGTCACCGGCGACAACCTTGGCTACATTTACTTCTTTGTCGGTTGGGTGGAGGAGGAAAATGCAGACGAGGAGTTGCTCTGGATTGCCGATATGGACTACGTCGTCGGCGAGGACGTCCAGCAGTTCGGCGGCCTGACTTATCCTGACTGGAGTGGCAGCGGCAGCGGAGAAGTGCAGATTGAGTGGGAGTGGTTGCCGGTGGTCTACGGCATTGACGACGGAACGAACGTTGCCTACGCCCTGTTTTACCCCGAGGTCTTCGGCGCCTCGCCGGAGGAAAATATTTACAGCGTAGACGGCGTCTATACCTTCACCGACAGCGGCGAACAGCGCTACGCCCGGCTGTACTTCCGCTTTGGCGAGCTGATCAAGGTCGTCGGCTTTACTGGCGAAGAGGGCAGCGGCGCACCGCGTGAAATTACCCCCCAGATTGGCGACGAATTTACCGTCCTGGACCAGTATATTGTCACCGACATCAGCACCGAGGAAGAGGATTTCTTCAGCGTCGAAGGGGATACGCTGGTCTTTGGCGCGGAGAACTTCACCTGGGTAGAGCTGCCGGCCCCGGGTGGCTACTATTGGATTGGCTTTATCGCCGAGGATCTGGACGGTAATTACTACGAATGGTACGAGTTAATTGAGGTGGTAGAGTAGGCCTGGACGATAGCGCGGTGAATGGCGACGCCATCCAGGAAGGCCTGCCGGAGGGTGGCGTCGCTGATTCTGACCGCCTGCTCCTGTAGCAGGCGGTGGGCCGCCTGGAGAATTTCTCCGGCCCGGCCGTCGTTGGCTGCCGCCAGCGCCCGGTAACAGGTCAAATAGACCCGGTATGGCTCGTCCACACCGTCCAGGGTGTTGTTTGCTAGGTAAGCCAGGATCTCCTCGACGTGGGCCAGCGCCTGGGCTGGCGCCAGGCTGGCCAGGGCCACGGCCGCCAGGCCGGCCAGGGGCTCGGTGGCCATGTTAGGCTGGTCCAGCTCGCGCCTGATTTTCAAGGCAGCCTGGTAGCTGACCGTCGCTTCCCCTGCCTGTCCCAGGCTCAACTGGGCGTGCCCCAAATAGTTGAGCGCTTCCGCCTCGACGTGGCGGGCGCCAATGGCCTGGCTGATTTGGACGGCCTGGTAGCAGGTGGCCATAGCCGTTTCGTCGTCGCCCAGGTAGTGAAACAACAGCCCCAGGTTGGCCAGCGCCAGGCTCTCCGGTTGTTGGTAGCCTAACTCCCGATAGCGGCCGACCGCCTGCTCGAAATAAGCCCGGGCCGCGGCCAGGTCGCCCTGATTGCGGGCGACAATGCCCAGGTTGCCCAGAACCATGCCTTCGCCGTGCCGGTCGCCAATTTCCTGCTTAATCCGCCGTGACTGCTCGAAGTAAGCCCGTGCGCCGCCATAGTCGCCCTGGTACATGGTCGCTACGCCCAGGTTGGTCAGCACGTCGCTCTCGTCCAGCCGGTTGCCGATGACCTGGCTCAGGCGCATGGCCTGTTCGTAGTAGCGCCGGGCGGCCGGGTAATCCCCCTGATTGCGGGCGATGATACCCAGGTTTTGTAGCGTGGCGCTTTCGCCTGGCCGGTCTTCCACCGCCCGGTACAGGTATAGCGCCTGCTCATTGTAGGCGGCCGCCTCGGTATATTTGCCCTGGTGGCGGGCCAGACCGCCCAGGTTGCGCAGGCTGTCGGCTTCCACCCGGCCGTAGCCGCCCTGGTGAGCCAGGGCCAGGGCTTGCTCCAGGTGTATCTGGGCCGGCTCGTACTCACCCTGGCGCCAGAGGGCGCGCCCCCAAAACCAGTGGCCTACGGCCTGGTTATAGTCGTCGCCGCTGGCCTGACCCAGGCCAACTGCCTGCCTGGCGGCGGCAATCGTCGCCGCGTAATCGCCGGTGACGTCGGCGTAGTTGGCCAGACGTAGCGCCACCTCAGCCCGCCGGCCGCCGTCCAGGGCGTCCGCCAGGGCCGCCAGGTCGGCCAGGTCCTGCGCCTGGGCCTGGCGCTCGCCGCGCACGTCGTAGACCTTTTCCCGGCTCAATAACAAGTCGTAGCTGGCTTCCTGGTCGCCGGCCGGAGCCAGCTTGAGGGCCCGGCTGAAATAGGCGATCGCTTCGGCGTTGGCGAACTGGCGCGCCGCCCGCTCCCCGGCCCGCCGCAAGTAGACGGCCGCTTCGGCCGCTTCCCCGGCCAGCTCCAGGTGGTCGCCCATCTGGCCGGCGTACTCGTCTGCCCGCTCGCCGGCGCGCCGGCGCAGCCACTCGGCCACCTGGCCGTGGTAGACCCGCCGCAGCCGCTTCAGCACGCTCTCATAGGTGACGTCGCGCAAAATGGCGTGCTTAAAGGTGTAGGCCCGCGCCCCGGCCAGGCCCGCTTCGGCCTGGTCAAAGACGATCTCCCGGCTCTGCAGGGCCGCCAATCGTTGCCTGGCGCTATCCATGCCGGGTAGAGCATCAGCCGGGGCCGGGTCGCCTGGCGAGAGATAGGCCACGGCTTCGTCCCAGAAAACGCGCCCGACGACGGAGGCCCGCTGTAACGTCTCCCGCTCGGCCGGAGGCAGGGCATCCAGCCGGGCCTGCAACACGCCGGTCAGGGTGGGCGGGACCCGGATTTCGGCCAGCCGTTCCATGGCCACCTGCCACTGTTCTTCTCCTTTAACGATGACGCCGTCTTCCAGGAGCATTTTAATCAGCTCTTCGACGTAGAACGGGTTGCCTTCGGCCCCTTTGACGATTAGATCGCGCAGCTTGTCCGGGACCTGGTCCACCTGGCGCAGAATTTCCAGCACCAGGCGCTGGCTATCCTCCGGCGAGAGCCGCCTCAGCCGCAACTGCTGGTAAATAGACTGCTCCACTCCCCAGTCCGGCCGCCGCTCGAACAGGGAGGGGCGAGCGGCGCAGAGGACTAACAGCCGCTGCGCCGGCGTGGCCAGGGCCAGTTGGTTGAGCACGTCTAGCGAGCTGTCGTCGGCCCAGTGAATGTCTTCCAATAAGATAACGGCCGGCGCAGCGGCGGCAACGGTCTTGAAGTACTCCACCAGGTAGATCAGCGCCCGGTCGTATAGTTGCCGGGCATCGTCCACTACGCCCTGCAGGTAAGGGCTGTCACTAAAGTCCAAGCCGAGCAACTGGCCGATAAAATGGGCTTGCATTCGCGCCGTCGCCTCGTCTGCCGCGCGCCGGCTGAATACCTGGCCCAGGCACGCTTCCAGCTTTTGCCGGGCCAGAGCGGGCTGGTCGCCGGCCTGGATGTGGCAGCGAAAGGTACACAGGTCGCGAATGAGGGCGTAGGGCAGGTTTTGCATGTCCGGCTCGGCCCGGCCGACGAACCGTTCCGGCCGGCCCGGCCGCTGGGCCAGCCAGGCGTCGAACTCGCGCAGCAAGCGGGACTTGCCCACCCCGGCCTCGGCCACCAGGGTAATGACCTGGCGCTGGCCCTGTTCGGCGGCCGCCTGGTAGGCTTCCTGCAAAAATGCCAGCTCCGCCTGCCGGCCGATGAGCGGCGTGCCCAGGCCTTCAATGCCCCGGCCGGGGGCCTGGAAGGTGCGCGGCTTTTCCCGCTGCACCAGGTAGACCTGCACCGGCTGGGACTTGCCCTTGACCATGACCGGCTCCAGGGGTTGTAGATCGAACCCGCCCTGAACGTAGCGGTAGGTGTTGTGCGAAATGAGGATGCCGCCGGCCGGGGCGGCCTGTTCCATGCGCGCCGCCAGGTTAATGGCGTCGCCCATGGCCGTGTATTCCACGCGCATGTCCGTGCCCACCTCGCCGACGACGACCAGCCCGGTGTTAATGCCGACCCGGACGTTGAAGCCGCTAATCCCTCGTTGCCGTTCCAGGCGGGCGGCGAACCCTTTGGCCCCGGCCAGGATGTCCAGCGCGGCGCGGCAGGCGCGAATGGGATCGTCTTCGTGGGCCACCGGCGCGCCGAAGAAGGCCAGAATGGCGTCGCCCATCAGCCGGGCCAGGGTGCCTTCGTGGCGGTAGATCGGCTCAATGAGCACGTCAAAAACGTCGTCCATGATCTCCATAACCTCTTCCGGGTCCATCGTCTCGGCCATGGCTGTCGAGCCTTTGACGTCGGAGAAGAGGATGGTCACCACCCGCCGTTCGGCTTCGACCCGGCCGTGGGAAGTCAGAAGCTTGTCGGCGTAGGCCTGGGGGACCAGCCGCTTGAGACGCTCGGCCAACGGGTCGGCCGGCGGGGGTGGAGGAGGCGGTGGTGGCGGCGCGCTACCGAGCCTGGAACCGCACTTGGGGCAGAAGGCAAAGTCAAGCGGGGCCTGAAAGCCACATTGCTGGCAGCTTTGCTGGAGCGTCGTGCCACATTTGGGGCAAAAGGCAAAGTCGGGCGGGCAGGCGTAGTTACACTTTGGACAGTTCATGGCTGGGTTCAATTGTAGCTTATGATTCTGAATTAGGGGTACAATCCGGCCGCGTGTAAGATCCAGGAAGAGATCAAATAAAACCGGCGTGGTTTGGGCGATTATTTTACAAGCTGCCCTGATTTGGTATGATGTAGGCGTAAGCATATCATGACGAGAAGGTGATGAAGAATGACGTTATATACTGTCGCCTTACCAGAATCACTTTACCGCAGGCTGCAAAAGCAAGCTGATGCGGAACGTCGCTCAGTAGATGAAATCATCCAACAGGTATTAACGCGCCAATTGCCTCCAACTGTACCTGTTGAAGATGATTTGCCCCCCTTATTACGGGAGGAATTACTGGCAATGGAGCACCTATCCGATGCAGCTTTGTTATTGTTGGCACGAAGTACTTTGACGAAAGAGCAGCTGGATGAAATGGACCGCCTGCGGGGAATTGCGGCGGAACGCCGACCGACAGCGGAGGAACAAGAACGGCAGCAAGCATTGTTAAGAGAGTACGATGAAACAATCTTGCGGCGCGCCCACGCGGCAATGTTGCTCAGCAGTCGAGGATATGATATGTCTGATCCGGCCGTATTGAAGCAACCGTGAGCAAAACAAGAATCTCGAAAGAGCTGCGTGACAGAGTAGCCAAGTCAGCCAAATATCGTTGTGGTTACTGCCAGACTCAAGAAATAGTTATTGGTATGCCATTGGTGGTTGACCACATCATACCAGAGAAAGCCGGAGGAAGATCTGAAGAAAGTAATTTATGGTCGGCCTGCCGCCGTTGCAATGAGTATAAAGGAGACCAAACCACTGCCATAGACCCAGAAACAGGCCAGGAGGTACCGCTATTTAATCCTCGCACCCAAGCATGGTCAGACCATTTTTTCTGGGATGATAATGGTACTTTGATTGTTGGACTGACCCCAATTGGTCGCGCCACTGTAGTAGCTCTTAATTTGAATAATGAATACGCCGTTCGCTCACGCCGCCGTTGGGTGAGCGTGGGCTGGCATCCGCCACAGTAAGATCCTCGGCGCTCACCTCTTGGAAATAAAGGAAAGCGGGTATAATTATCTAAGGGGTAGTACTAGAGTCCAGGATAAGCAGCGGTCGGAATCCTGGATGCCGGTTTGCGGTGGCAGCGGTGGTGAATGGACCCAAAAAAAGTTGTTGGCGGCCGGTTTGAAATTGAGGACCCTGACCGGGAACTATTGGGCCAGGGTGGTATTGGCATTGTCTACCGGGGTCTGGACTGCCAGACGAACCAGACGGTGGCCATTAAGGTGCTTAAGCCCCACCTGGTGACCAGCCAGCCGGACCTGGTGGCCCGCTTTATTCGTGAGGGGGAAGCCCTGCGCCAGCTCAACCACCCCAGTATCGTCAAGATGATTGCTGCCATCCAGGAGGAGGAGCAGTACTACCTGGTCATGGAATACGTCGGTGGCGGCTCGCTGGCCGAGCTGCTGAAAAGGGAAGTTACCCTGCCCATTCCCCAGGTGGTGGAGATCGCCCTCGACCTGGCCGACGCCCTGACCCGCGCCCACCGGTTGGGTATCATTCACCGCGATCTCAAGCCGGCCAACGTCTTGCTGGCCGAGGACGGCACGCCCCGGCTGACGGATTTTGGCGCGGCCCGGCTGCAGGATGGCGCCCGCCTGACCCAATTCGGAACGGTGTTGGGGACGCGCGATTACCTGAGCCCGGAGGTTTGTAGCGGGAGACAGTTGGACGAGCGGGCCGACATTTGGGCCCTGGGCGTCATGATCTACGAGATGCTGACCGGAGGGCGGCCGTTTAGCGGGCTATCGCTGCAGGCCGTGCTCCAGGCCATTCTCTACGAGCCGACGCCGGACCCGGCCCGCTTCCGGCCGGACGTGCCCGACGCCCTGGCCGACCTGGTCTACCGGATGCTGACTAAAGACCCCCAGGAACGTATTCCCAGCGCCCGCCTGGTGGGGGCCGAATTGGAGGCTTTGCTCAAGGGGTGGGATACGCCCTCCCGCCCGGCGCACCGGCCGATTATCCCCTACCCGGAGGAGCGCTTTGCCACGCCAACTTCTTCTCAAGTGGGCGTGCGCCACCATAACCTGCCGGCCCAGACCACGCCGTTTGTAGGGCGCACCCGTGAGCTGGCCGAGCTGGACCGGCTGCTGAACGACCCGGGCGGACGGCTGGTCACTATTCTTGGCCCTGGCGGCATGGGCAAAACGCGGCTGGCCCTCCAGGCGGCCGAGGAACAACTGGAACGTTTTGACCACGGCGTTTACTTTGTACCCCTGGCGTCCCTCCAGGCTGGCGCCGGCCTGGCCCCGGCGGTGGCCGAGGCCCTGGACTTTGCCTTCAGCCAGGAGGGCGGCCCGGCCTGGCAACAGTTGCTCGATTATCTGCGCGAAAAACAGTTGCTCCTGATCCTGGATAACTTTGAGCACCTGCTGGAAAGCGCCGGGGTGGTGAGCGAATTGCTACAAACGGCGCCTCATGTTAAGTTGTTGGTCACCTCCCGCATCCGGCTTAACGTCCAGGGCGAGCAACTGTACCAACTGGACGGGTTAAGTTTCCCCCAGGATTCGGCCCAGATGCGCTGGGAGACGGCCGAGGATGGCCTGGCCTACAACGCGGTCGAGTTATTTGTCCAGAGCGCCCGGCGGGTTCGCCCCACCTTTAACCTGGCGGACGACAACTGGCCGGATGTGGCCCGCATTTGCCGGCTGGTAGAAGGAGTCCCGTTGGGCGTCATCCTGGCTGCCGGCTGGGTGGAAGTGCTGTCGCCGGCCGAAGTAGCCGACGAGATTAACCAGGGGCTGGACTTCCTGGCTACGGAACTGCAGGACGTGCCGGAACGGCAGCGCAGCATGCGGGCGGTTCTTGATTACTCCTGGAATTTACTCAATGAACGCGAACAACACCTCTTTTCTCGCCTGGCGGTTTTTCGGGGCGGCTTTACCCGGGAAGCGGCCCAGGCGGTCACCGGCGTGTCACTGCGGGAATTGATGGCCCTGGTCAATAAGTCGCTGCTCCAGCGCAGCCCTACCGGCCGGTACGAGGTCCACGAATTACTGCGCCAGTACGCGGCCGAAAAACTGGAGCAACTATCCACGGCCGTCACGGCGCACGACCGGCACAGCGCCTACTTTTGCGAGCTGCTGAAACGGTTGCGGCCTGAGTTGCGCGATGGTCGCCAGGTAGCGGCCCTGGCCCAACTCGACCTCGAGGCTGAGAATTGCCGGGCAGCCTGGTTTTGGGCCGTTTTGCAACAGGAGGTGGACCGCTTGATTGGGGCGGCGAGCAGCCTGAGCCTGTTTTACGAGTATCACAATCGCTACGAGGATGGGCTGGCCGTTTCTAAAACGGCCAGCAGCCGGCTGGCCACGCCGACCTCGGCCGTGGCCCAGGCGCTACGGGGCAAGGTGCTGGTCTGGCAGGCGTTTTTTAATCGCCGGCTGGGACAGGGTGAGGCAGCCAGAGAATGCCTGGCCCAGGCCCAGCCGTTGTTAGACGCAGCCGAAGCAGCCGGCCAGGAAGTGCGCTGGGACCGGACATTTCTGCTGGCGGAGTTGGGGCGGAACCTCCAGGCAGTTGACCGGCAACGGGCGCTGCACTATTTTGCCGAAAGCCTGTCTCTGGCCGAGTCTATCGGCGACGATTGGGAAATAGCCAACTCCCTCATCTATCTCGGGCGGGCAGCGATTGACGTGGGCGATTACGATCAGGCGCGCCAGCAGCTCGAAAGAAGCCAGAGTCTGTTCCAGGGGTTGGGCGATCCCAGAGGGATGGCCAGAACGTTGAATGGCCTGGGGGTGATTGCCCTCATTCAAGGGCGCATAGAAGAAGCTGAGCGGCTGCTGCGGCAAAGCTTTACGCTGTCCCAGGAACTTGGCGATAAAACGGCTATTGCCAGCCGCCTGTTTAATCTGGGGACGGCCATTATCCTGGAGGGCCGCTTTATCGAGGCCCACGAGATGTTTGAAGAGAGTATTGACATTTACCGGGAGTTGGGCATCCGGGAGGGCCTGGCCCTGTCCACCGCCTGTCTCGTCGTCGTCGAGACGCACATGGGCCGTTACGACGAAGGCAGCGCCTTAGGTCGAAAAGGGCTGGCCCTTTCCCGGGAAATTAACTCACCCCGGGGCATCAGCCTGTGCTTGCTTGCGCTTAGCGCCGGGCCCCTGTGCCGGGGAGCATACCTGGAGGCGCGCGAGCTGTTGCTGGAGGGCATTGACATTTACCGGCACACAGACGTGCAAAATGAGTTTGGCATCGCCCTGGCCTGTCTGGGAGAAACGTATCACCGGTTGGGCGAACTGGCCGAGGCGCGGCCGTACCTGGCCGAGGCCATACAGGTCAGCATCAATATCCGCAGTTTCTGGCCCCTGACCTTTGCGGTGGCCGCGGCCGCCTCATTTGCCGCCAGCTCAGGCGACCCGGAACGGGCAGTCGAGCTGTATGCCCTGGCGTCGCGCCACCCTCTGGTGCAGCATTCCCAGGTTATGGCCGAGATGTTCGGCCGTCACGTTGCCGAACAGTCTGCCCATCTGCCCCCCGAACTGGTGGCCGCCGCCCAAACGCGCGGCCGGGCTCGCAGTTGGTGGATGACCGCGGCCGAATTGGCGGCCGAGTTGGCTCAGGACTCTGCTAGAGACCGGTAACAGTTCTTCGCATCTTCCTAACCTCCCGGAGGGTCAGACCCTCCGGGAGGTTTTGCTACGGCCGGTGTGACCAACATATATCCCTCATTTGTATCTGGGACACATAGTTTTGGAGAAGTATGCTGGCTATTGTAGGGTGGGCTTTTCGCCCTTGGACTTCAGTTTTACCAATAGGAGGTAAACGATGCATCTAGAAACACTTCACGACCTGTTTGTCGAACAACTTCAAGACCTTCATAGCGCCGAAAACCAGCTTGTCGAGGCCTTGCCGAAAATGGCCAGGGCCGCGTCCAACGACGAGCTGAAGCGGGCTTTTGAAGACCACCTCAGACAGACCCGGACCCACGTCCAGCGGTTGGAGCAAATCTTCGACGACCTGGGCCTCAGCCACAACGGCAAGAAATGCAAGGGGATGGAGGGCCTGCTCAAAGAAGGCAACGAAATGATCGAGCACGAAGCCGCGCCTGAGGTCAAGGACGCCGGGCTGATTGCAGCAGCGCAGCGGGTAGAGCATTACGAGATTTCCGCCTATGGGACGGTGCGGACGTACGCCGACCAACTGCGATATGACGAGACGGCCGACACGCTCCAAACTACCCTGGACGAAGAGGGAGAAACCGACAAGAAACTGACCAAAATAGCCACCGGTATAGGCATCTCTGGGATGGGAATTAACGTCAAAGCCGAAATGTAACTTTCTCCAAAAACAAACCCCGTAGGTCTCGAAGACCTACGGGGTTTAATCAGGGTGGCGACTCAGGGGAGCCGAACGCTAATGCCGGAATTGGGACCGGCGGGGATACCCAGTTCCGGTACCTCACCAGGATGGCTGCGTAAGTCCTCCAGCAATTCAACAGGGTCAATGGTTGTCTCTATCAGGGCCTCCGATTCCGGCCGGGGGGTATCCACCGGCTTGGCCCGGTAGACGACCAGTTCCTCAACCCCTTCCTCAATCGCCCGGCGGCAGAGGGCGCGAATGTAGTAGCGGTTAAACTCGCTTTCGGCCAGGGTCTGGCCGGCCGTAACGGGGACAGTTACGACGGTGTAGCCTCCTTTGGGGTTGCGCCGGTCCATCGTCCGGCCAATTCGCCGCTGGCTGTTCAACTGCTCGGCCAGCCATTCTACATCACCCGTTTCCATCGCTTCACGCAGCAGGTTGGGGTAGTCCCGTACACCTTGCCCGCTCAGCACCGGGCTGATGTGCAACTGGTTGCGGGCACTATCGTACTCCAGCTCTTCCACCATCAATTGCCGGGTACGTTCGTCCAAATCATATAAACGCAGTGACATTACCGGTACATCTCCTTTTTGATAGCTATCAGCTTTTAGCTATCAGCTTTCAGTAGATCGCCTGGAGAGGTGGGCAGCTTGCCCGCCTCGGCGGACAGAATGTCCACGTTTCCAGCGCATTTCGATCCACTAATTTTACCATAGCTGGCAACTATTTGCTCAAGAGTGTACAGGAGGGGAGCACTTCAATTTTGGGGAAAACCCCGCAGGTTTTCGGAAACCTGCGGGGTTTGGGTCATCTGCGTCCAACCGGCGTGTTACCCCCGGTATTCGGCGGCGTGGGGAATGCGACCATATTGGGCCAAGGCCATATCTAACGTGACCAGGTCGTTTTTGTTCAGCTCGCGAACGTGGCGGTGGCCCATCATCCGGCAAAAGTCCAGCAGTTCAGTCTCGGTGGCCTGCAGGAAGTTGACCAGCCGCTGGGCGCTGATTTGAATGTCGAAACGGTTGCGCAGCTCCGACCGCTGGGTAGCTATGCCCACCGGGCAGGTATTGTTGTGGCAGGCCCGGTATTGCTGGCAGCCGATGGCCATCATGGCCGCGGTGGCGATGGCGACGCAATTGGCCCCTAAGGCCAGCGCCTTGGCAAAATCGGCCGGAGTGCGCAGGCCGCCGGTGGCCACCAGGGTCACGTCGTCGTAGCCGTGCTCGTCCAGCCAGCGCCGGGCGCGGGGAATGGCGTAGACCAGAGGCACGCAAATATTGTCTTTGACGTGGATGGGCGCCGCCCCGGTGCCGCCGCCCCGGCCGTCAATGGTGACAAAGTCAAAGCCACAAGTCATGGCTGCTTCCAGGTCGCGCTCGATGTGGCTGGCGGCCATCTTGGCCCCAATCGGCCCGTCCACTTTCGTGCGCAGTTCTTCGATCCGCGCCTTCAAGTCGTCCAGGGAGTGCAGGTCCGGGAAGCGCGACGGGGAGTGGACCTCCACGCCGGCCGGAACGCCGCGCACGGCGGCAATTTCGGCGGTGACCTTGTGAGCCGGCAGGATGCCACCCAACCCGGCCTTGGCGCTCTGGCCGAACTTAAAGTCAATACCGGTGGCTTTGCGGACGTTTTCTTCGTTAAAGCCAAAGTAGCCGGAAGCCATTTCAAAGATGTAGTCGCCGGCCGCCGCGCGTTCCATCGGGTGCATGCCGCCTTCGCCGGAGCAGATGGCCGTGCCAAAACGGCGTGCGCCTGTGGCCATGGCCGTCTTGCTTTCCGGGCTCAACGAGCCATAGCTCATGTGGCTGACGTAGACAGGAATACGCAGCCGGATTGGTTTCCTGGCCCGGGGACCGACGACGCAGGTCAGGTCTACCGGCTCGTCGTCCAGTAGCGGCAGGCTGGCCACCTGGCCGGGCAGAAACAACAGGCTGTCAAAGCCAGGCAACCGCTGGTCGGTACGCATGGCCTCCAGCTTTTTACCCTTGCCCCTGGCCAGGTAATGGACGTAGCTCATCGTCTCTTCCCGGTCGTCAAACGGCCGGCGCCACTTGGCCAGGTAGTCGTCGTACTCTTTCGGCTCGCTGGGGACGTCGTGCTCGCTCAAGTAGATCTTCCCATCCTGGACGGTGACGGGGTAGGTGTCTACCCGGTCCAGGGTGTTGTAGCGGGAAATGCCGGTGCGAACGTCAAAATCCCAACCGTGCAGCGGGCAGATCAGGTCCGAGCCTTGCAAATGGCCGTCGCCCAGTTGCCCGCCACGATGGGGGCAGCGGTTGTTGACGGCGTAATACCTGCCTTCGTAGTTGCACAAGGCAATGTCCACGTTATTGACTGTGGTCGTCATCACCGTACCTGGCGGGCACTGATCCACCGTAGCGACTTGAACGAGGCCATTCACATTCATTTCATTTCCTCCCTGATCCAATTAACTGACAAAACCGTGAGCTAAAGTATATCATGCCGCCCAGGGGCCAGGCACTTTTGAAGTGCCTGGCCCCTCCAGGAATTTTACTTTTCCTGGTCAACGACCGGCAGAAACATGAAGTCGCTTGGCGTTGGTGTAATGGTGGGCGTGGTGGTCGGCGTGCTGGTGCTGGTAACTGTTGGTGTTGTCGAAGGGGTCGGTGTAATGACGATGGTATTTTCCTCCAGACGGTAGACAATGCCGCCAATATCTACGACGTAAAGCTCGCCGTTGAGGTCCTCGGCAAAAGCGACGTAACTGAAGGGCTCGGTCAGGTTGGTGTGGAGAGTGGGCGTCCACGTGCTGCCGTTGTAGGCCAGGTCCCAGAAGTTGCCGCTGCAATAATCGGCCAGCAGGTAGCGGCCGACCATGGCCGGGTACGTGCTGCCACGATAAACGTAACCGCCAATGACGGTGCAATTACTGCCGCTGTGGCTGTACTCAAAAATGGGGAAAGTATAGTTGCCAATTGGCCCGCAGCCGGTGGTGTTATAAGGGTGGTTGCCCTCGTAGCAACGCCAGCCATAATTCTCGCCGCCGGTCGAGGCGGCCGGTTGAAAATCAATCTCCTCCCAGCTTCCCTGGCCCACGTCGCCGATAAAGAAATCGTCGGTCAGCCGGTCAAAGCTGGAGCGCCAGGGGTTGCGCAGGCCAATGGCCCAGATTTCGTCACACGTGCCTCCGGCGCCATCGTTGAGCGGGTTGCTGGTGGGGACGGTGTAGTTGCCCGTTCCCAGCCCCACGCAATCCGGCGGGTCGCCGGGGCCGTTGTCCACGTCAATGCGGCTGACCTTGCCCAGCAGCAGCGTGAGGTTTTGGGCATTGTTGCTGGTGTCGCCGGCGCCGCCGCCATCGCCCATAGGAATGTAGAGATAGCCGTCCGGGCCAAAGAGGATGTGGCCGGCGTTGTGGTTCCAATTCGGGTCAAGGATGGTGAGTAAAATTTCTTCGCTGTCGGGGTCAGCCACGTTGGGGTCGGCCGTGACGCTGAAGCGGGAGATGCGGCTCCGCCGCGTGCCGCTGGTGGTGTTGGTGTAGTTAACGTAGAAATAGCCGTTGTTGGCGTAGTCGGGGTGGAAGACCAGCCCCAACAGGCCCTCTTCAGAGTCGCTATCGTCTACCCGGTCGGTAATGTCCAGGAAAGGCGTTGGCAGCACCGTGCCGTTGGACTGGATGACCTTAATACGCCCGGCTCGCTCGACGGCAAACAGCCGGCTGTCGCCGGCGTTGGCCAGGCCAACCGGGCCGGAGAGGCCGGTGGCAAAAGGGTCCAGGCTCAAGTCCAGCGTTCCCCCGGAAGAGCCGGTCCCGGCCGGATTGGCCAGCACGGCGGCGCTGCAGGCGCTGACCACCACGGCCGCCAGGAAGAGAAGGGGCAAAGAATACCAGGGAAGAGCGACAAGTCGTTTCATCAATTACTCCTTCTGAAAACCATCAACTATCAATTGCCAACTATCAACCATCAACCCCTTCCACCAGATTAGCCTTCAGGAGAAGGCGCAGCGAATCAGGGATGGGAATGGTCTGGTCGCGCTCGTAGTCGTACGTGACCATGACCGTTTTGCCCAGGGCCACCAGCCGGCCGCCCTCAGCCTCAATCTGGTAGACCAGGTCAAAACTTTTGCCGCCCAGGCGGGAAACGCCCAGGCCAATGCGCAGCCGCTCGCCAAAGTGGGCGGCCGACTTGAAGGCGCAGGTGGCTTCGGCCAGGATAACCGGCAGCTCTTTGGGGTGGGCCAGGTTGAGCAATCGGGCGAAGAACCGGGTGCGGGTGGTTTCCATGTAGGTGAAGTAGACGGCGTTATTGACGTGGCCCATGACGTCCAGGTCGCGAAAGACAACCTCGACGGTCTCATGAAAGGGAAAAGCATCTATTGGCAACATGGCTCATCCTTTGGTTCTGGCGCTTGGGCAGCGTAGAATGTATCCCATCTGATGAAAGTAAGCGAATTACAATCTGCGTTTCGTTCTACGCTCCGGCCGGGGTTGAGCCTGGTCAACGAAAAAACCGTCCTGTGGGCCCTAGCCCTCCTGGGACTGGTCGCCTACGGCGGGCTGGCCGGAATCCACCTGGCCCACGGCACGCTGCGCGCCGGCCAGACGCCGGCCACGCTGGCCTGGTACGCCCTGGCCTTCCTGGCTTACGCCGGCGCGCTGGCCTGGGTGGAACGGCGCGGCCGGATTGCCGGGGGTCTGCTGTGGGGGATGGCCGTGGCCTACCGCCTGATTTTGCTTTTAACCACGCCAACCCTCTCCGACGACGTCTATCGCTACATCTGGGACGGCCACGTGGCCAATCACGGCGTTAGCCCTTACGCCTACGCCCTGAACGCGCCGGAACTGGACAGCCTGGACGTGCCCCAGCGGGCCCTGGCCAACAATACCTGGATGGCCAGCCCTTACCTGCCGGCCGCCCAGTTTGTTTTTGCCGGCCTGACCCGGCTTTTCCCTTTATATCCGATCTTTTTCCAGGCGGCGATGGTCATTTTTGACCTGGCGGCCGTGGCCCTGATCGGCCGGCTGCTGGTCGCGGCCGGGCTGCCCTGGCGGCGCGTCCTGGTCTACGCCTGGAACCCGCTGGTGGTGGTGGAAGTGGCCCACGGGGCGCACGTGGACGCCTGGATGGTTTTGCTGGTGCTGCTGGGGGTGTGGTTGGCGCTGAGGGTGGACGACAGACGCGTGTCCAGGGCGAAGCCTGGACACGCGACGGACGACGAGGGGTGGACGGCGGACGACGGACGATGGACGATGGATGATGGGCGGCGGAGTGCGGGCGCCTGGGTGGTGGCCCCTGTTTTTCTGGCGCTGGCGACGCTGACCAAGCTGTTGCCGGGGCTGCTCCTGGTGGTGCTGTTCTGGCGCTGGCGGTGGCGGCCGCTCATTGTTTATAGCCTGGTAACGGCCGGGTTGCTGCTGCCGGCCGGGCTGCGGGCTGGCTGGGGGCTGGCCGGGCCACTGGGTGGGACGGGCCTCTTTGGCGCGCTGCGCATTTACGGCGACCAGTGGAACTTTAACAGCGGCCTGTTTCACTGGTTGGAGGTGGCGCTGCATAAGGTGGCCATAGCCGAGGCCAACGCTCTGGCCAAAGCCATCGTTGGCCTGGCCATGCTGGTACTCTTGTTGTTGACCTGGTGGTTGGCCAGCCGCTGCGCCGCGCCGCGAGCAGCCCTGCGGCTGATGGCCATACCGCTGGCGGCCTACGTCTTGTTGACGACGACCGTCCACCCCTGGTACCTGCTGCTTCTGCTGGCCTTTGCCCCTTTCCTGGCTCCGGCGGCCGGTGAGCCCGGCCGGCGCTGGTTACTGCTGCTCCCCTGGCTCTACCTGAGCGCGGCCGTCGCCCTCTCTTACCTGACCTACGTGGACCCGGCCAATTTCCGCGAATTGGAGTGGGTGCGCCAGGTGGAGTGGCTGCCAACGCTGGCGCTGCTGGTCGTCGCTTTAAGCAATGCGACAGGAGTACGAGGTTACTGACTTCAATAAGGAAAAATCATCCATGTGGCTACACCGGACACCGGGCTCGAGCTTCATATCCGTGACGTTACCCAGGTTTTGGAATATGAGGATCTGCAACAAGTTGTCCTGGTGGGGCATAGCTATGGTGGTATGGTCATTACAGGGATTGCCGAAGTAAGCAAACGGGTGGCCCAGCTAGTTTATCTGGATGCATTCGTGCCCACCCATGGACAGAGTGCATTCGACATCACGCCAATACCTGGCCACCAGGCTGACTGGACACGCCGGGCAATGAGGTCAGGCAATGGATGGCTCGTTCCTCCACCGGCGCCCGAAGCAATGGGCCTTAACAGCCCAGAGGATATTGCCTGGTTGAAATCACGCCTGACGCCGATGCCCCTGTTGACCCACGAACAACCTCTGGAGGCACCCCAAGGTATGGCTGAGCATTTGCCGCGAACCTACATCCTTTGTAAGCACTCTGTTGTTTTCCGTGAAACGGCCGCCAAAGCAAAAGCGGCCGGCTGGGACTATGCAGAGTTAGACACGGGACATGAAGCGATGGTAACGATGCCTGGCGAACTGGCCCGCCTTCTAAATCTAGCGGCCAGTAAAATCCCAGGCTAGAGGTACTGCCCCCTGCCCACCCGACACTTGCCCCCTGCCCCCCTTTACTCACCGTCCGCCCAGGGGCGACAGAGTGAGCTGGCCGGATTGAGAGGACAGGGCGACGCCGCCGGCCGTGGCCAGGTCCAGGGTGTAGGTGGCCAGGGTGTTGCCGTCCCAGTCCTGGGCAGTGATGGCGTAGCGGCCGGCCGGGTTATGGCTATAGACCGTCACGGCCATGGCGCCATAGCCGGCGCTGGTAAGGCCGGCAAACTCCTGGCCCAGCGGCACCTGAACGATGAGTGTACCCGGCTCTACCAGCAGGGTATCGTCCCAAACGACCTGGAAGCTGGCCGGCGGTGGCTCTGGGCCGGCCGGCAGCACCAGGCTATCGAGCGCGCCCAGGATATTGCTGTACTCCTCCTGCCACTCCTCCCTGACGTAGCTCATCCCGCTGTCGCTCACCTGGACTGTTTCGCCGCCGGCGGTGACGCTGATGGACGAGCCACCCCGGTCGTAGGTTTCTTCTTCGTAGCTCTGGATGCGCTCGACGCGGTTGTCGCGGACGGCCGCGTACAGGGCGTCGAGCTGCGCTTCGGTTGGCTGAAAGGCGACCCCTATTTCTACCCGGCCGTCCCACAGGCGATAAGCGCCCCCGGCGGCCGAGGCCTCAATGTTGGCCCCCTGAGGCAGCATCCCCCCGTTGCTGTGATAAATGATGGCAAAGTCCGCCGGCCGCGCCGCCGGCAGCCCGGCGCAGGCGACCAGGAGGAGGGTGAGGGCGGCCGGGAGAAAGAGGGAGCGTTTCAGGGTGGCTAACGGTTTCAACTTCTATTATTTCGGCTGTTTAAACGGTAAAACTGTAAGCTGTTGTTCCTGGTAAGAGCATTTTACGAATTCGGCGCCTTTTGTCCAGTTGGGCCAGTGTGGAGCGATGATAACAGAAATACAATTTGCCACCCATCTCAGCCATAATACGCGGCATGACGTCTTGGGCGACCCGGCCGTCCATCCTCCAAAATCCCCAGGTCCTTCTTCCCCGTTTGGTCAGGCTACTTACGTTACCGGCCGCGATTCGCGGTATACTTACCAGGAAGCGGGGCCGGCCGTGAGCGGCCGGCGATAATACTTCTGTAACCTTTGTTGGTTATACTGCCCCGGAACGGCCGGGGCGCGGTAGTGGTTTTGGAGCCGGCCGCCTGGCTGGCCCGGCCCGGAGTGTGGAAGATGGCTCACCTGTTGTTGTGCAATCCTTTGTTTCTCAGCCATAGCCCGGAAGAGCAGGCGCTGCAAAGCCCGTACTTCCCGCTGGGGCTGCTCTACCTGGCCGCTTACGTCCGCGAGCGCGGCCACCAGGTCTCGGTCTTCGACGGCACGTTTGCCGCCGGGGAAGAGGAGTTTGTCGCCGCGCTAGAAGAACTGCGGCCGGAGGTGGTCGGCATCACCGCCCTGCTGCCGACGCGGGAGACGGCCCTGCAGCTTGCCGGGCTGGCCCACGCCGCCGGGGCGACAGTCATTCTGGGCGGCCCCGACCCGACCCGCGACCCCAGCGAGTACCTGGCTTATCCCCAGGTAGACGTGGTCATTCACCACGAGGGCGAGGCGACGCTGCTAGCTTTGCTCGATCTGTACGACGACGGCCGGCTGGCGGCCGGGGCGCTGGCCAATGAGTTAGGGGTGGCTTACCGGGACGAAAACGGCCGGCCGGTCGTCAACCGGCCGCGGCCGTTCATCGAGGACCTGGACGCGCTGCCCCTACCGGCCCGGGACCTGGTGGACATGGACCGCTACCTGGCGACCTGGCGGCAGGAAAACGGCTACGCCTCGCTGTCCATTGCCACGGCCCGCGGCTGCCCTTACGGCTGCGAATGGTGCCAGGACGCCGTCCACGGGCCGGAATTTCGCCAGCGCTCGCCGGAAAACGTGGCCGCCGAGATGAAGTGGCTGAAGGAGCGCTACGACATTGACCGGCTGCGGCTGGTGGACGACGTGGACGGCATCAGCCGGGAGTGGCTGGAGGCCTGGGCCGCCGCGGCCGAAGCCCAGGCAGCGGTTATCCCCTTTGAGGCGCTGAACGACCTGGAGCGGCAAGATATTCCTCTGCTGGACGTGCGCGACAGCCTCTGAAAGAAGCGCAACGTTTATTTTCCCACCGTGAGTGAGGAGTTACATGCGCCGCCGAAGGGCAAGTAGGCGAGTAGGCGAGTAGGCGAGTAGGCGAGTGTGCGAGTGGGCTGGAGGGTGAAATGAAGAAGGTGTTGATTTTTGGGCTGGTTCTTTTGGCTGTGTGGTTGGCCGGGTGCGGTGGCAGTGAGCCGTTGGCGGCCGACGCCGGGCCGGATATTACAATTGCCATCGGGGAGTCGCCGAGGTTTGACGGCTGCGCTTCGACCGGCGACATCGCCAATTACAAGTGGACGATTGCGACTGCGCCGGCCAAGATGAGTGGCGACGCCGGCAAGGTGATTCGCGAGGTGGACGCCAACTGCTCCTTCACGCTGGAAGCGGCCATGGGCCTGGACGAAGTCGGCGAGTGGGTCATTCAACTGGAGGTCCGCGACGACGGCGGCAACACGGCCACCGATACCGTCACCGTCACTGTTACCGAATAGAGACTCAAGGTGGCGCGGTGTATCGTTGTGTCAAGTGTTTCGGTATCACGTGTCACGTATCGGTGTCACGTACCATGTATCGCGTTATGCCTGGCACTTGACACCTGGCACTTGGCACCTGGCACTTGACACTTGATACCCTATGGCTAACTTCTTTAGCGAAGGTTCCCCATTTCTCCACCATCCTTTGTTGACGCCGGAGCGGACGGCCGCCGAGGTAGAGTTTGCCATGAGCTGCCTGGCCCTGTCGCCAGGGGCGCGGCTGCTGGACGTGGGCTGCGGTTTCGGCCGGCACAGCATCGAGCTGGCCCGGCGAGGGTACCAGGTAGTTGGCATTGACCCCTCGGCGGCGATGATTGCCTCGGCCCGGGAGCGGGCGGCCGCGGCCGGGGTAGCGGTCCATTTTGTGCGGGCCGGCGGCGAATCTTTTACGGCCGGCCGGCCTTTTGACGCCGCCATTTGCCTCTTTACCACGCTGGGGCAAATCACCGAGTCGGGCGAGAACAGCGGCCTGGTGGCCAACGTCTTCGCTGCCCTGCGGCCGGGCGCACGCTTCCTGGTCGAGGTTCCCCAGCGGGAGGCGGCCGTGGCCGGGCTGAAGGCGGCCGAGCAATTCGGCCAGGGCGAACGTTACACAGCCGTGACCCGCCACTTTGACCCGGCCGGTAATTCGGTGACGGAACGTTTTGCGGTCGTCTCGCCGGAAGAGACGCGCCACTATTTGCTTCGTTATCGCTTGTACACCTGGCCGGAACTGGCAAACTTGCTAGAGGCGGCCGGCTTTACGCTCCTGGCTGGCTACGGGGGCTACGACGGCCGGCCGTTAGCCAGCGAAAGCCCGATCATGCTGGCCTTGGGGGGCAAATGATCTTCGACTGGCTGGCGGCCGAAACGGCCGCTTTGCTATGGCGCGGCCTGCTTCTGACGGTCGGGCTGACGGCGGTGACCTCGCTGCTGGCGCTGGCCGCCGGGGTGGCCGCCGGCACGGCCCGCTTGTCTCGCCGGCGCTGGCTGCGCTGGCTGGCCGCAGCCTACGTCGAGGTCCACCGTAACGTGCCGGCCCTGGTCCTGATTGTCTTCTGGGCCTTTGCTCTACCCAACGTCTTTCCGGCCGGAGTGCGGCGGACACTCTTTTTTGACAATGGCATCGTGTACGGGCTCCAGCAGATAACCGGCTTTTCCGTCCCTTATTACGTCCTGGCCGCCGGGCTGGCCCTGACCCTCAACACCAGCGCCTACCTGGCCGAGTTGTTCCGGGCCGGGGTGGGGACGATTGCCCAGGAGCACCTGGACGCCGCCCGATCGTTGGGCGCGTCCCAGGGGGCGGTCTTCTGGCAGATTGTCCTGCCCCAGGGGTTGCGGGCCGTCTTCCCGGCCGTGGCCACCCGGCTGATCCACAACATGAAGAATACCGCCCTGGCGGCCTTCGTCTCGACGCCGGAGTTTTTCCACAGCGCCCAGACGGCCATCACCCGTTCCTTCCGGGCGGTGGAGTTGTTGCTGCTGGCGGCCGGGGTCTACCTGGCCCTGTCGTTCCTCTTTTCTTCGTTGCTGGGCTGGCTGGAGGGGCGTTTGGATCGCCGGCCACGACGGGCCGCTGCGCCCCAACCGGCCGGCGGCTGGCAGGCGGGCCATGTCTGAAGCGCTGGCTTTTATTCTACGCCATTTGCCCCATCTGCTGGTGGGCTTCCCCGGCCAGCGGCCGGGCGGGCTGCTGCTCAGCCTGATCCTGGCGGCGGTGGGCATTGGCCTGGGCTTTGTCGTCGCCGTAGCGGTCGGCAGCGCCCGCGACTCCCGCCGCCGGCCGCTGCGCTGGCTGGGCCGGCTGTACGTGGAGGTCTTTCGCGGCCTGCCGCTGGTTTTGCTGCTGCTGCTGGTCTACCAGGTGGTGGGTGGCGGCCGTTTTGGCCTGGACCTCAGCCCCCGGATGGCGGCCGTCGTTGCCCTGGCCCTCTACAGCGGCGCTTACCAGACAGAGATTTTGCGGGCCGGGCTGCGGACCGTGCCGCTCCAGTTGGTGGAGTCGGCCCGGCTGATGGGCAGCACGCCCTGGCAGGTCTTTCGCCTGGTGAAGCTGCGCTACGCCTGGCGGGTGATGCTGCCGGCTTTTACCGGCCAGGCAATCAGCCTGTTTAAGGATACGTCGGTGGTCATTATTATTGGCGTTGGCGAACTGCTGACGATGGCCCGCCAGGCGCTGGGCAGCGACGTGCGCTATACGCCCTACTGGGTGACGCTCTACCTGGTGGTTGGGCTGCTCTACTTTGGGGTGGCCTTGGGCGTGTCGCAACTGGCCCAACGCTGGGAGCGGCGGGCGCGCTCGGCCGACCTGGTCCATTCGTTGGCGAATTATTGAGGTAAAGAAGTGTCAGGTGTCAGGTGTCAAGTGTCAAGTATGCAAGTGGGCAAGTGGGCCATTAACCTGCAAACTCGCATACTTGCAAACTCGCAGACTCGCAGACTCGCAAACTCGCAGACTCGCAGACTCGCAAACTCGCAGACTCGCAGACTCGCAAACTCGCAACTACTTTTACTCATATTCGTTTTTATCGTTGCGTTGGGCGGGTGCCGGCCGGCGGGGGGTGGGGGTCTACCTATGACCGGGTGATGGAGGACGGGATGGTCCGGGTGGGTATTCGCTTTGACAACCCGCCGCTCAGCTTTGTTGACGAGAGCGGCGCCTGGGTCGGTTTTGACGTGGACCTGGCCAACGCCCTGGCCGGCGAGTTGGGCGTGGACATTGAACCGGTGCGGGTGGACGAGACGACGCGCATCACTTTTTTGCAGGAAGGCCGCATTGACATGGCCGTGGCCAGCATGAACCACACTCGCTCGCGGGAAGAGGCCGTGGATTTCAGTATCACCTATTTCTGGGACAACCAATCTTTCCTGGTCCGCCAGGGGAGTTACAGCTCGCTGGATGAGTTGATGGGCAAAAAGGTGGCGGCCAACGCCGGCAGCTCGGCCATTCCCTCCTGGCAGGAATATACGGCCGAACACGGCGGCCCGCCGCCGGAGATTGTCGAGTTTACGGACAAGGTGGCGGCCGTGCAGGCAGTGCGCGACGGGGCGGTGGAAGGCTATACTGAGGACAACATCACGCTCCTGGCGTTGGCGGCTGGCGACCCAGAGCTGGCGCTGGTCCCCGGCGGCCACAACCCGGTCCAGTTTGGTATTGGCCTGCCGGTCAATGACTCGCCCTGGCGTGACCAGGTCAATTACGCCCTCCAGGCGTTGTGGCAAAACGGGACGTACCACCAGATTTACGACAGGTGGTTTGGCCCCGGCGCGGCTATTGAGCTGCCGCTGGGTGGGGCGATGGAGGTCTGGCCGTAAACAATGACAACAGTCGTTCTTGACGGCCTGACCAAAGAATACACCCCCGGCGTAGCGGCCGTGGCCGATTTGCGGCTGGCGGTCGAAGCTGGGGAATTGCTGGTGCTGCTGGGGCCTTCCGGCTGCGGCAAGACGACGACGCTGCGGCTGGTGGCCGGCCTGCTGCGGCCGACGCGGGGCGACCTGCTCTTCGACGGCCGCTCCATGCTGGCCACGCCGCCGGAAAAACGCGGCGCGGTCATGGTCTTCCAGCAGCACACCCTCTTCCCGTTCATGTCCGTCGGGGACAACGTCGCCTTTGGCCTGCGGCTGAAGGGATTGAGCCGGGCGGAAGTGCAGGCCGGGGTGGCCGGGGCGTTGGCGGCCGTGCAACTGGCCGGTTTTGAATCGCGCTGGCCGGACCAGTTGTCTGGCGGACAGCGGCAGCGAGTGGCCCTGGCCCGCGCCCTGGCCGTGCGGCCGAAGGTACTGTTGCTGGACGAGCCGCTCAGCAACCTGGAGCCAGGGCTGCGCGAAGAGGTCCGGGAAATGATCCGCCGCTTGCAGCGAGAGGCCGGCATCACCACCCTGTTTGTCACCCACGACCAGGCCGAGGCGGTGGCCGTGGCCGACCGGATTGCCCTGCTGATTGGCGGCCGGCTGCGCCAGGTGGGGCGGCCACGCAGCTTTTATGAGCGCCCGGCCGACGCCGAGGTAGCCCGCTTCTTTGGCGGAGTCAATTTTCTGCCCGGCGTGAAGGAAGGCAGCGTGGTCCACACCGGCATCGGCCCGCTGGAAGTGGCCCAGGCTGAGTGGCCCGACGGCCGGGTGCTGGTGACCATCCGGCCGGAGGCGATTGAGATCGGCGATAACGGCCACAACAATTTGCCGGCCCGCGTCCGCTCTTACAGCTACCGGGGCTTGCTGGCCCATTGCAGCGCCGGGGTCAACGGGGCCGAACTCCACGTGGTGGCGCCCCCCTTCCGGCCGTACCGGGAAGGGGAACAGATTGTGCTGCACCTGCCGCGCGAGCGGATCTGCCTGCTGCCGCCGGAGGAGACGGAATAAGGTGACAGGCTAACCGAAGCGGTTAGCTCGGTGACGGCAACCTGCGGTTGCTTGGTGACAAGGTGAAGAAGGTCACTTTATGACTATGCTGCGTATGAGAAACCTGAAGGCCATCAGCGAACCACGCGCTCCCTTGTGGCCCATTGCCCTGAGCCGGATGGCCATCGGCCTGTTGTGGCTCTTCTCCCTGCGTTGGAAGCTGCCGCCCGACTTTGCCCCCGACCAGGGGCGGGGGTTGATGGACTGGCTGATGCTGGAGGTCGAGCACGCCGCTTTTGGCTTTTACGGCAACTTTGTCGAATCGGTGGTCATCCCCAACTTCACCTTCTTTGCCTGGCTCATCTTCCTGGCCGAGCTGGTGGTGGGGCTTTTGCTGCTGACGGGCACGTTGACCCGCCTGGCCGGACTCCTGGGGCTGTTGATGTCCATCAACCTGGGCCTGGGCCTGCTGGAAGTGCCGGGCGAGTGGCCCTGGTCCTACGCCATGATGGCCATGTGGCACGGCCTGTTTATCGTCACCGCGGCCGGACGGTTGTGGGGCATAGACGCGTGGTTGCGGCGGAAGGGAGGACTGACCAATGAGCGATGAGCAATGAGCGCAGTTGGTTGAGTTGGGCGGCCCAACTCCGCCAACTACGAGCGATGAGTGGTGAGGGTTGGTGGTTGATAGTTGATAGCTTAAAGCTGATAGCTAATAGCTGATAGCTTAAGGAGAATGACGTGGCGGAAGTGATAGTGCCGGAGACAGTGGAAGGGCGGCGGTTGCGGACGGCCGTGGCGGTGCTGCGTATGACGTTGGGGGTGATTATTCTGGCGACCTGGTTTGACAATTTGCGCAAGGGCATTTATACCGCCCAGGGCCTGACAGACCTGTTTACGCACCCGGATTGGGGTATTTTTACCTTTGGAGGTGGGGCGTTTCTTGGCTACCGTGGCCTGGTCGAGGCGACTATTCTGCAAGTGCCTGGGCTGTTTGCCACGTTTCAGATGGTGGCCGAATTGTTGATGGGGCTGGGACTGCTGCTGGGCGCCCTGACGCCGCTGGCCGGCGTGGGAGCGACCTTTTTCTTCTTTAACCTTTTTCTGGCCTACCTGGGCCACACCGAGGAGTGGATCTGGACGTACGTACTTCTGTCCGTCTCTGCCTTTGTGGTGACCATTACTCGCGCCGGCCGGGAACTTGGCCTGGACCGTCGCTTGTGGCAGAAGTGGGGCGAGCCGCCGTTTCCTTTCTTGTGGTAATTAAGTAAATGGTAATTGGGTAATTTCCGGCGCAAAGGCCATGATTCTCCTGGAAGGGCTTTATCTGTTTAACGTCGCCTTGCTGGCGGCCTATGGCCTGAACTGCCTGCTGCACACCTGGCTTTACTGGCGGCTGGCGCGGCGGCCTGTTCCGCCGGCTGGAGAGACAGCCGGGCCGGCCGAAGCGCCAATGGTCACGGTGCAGTTGCCGGTCTACAACGAGCGGTACGTGGTCGGCCGGCTGATTAAGGCGGCGGTGCGGCTGGAGTGGCCGGCCGAACGGCTGCACATCCAGGTGCTGGACGATTCCACGGATGAGACCGGCCGGCTGGTAGCCGCCGGCCTGGCCCGGCACGCCGGGCAGAGTATCCGGCTGGAACACGTCCGCCGGCCGGAGCGCCAGGGATTTAAGGCTGGCGCTTTGCAACAGGGGTTGAAGACGGCCGGGGGTGAGTTTATTGCCATATTCGACGCTGACTTTATTCCACCACCGGACTTTTTACAGAAAACGATCCCCTGTTTTGATCCGGCGCGCGGCGGCGCGGACGTGGGCTGCGTCCAGGTCCGCTGGGGCCACCTCAACGCCGCCAGCTCGGCCCTGACCCAGGCCCAGGCCCTGGGCATTGACGGCCACTTTATGGTCGAACAGGCAGCCCGCGCCGCCGCCGGGGCCTTTATGAATTTCAACGGCACGGCCGGCGTCTGGCGACGGGCCTGCCTGGAAGCGGCCGGCGGTTGGCAGGGGGATACGCTGACCGAAGACCTGGACCTGAGCTATCGGGCCCAACTGGCCGGCTGGCGCATCGTCTACCAGCCGGAGGTGGTCGTGCCGGCCGAGCTGCCGGTGCAGGTAGACGGCTTTAAGCGGCAGCAATTTCGCTGGGCCAAGGGCAGCATCCAGACGGCGATGAAGCTGACCGGCCGGCTGTGGCGGGCCAGGCAGCCGTGGTGGCGTAAGGTGTTGGGCACACTTCACCTGACCAACTACGTGATCCATCCCCTGATGGTGCTGAATCTGCTCTTGACGCTGCCCTTGAGCTGGTCCAATAGCCCGCTGCTCCGGCTGGCCCCATTTTTTATGCTCAGCGCGGCCGGCCCGCCGGTGATGTACTGGGCGGCCATGCGCGCCCAGAAGTGGCCCCGGCAGGTTTGCCTGGGGCGTTTGCTGGTGCTGGTGATGATTGGAACCGGCCTGTCGTTGAACAACAGCCGGGCCGTGCTGGAAGCGGTGTTGGGTATTCCCAGCGCTTTCAAACGAACGCCGAAATTTGCCGTGGCCGGCCGGGAGCCGGTCTGGCAGGCCAGCGCCTACGCGCTACCACGCGATCCCACCGCCTGGCTGGAGCTGGCCCTGGCTCTATACGCCTGGGGGTTGCTGGCCTGGAGCTCCAGTCGGGGCATTTGGTGGCTCTTTTTCTGGTTGTTATTATACGCAGGGGGGTATACTTATATAGCCGGGCTGGCCTTTTGGCAGTCCTGGCAAACTGGCAAGTAGCAGGTGGCAGGTGAGTACGTAGGCAAGTGAGCAAGGAACTTGCAGACTCGCAAACTCGCAAACTCGCAGACTCGCAGACTCGCAGCGACCTTCGGTCGCCACTCGCCTATATCTCTAGTAGTTGAAGCAGTTGCAGTGAAATCGGCTCTCGTTGTCATGGCCAAACAGCCGGCCCCCGGCCGGACGAAGTCTCGCCTGGTTCCACCCCTGACCCCTGAACAGGCGGCGCAGTTATACGAGTGCTTTTTGCAGGATGCCCTGGACGTAGCTCGCCAGGTGCCGGCTGTCAGCCGGTTCGTGGCCTTTACGCCGGCAGCCGGGGACGGCTATTTCCGGCGGCTGGCCCCGGATTTCGACCTGCTGCCGCAGCAGGGAGGCACGCTATCTGAGCGGCTGAATTACGTCTTAACGACCTGCCTGACCCAGGAGTATGGCAAGGTGGTGGCTATGAACAGCGACAGCCCGTCGCTGCCGGCGGTGTACGTGGCCCAGGCCTACAGTCTGCTAGACACGGCCGACGTCGTCCTTGGCCCGGCCCAGGATGGCGGTTATTACCTGATTGGCCTGATCCGGCCACAGCCCGGGCTGATCCGGCCGGTGCAAATGTCCACCCCGGACGTATTACGCGACACATTGGCCCTGGCTCGGGCGGCCGGGCTGCGGGCGGCGCTGCTGCCGAGGTGGTACGACGTGGATACGGCCGGTGATCTGGCGCGGCTAAGGCAAGAATTGGAGATGCTGCCTGAGGAAGTTGCCCTGCACACGCGTCGCTTCTTCGAGGAATAGAATTTGACGCCAAGGGGCAAGGATAAGGAGACAAGGGGAGGGGGAGATGAGTTGGCCCGGCCAACTCCGGCGACAAGGAGATGAGGGTTTGACCTATATAGCGGTGATCATCCCTGCCTTGAACGAGGCCGGCAATATCGAGGGGTTGGTGCGGGAGGCGCTGGGCCAGCCGGTGGATGAGGTCATTGTTGTAGACAATGGCTCTACAGACGATACGGCCGGTATTGCCCGGCAGGCGGGGGTCAGGGTGGTGGAGGAATACCGCCGGGGGTATGGCTACGCCTGCGCCGCCGGGGCGGCCGCGGCCGATGTGGCCGACATCCTGGTCTTTCTCGACGGTGATTACAGCTCGTTACCGGAGGAAATGCCCCGGCTGCTGGAGCCGCTTCTGGCCGGCCGGGCCGACCTGGTCCTGGGGTCGCGGGTGCGGGGCGGGATTCTGCCCGGCGCTATGCCGCCACACCAGCGCTTCGGCAACTGGCTGGCCTCCCGCCTCATGCGCCGGTTGTATGGCTTGCCGGTTACCGACCTGGGCCCCTACCGGGCCATCCGGGCCAGCTTCTTACGATTGCTGGAGATGCGGGAGATGACTTTTGGCTGGCCGACGGAAATGATAGTCAAGGCGGCCCGGCGTGGCGGCCGCATTGTGGAAGTGCCGGTTAGCTACCATCCCCGGCGGGCCGGCCGGTCGAAAGTGAGCGGCACGCTGCGCGGCTCCCTCCTGGCCGCTTATTACATCCTGGGCGTTACTTTGCGGTACGCCCGCCGAGGGGCGTTTCAATCGTAACGTCGGCCGTCTTCACCCTGGCGAAAAAATCACGCTCGCGCCAGATAGAGGCCAACTCCTCAATGGCTTTGCAGTGCAGAGTGTGGACAGCGCCGACGCTTTTGTCCAGCTCGGCGGCAATTTCCTTGGGCGAGAACCCTTCAAAATAACGCAAAATAAGGACCTTTTGTCGGACTCCAGAGGCTATCTGGCCGATGGCGTTCAGCAGGTCATGACGCAGGTCGCGGGAGCGCGCTTCGGCCCGGCCGGTGTGGGCCTGGAGCGCCAAAGGGCCTTCCAGGGAGACCAACAACTCGTCGGGGATGGCCTTCTTTTTCCGGGCTTTGCGCATCTGCCGGCGGCAGACGTTTTCTACCAGGCGGTAGGCCCAGGCGTCAAATTCAGTGTCATAGGGGAAATAGGCGCTGATCAGGACCAGGCCAGCCTCGGCGGCGTACTCCTTGACCAGCTCGAAGGTCTGGTCGCCCGGGTAAAAATTCTGCTTGCGCAGGTAGAGGTAAACAAAGCGCTGCAGCTTCCCATACAGGGGAGTCCAGACAGCGTCTGATTGCTGAATCTGGATGGCGACCACGTAGGCGTTCAGGTGGGCGTAGTTGTCGGCCACGCGCCAGATATACTCGTCTAGCAGGAAATCAACGTCGCTCCGGCCGCTGACGAAATGCTCGACGCGGCCACGCTCGTAGTTGGTCACGACGAGCTGCTCGGCGGGACGGGCCTTTTCCTTGCCTAATTTTCCGACCAGGGCCGGCCAGTTGCGGGCCAGGGCGGCCTCTACGTGCTCTTTTTTCAGGTCCACACTCTCCTCCATGGATAGGCGCGTAGCCTACCTTTTCGTTGCCGGTTACAATGGAGGCGATGAAGACAATCCGCGCCTTTATTGCCATTCCACTACCGGCCGAGACCCTGTCTATCCTGGAACAGACCACCCGCCGCCTGGCCGGGCAAACGCCTGGCGGGGCCGTTCGCTGGGTGAAGGCCGAGAACATCCACCTGACGCTCCACTTCCTGGGCGACACGGCCGAAGAGGTGATCCCAACCCTGGCTACCGGACTGGACCGGGTCGCCGGTGGGCAGAAGCCGTTTACTTTGCAACTCGACAAAATAGGCTGCTTCCCCCACGAACGCCGGCCGCGTGTCATCTGGGTCGGTATCACCGGCCAGCAAAAGGCGCTGCAGGCGCTTCACCAGGCGATTGGCGACATGTTAGAGCCGTTGGGCTGGAAACCGGAGGAACGCCCCTTCCAACCCCACCTGACTTTGGGGCGGGTGAAAGACAGTCGCCAGGTATCCGGGCTACCCTGGGGCGAGGCTTTGGAGACCCGTCCGCTGCCGGTCACAATGGTGCAACTGATCGAGAGCCAGTTGCGGTCGGCCGGCCCTATTTACACCGTTCGCCACACCAGCGCCTTATCTGGATAGACATATAACATGATGTTAAAGCGAGGATGCGCCAGCGAGGACGACATCCACTTTCGGATCCTTCAATACCCATCCTCAGTATACGGAAAGAATGTTACGATCCACATTACAGTAGCTATACTGCGGTACTATTGCCCACCATGAACCTGAGTGAATTTGCTGTCGCCCCACCTGTTTCTTCTGACCGGCGTTCCCCATTGCGTTGGATCCTCTCCCACATCTTCAGGCATAAGCTCTTGATTGTGACGCTGTTTGTGGGCGCTTTTGGCAACGCGGCCCTGGCGGCGGCCGTGCCGGTCTTTATCGGCCGGGCCTTCAACGCCGCCCTGGCCAGGCCGCCAGACGTAGCCATGATCGGCTGGATGTCCCTGGCTATCATCGTTAGCCAGATTGTGCGGGCCGTGCTCCAATTGGGCCGCAACTTTTCCAGTGAGGTGATTGGCCAGCGGCTAGAACGAGACACCCGCGAAGAGCTATACCTGAGCCTGCTGGGCAAGAGTATGACCTTTCACGACCTGCAGCCGGTGGGGGACACAATGGCCCGGGCCACCAACGACGTGCGCGAGGTGAACCGGATGTTCAACCCGGGCATGAACCTGGTGGTCGGTTCGGCCAATTTTATGCTCATGCCGCTGCTGCTGTCCCCGGCGTACGACCCCGCACTACTGGTTGCCCCGTTGTTTTTCGTGGGCACTTACATCCTGGCCCTGGTCCGCTACCTGGGAGCGCTCAGTCCGGTGGCCGACCGGGTGCGGCGCGGCTTCGGAATGATGAACAGCCGCCTGGCCGAGGCAATTGACGGCATCGAGACGGTGAAAGGCACGGCCCAGGAGGAGCAAGAAATTGATTTGTTTGCCGGCAACGCGGCCGAATACCGGGACGCGGCCGTGGCCCAGGGACGTATCGAAGCCCGCTTCCTACCGTTGTTGTTTCTGGGCATTACCCAGGCCATTGGCTTCACCCACGCCCTGCTGTTGTTTCGTAGCGGCCGGGTGGACGTAGGGGACGTGGTGGCCTACATGGGGCTGTTGGGTCTCTTTGGCTTCCCAACCTTTATTTCCCTGACAGCCTATTCGCAGGTCGCCCTGGGCCTGGCAGGAGCCCGCCGCATTCTGGAGCTGATGAAAACAGAAACGAAATTGGACGAAAACGCGGCCGGCGCCCAGGGCGTTATTCGCGGCCACGTTCGCTTTGAGAACGTGACGTTTGGCTACGTCAAGGGTGTAGACGTTCTACGGGACATCAGCTTTGAGGTTGAACCGGGACAGACAGTAGCCATTGTCGGCCAGACGGCGTCCGGCAAGAGCAGCGTGGCCAAGCTCATCAACCGGACCTACGACGTGCAGCAGGGCCGTATCCTGGTAGACAGCGTGGACGTGCGCGAGTGGCGCCTGGCCTCGCTGCGCCAGCAAATTTCCATTATCGAGCAAGATATTTTTCTCTTCTCACGAACGATTGCCGAGAATATTGCCTTTGGCTGCCCGGACGCCAGCCAGGAGATGATTGAAGAGGCGGCCAAAGCCGCTCAGGCTCACGATTTTATTATGGCCTTTAAAGATGGCTACCAGGCTGTGGTCGGCGGGCGAGGGGTGACGCTATCCGGCGGCCAGCGGCAGCGAATTGCCCTGGCCCGAGCCTTCCTCACCCGGCCGCGCGTTCTGATCCTGGACGACTCGACCAGCGCCGTAGACAGCGCCACCGAAGATAAAATCCAACAAGCCATCGCCCGCGCCGCCGCCAACCAGACGACGATCCTGATCACCCATCGCCTGTCCCAGATCCGCTGGGCGGACCAGGTGATTGTGCTGCGCCAGGGCCGGCTGGCGGCCGTGGGCAACCACGACAGCCTGATGCGCGAGTCGCCGGCCTACCGGCGCATTTTTGAGCAGTAT
>JAKEFB010000060.1 GCA_022616275.1 Chloroflexota bacterium
CATTTTCCAGAGAGGATTTTTTATGCAGTTGATTGAAGAACTGTCAAAAACTATCAGAGAGCCTTTCAATTCAGCCTTGAACCATTTTGGCGAAGGTATTGTTACTTGCGAAAAGTTTGACTCATGCGGCCGGATTTCCTATAATCTTGAAGCAACCTACTCCTTCGCCGTATCAAACAATCCCATCAACATCACTTCACCTGGGAGCTCGGCCGGCTATGCTGGCCTGGTCATTTTATTGTCCGGATTAACCCCAAGCTTGAGGAGGCATACCATGTTAGATGTGTACATCGGCTTTATGGACGAAGAGGTCAACCAGTTATTGACGCTCTTGATTGATGCTTATAGCGACAAGCGGCCAATCCTGGCTGTTGAACGAGGGCGCATTGACGAAAAATCCGACCTTTTCGAGCGGCCGTTCAACCTGTACCACGTCCAGCCAAAAGACCTCACTTTCACCTATGTCGGGGGCGAAAAAGCGTGGAAACCACTGGCTTCCAAACCTTCGCTTGAGGGGCGGCTGGCTGCCCATCTCTGGAAGGAGCTTTTTGGCAGCGACTTTTTTAAGGAAAAGATTTATCCACGAATCTCGGAAGCCGAGCCGTTAAAAGTTAGCTTCGGGACCACGCCGACAATGACGATCCTCCGCTTTAATAAAGTCCAAGAGGGGAACCCGATCATTATGCTCCGCAACCCGGAAATGGGAACACAACCGAGCCTGGTCCGGCCCTATATGCGGGCTGTGATGAAGGCTATTTCACAGCTTGAGGAAACCCGAGAAAAGGGGTTCTGGTTGAGCAGCTTTGCCTCTGGTGGAGCTATCAACCCCGAAACCAGGCCGGGCTTTATCAATCGTGTGGCCGCCAGCCTCTTTATTGGCTCTGAGTACGCCAACGGGCGGGTGTATGGGGTCGTCCAGTTAATGGCCCTGGTACCTGCTAAAAAGGGTTACTATCGCCCCCAACATTACGAGTTCTTCAGGGAAGAATCTGCGGTTACGGCCGAGATAGAGGAAGGGAACCTGTCGTCGCTTGAAGAGAAAACGATCAAAGAAGCCAAAACTCAGGCTGAAAAGCAGGCTGAGGCGTTCGTCGTCGAAGCGAATGATCCCATGTTTGTGGCTGTATTGAGGCACTTGCATGAGATTTACCAGGACCAGAAAGTTGATAAGCTACCCCTTAAAGAAGGACCCGGCGCCTCGAAGCATCCCGAGATTACAGCCTCGTTTTCTTACTTTGACTCGCTTAAAACAAAAGCGGCCATATGGGAAAATCTTAAGGGGACCGTGGTTAATTCCAACATGGAAGATTACCACGTGCTGCGGGTGTTCCGGAGCATGTATGAAAGAGGGGGCCAGTCAACGCAGAAATATACCCAACCCAGCGGGATTAATATCCTACGGGTGAATGCAAATGTCAGGGTTCAGCCCTCGATTGTCGAGGCCGTCAAAGAGTGGCTGGCAATAGCTTCCAAGGAAGGAGTTAGCCAGAAGTTTTACCGGGACGCCATATGGTGGGGCCTCTCAGGTTGTCTAAAGGAACTGGTGCCAGAACTGCCCGGCGAGGCTAATCAATGGCTGATTAAGCTAGCCAGCGAGGGGGATGAAATATACACGTTTGAAATTAGCAAGAAAAAATACTGCATGCATCCCTTCTTTTGCGAGATCGCCACAGACCTGTTAAAGGACCTCAAAGGCGGTAAGGGCTTAACGGGCAAGTATGCTAAAAACATCGGAGAGTTTCAAAGTAAAGCAAAAGATATCTATGACGCCTGGAAAAGAGGTGAGAAAGAAGTGGCCGGAAACCTTGTAGAGGGTCTTGTGAATGAGCTGTGCTCCGGGCCTTTTCAGGTCGAGGAACTTGAGAAAGAAAGGTACGGTATCTGGCTACGTCCTGGTAAATGGAAGGATGCCGACGCGAAGATCGAGGTAAAATCGCACGTTCTGGACGGCGAGGCTCTTACTGAGTTCACTAAAGGCGAGGAAAACGCGTTGCTGGACCGCCTGCTTTACAAATCGGCCAACCTGATAGCGCTGCAAAACCTGGCCGCGGCGGCCGTACAACCGGACGTATGATCTTCCACTGGCAACGCCGAGAAGGAATGACAGGCCTTCATTCCCGTCGCAGGGCGTCGTATAACTGGCGAATAAAGGCGGCCGCAGCGGCCGCCTTATTTTTTTCCGCCGCGTCCACGGCGTTGATCACGGCGCTGCCGACAATGACGCCGTCGGCCAGCCGGCCGACCTCGGCCGCCTGGGCCGGCGTGCTGATGCCAAAGCCGACGGCCAGCGGGGCGCGCGTCTGGGCCCGCACGCGCCCCACGAAATCGGCCAGCCCCCCGGATAGGTTCGCTCGCGCCCCGGTAATGCCGGTCAGGCTGACCAGGTAAATGAAACCCTTGGCCCGAGCGGCTACGGCGGCGATGCGCCTGGGGTTGCTGGTGGGGGCCAGGAAGTGGACCAGGACCAGGCCGGCTTCGGCCGCCAGCCGCTCTAACGTCTCTGCCTCTTCCGGCGGCAGGTCGGGCACAATAAAACCATCCGCCCCGGCCTCGGCCGCGGCGGCCATGTAGCGCGCCTCGCCAAAAGCCAGAATCGGGTTGTAATAGCCCATCAACAAAGCCGGCGTCTCCAGCCCCCGCGCCCGCAACGCGCGGACCATTTCCAGGCAGCCGGCCGTGGTCGCTCCCTGTTCCAGCGCCCGCTGCGTGCTGCGCTGGATGGTCGGGCCGTCGGCAATCGGGTCGCTGAAGGGCACGCCCAGTTCCAGCAGGTCGCTGTACGGGGCAATGGCTTCAATGACGGCCAGGGACGTTTCCCGGTCGGGGTAACCCAGGGTGTAGTAGGGCATCAGGGCGGCCGTGCGCGTTTGTTTGGCCCTGGCAAAGGCGGCGGCAATGCGTTCCCGGCCTGAAGCAGGAGATTGGAGATTGGAGATTTGGAGGTTGGAGATGGAAGAATCAGTCATTACTGCCAAAACACCTCACTCACTTGTTTGCAGGAAAACAAAATATACCAGGTTCTCGCTACAACTGGCATGTGTTTCAAAGGTGTAAGCGGGTGAAACAGGTTCCCAGTTTGGCATTAGCACCTCAACCTGCCACGCCAATACAACCGGCGCACTACCCAGGGCAACCTCCCAACCCGAAGGGCCATAAGCCAGCGCCGAGCCGGCCGCAGACGTTTCATCCAGGTCGTTGCCCCAGAGGTGGACCAGATACTGGCCCGGTTCGACCGGCTGCCCATTCAGATCAAACAACTCGCCGCCAACCCCCAACCAGTCGCAGCCGTCGTTATTGGCGTAGTTCTGCAGGTAAAAGGGCGACCCTTCGCTTTTAACAAAAAGGTACGGTCTGGTCATAAATGGTAGGAATTGTAGGCTGGCACCATTTCCCGGTGCGACAGCAGTAATAGTGTCTATGGCGCCTGCCTGGGCCATCAAAACACCTTCCCGGATGAGTAATAAGGAGGCCACCAGTCCAACGGCAGCGAGGGCTGGTTGAAAAAGGGACAACACGATCTTTCGGTTCATTATTCTCTCTCCTTCTGCAATACGGTCAAGATAGACAAGACAGTACGACCATAGCAGAAAAAGAGAGGGCTGGCCGAACGTTAAACCGTTGTCCGGCCAACGGAAGGCCAACGTTGGGCTTGGCCGTCAGATCAACTGCAACCCTGGGATCACGTCCAGGTCGAGGGAGTCGCGCCGGCCGTGGAGGAAGTGCCAGTGGGCGGCGGCGGCGATCATGGCGGCGTTGTCGGTGCAGAGGATGGGCGGCGGGTAGCGGACGGGAACGTCGAGCCGCCCGGCCATGGCCTGGCGCAGCGCCCGGTTGGCCGAGACCCCACCGGCCAGGTGGACGGCCTTGACGCCGTGCTCCTGGGCGGCGGCGGCCGTCTTGCTCACCAGCACGTCCACTACCGCCGCCTGGAAGCTGGCCGCCAGGTCGCTCACCGGTAGCCGGTCTTTGGCAAAGCGTTGCGCCTCCCGCAGGACGGCCGTCTTCAGGCCGCTGAAGCTGAAGTTATAACTGTCGTCCAGCCCCGCCCGGGGGAATTGAAAGGCGCGGGGGTTGCCCTGTTCGGCCGCCTGGTCAATGGCCGGGCCGCCGGGATAGGGCAGCTCCAATAGCCGGCCGACCTTGTCAAACGCTTCCCCGGCGGCGTCGTCCAGTGTGCCGCCCAGGTGCTGGTACTGCAAATGATCGCTCATCAGGTACAGCTCGGTGTGGCCGCCGCTGACCACCAGCGTCAGCAGTGGAAATTCGATCTCCGCGACCGCTTCGGTCAGCCAGAGCGAGTAAATGTGGCCTTCAATATGGTTAATACCCAGCAAGGGGATGTTGCGGCCGAGGGCCAGCCCCTTGGCCACGTTCACCCCCACCAGCAGCGACCCGACCAGGCCCGGACCGCGTGTCACGGCTATGCAGTCCAGGTCCTCGAAACCCAGGTGGGCGGCGTTCATCGCCTGCTGAATGACCGGGTGAATGACTTCGATGTGCTTGCGCGAGGCCACCTCGGGAAAGACCCCGCCGTACTGGGCGTGCAGGTCGGTCTGGCTGGCAATGACGTTGCTCAGGATGGTCACGCCGTTCTCGACCACGGCCGCGGCCGTCTCGTCGCACGAGGTTTCAATGCCTAATATTCGTGTGGTAGATTCAACCCCTTGAGTCTTTATAGAAAATTCCTTTACTTTCGCAACGGCCGATTGACCGAAACGGATTTTATTGAGTGGCCTGGGTAGGCATTAGGTTCTGGGTTAGGGCGTTCAGGAAAGCTGTTATATAACGACTGTAAAAATTGAACACATCCCCCAAAACGAACCACTGGGATCGAGTTCCAACTACGACTTTGGTTCCCATTTCACTTGGAAGTACAGTGATTGTCATCGGCGTGGGCAATATGAGTGGGTAGAGCGATGGCGTAATTACGGTACGGAAAGTTCTGGTACTACTATCGTAGCTCGTTTGGCGATACTTATACGAACTGCCGCCCTTGGCTAATACGGTACGTATTGCCTCGACAACCAACTCCGTGGGAGTATGAAACTCGCCCTGCTTTTGGCGTTTTACCGTCATTGTTGCGCCTTGTCCAGATGTAGCCGGTCTTCTGATCTCACTACCTTCTATCTGTCATACGTCAATAAATCGTGTGAGAAAACTTGGCATTTTACCAGAGTAAATTAACTCAAGAAGATCATACGATTTATTGAGGCACGACATCTACCTGATAGTAGCACCTCGGTCCTCAGTCCTCAATCCTCGTTACTCTTCCACTCGCTGCTACCACCGCCTGGGCCACCGTTCGTTCCTGGCCAGGCAACACCGTGCGCGGGTCTAGCAAAAGCCGGTCGCCAGCAATCCGGCCGATAACCGGCGGGTCGTGGGCGCGCAGGGTGGCAGCCAACTCCTCGACGTGCGGGTGGGCTATGGCCACCAACCGGGTCGGCAGCGTCGCCCCCGGCAGGCTGCCGCCACCGACGGTGGACTCGCCGGGAATGACCCCGGCCGCCAGGCCCATCTCCTGCAGTTGCGCCGCCCAGCTCCCGGCCTGGGCGGCTATTTCCGCCAGCGGCCGGGCAATCATCTGCCAGACCGGGATTTCCCTGGTCGCCTGGTCGGTCAGGTAATGGGTGAGCGTGGCCGACAACGCCGCCAGGCACAGCTTGTCGGCCCGGACGGCGCGGGCCAGCGGGTGGCGCTTGAGCTGCTGGATGAGCCCGGCCCGGCCGCAAAGAATCCCCGCCTGGGGGCCGCCCAACAGCTTGTCGCCGCTGAAAGCGACCACGTCCACCCCGGCCGCCAGGCTGGCCGGCACGGTTGGTTCCGGGTCCAGGCCAAAGGGGGTGGTATCCAACAGCGCCCCGCTGCCCTGATCGTAAAGCAACGGCAAATGGTGTTCGTGGGCCAGTTCAGCCAGCTCGGCCAGGGCCGGCTCGGCCGTAAAACCGACGATCTTGAAATTGGAGTGGTGGGCGACCAGGATGGCGGCCGTGTTTTCGTTGATGGCCGTGGCGTAATCGCGAAGGTGGGTGCGATTGGTCGTGCCCACCTCCACCAGCCGGGCGCCCGACTGGGCCATCACGTCCGGCACGCGGAAGCCGCCGCCAATTTCCACCAACTGGCCTCGGCTGATAACCACCTCTTTCCCCCGGCACAGGGCGGTCAACATCAGCAGCACGGCGGCGGCGTTGTTGTTGACCGCCAGGGCCGCTTCGGCCCCGGTCAGCCGGGTGAGCAGCGCTTCGGCGTGAACGGTGCGCGAGCCGCGCTCGCCGGCGGCCAGGTCGTACTCCAGATTGGCGTAACCGGCCGCGGCTACCTGGATGGCAGCCAGCGCCGCCCGGCTGAGTGGGGCGCGGCCGAGATTGGTGTGGACGATGACCCCGGTGGCGTTAATCACCGGCCGCAGCGTCGGCGCCACCGTTTCTTCCAGCCAGCGACGGGCATCGTCCAGCAGCGCCTCGTCCGGCGGCGCCCCGGTCTGGCCGGCGCGAATGGCCGCCCGCCGCCGGTCCAGCGCCGCCCGCAGGCCCTCCAGGGCCAGCGGCCGGCCGTAGCCGGCCACTAGCTCCCCGGCCGCGGCCAAACCAAGCAGGCGGTCCACGCTGGGCAACTGGCGCAGGCGCTCGGCGACGTCGCTATCTTCGCTCATCTTAGCACCCAATGCTGGCCGCCCGCTCCCGCACCTGGAGCAAGATTTCGAAAATAATCAACACGGCCGCCACCAACGAGGCCACCCCCCAGCCTAAGGTCCGGTTCATTTGCAGCCACAGGCAGAAGGCCACCCACAAGCCGACCCACATGGCCTGGCGCAGCACGACCAAAAAATGGAGGATAGGCGCGTCGCCGAAGCGCTTGTTCAAATAGTAGGCCAGCGGCAGGGCCAGGCCGGTGACGGCCACCAGGACACCGGCCAGGAAGGCCACTACGACTTCACGGTTGGCCGCCTGCAGCAGCGTCGTCGCCTCGGCCCGGTCCAGCGCCGTGTCCCGGACCAGGTCCAGGCGGGCCACGTCAATAGGCCAGAAATTGTTGACGATGTGGCTCACCGCCAGCCAGCCAATGGCCAACAAGCTCAGGCCCAAGAGCAGAAAAGGCAGGACGCCGAATCGTTCTGAAAACCGGCTCATAGCTCCATTATAAGCCAATCTCCGGCCGCTGAAAAACGTAACTGCTCAGACTGGTCTCATGACCGCGCCGGGTGGCACGGTCATGAGACCGGCCACAGCTAGAGGGGCTGAGTAGTTGCTGAAAAACGGGGATTGAGTCATGGCCGATTTAGATGTATGATCTATTGTTTAGGGGTACTTTAACAGATCATATGGAGGGACAAAATGATCCAATTACAAACGCGCTTCAAGCAAATCAATTGGCCGCGCCTTTTCTCCTCCTGGAAGGCGCTGGGGCCGGGCAAAGTGGCCGGCGCCTGGCTGCTGGCCCTGGCCTTGTTGCTGTTGCCGGCCGGCGTGGTACTCTTGAAAGCCAACCCGGCCGCGGCCGCCATTCCCACCTTTCGCATCGTCCAGGTCGTCCAGGACCAGTCGGTCACCATCGAGACGGCCAACTTCCCGGCCAACCAGCGCTTTCAAGCCACAATGGGCCAGTACGGCACTCAGGGTATTGGCGGCATTGCGGTCGGCGCGCTCAACTCGGAGGCTGGTGGCACACTGACGGCCACTTTCAACATCCCGGCCCAATTGAAAGGCCAGGCCCGACTGGCCATCCGGCTGCAAACCAGCCAGGCCAACCCCTATTTTGCCTACAACTGGTTCCACAACAGCACGGCCGGCGGCGCCGGTGGCTCAACGCCGCCCCCGCCGGCGGGTTACAGCGGTATCCCCACGTTCCGCATCGTGGACGTGGCTAAAGACCAGTCGGTGACGATTGAAACCACCAACTTCCCGGCTAACCAGAGTTTCAAAGTCACGATGGGCCAGTTTGGGACCAAGGGGATCGGCGGTATTGAGGTGGGCACGCTCGCTTCAGGGGCCGGCGGCAAGCTGACGGCTACTTATAATATTCCTGACCCGTTAAAGGGCCAGGCCCGGCTGGCCCTCCGGGCGCAAACGGCCCACGCCAACCCCTATTTCGCCTACAACTGGTTCTACAACAACGACGACAACGTCCCGCCGCCGGGCGGCACGGGCGGTGGTCCTGAGCCGGCCCCTGGCTACACGGGTATTCCTACCATTCGCGTGACGGCCGTCAAGGCCAACGAATCGGTCACTTTTGAGACCAACAACTTCCCGCCCAACCAGACCTTCACGGTCTTATTGGGGCGGATAGGCTCGCGTGGGATCAATGGGTTTGTGGCCGGCCAGTTCAGTTCCGGCGCCGGCGGCACAATGTCTATGACCGTCAACATTCCGGCCCAGTTGCATGGCCTGGACCGCATGGCCATTCGCACCCAAACGGCCCACCAGTTCCCGTACTTCAGCTTTAACTGGTTCGACAACACGACGACGCCTTAACCTCTTATCGCGCCGCCCCAAGGAGTAAGCCATGTTATATCAGCGCCTTTCCCCAAAGCGAAGTTTTTCGGTCTGGTACATCGCGGCGCTGGCGGCCGTGTTCCTGGTCGTTTCGGCCGGCCAGGGGGATAGCGGCCGGGCGCCGGCGGCCGCCGCGCCGGCCGGCTTGAGCGATGCCGGCTGGCGGGCCATCCAGGAGCAGATGAGGGGGGCTGGCGGCCCGTATGCGGAGACCAAAGTGGCCGCCGGCGACGCCCAGGTCGAAGACAGGTTCGGCGTGGCGGTGGCCATCAGCGGCGATACCCTGGTCGTCGGGGCCTATTGGGAAGACGGCGGGCCGGGCAACCCTCTCGCCCAGGCCGGGGCCGCCTACGTCTTTGAGCGCAACCAGGGCGGGCCGGGCGCCTGGGGCCAGGTCGCCAAGCTGGCCGCCGGCGACGCCCAGGCGGATGACCGGTTCGGCGTGGCGGTGGCCATTAGCGGTGACACGGTGGTCGTTGGGGCGTATTTGGAGGATGGCGGGCCGGGCAACCCGCTCCCGAACGCCGGGGCGGCCTACGTCTTTGAGCGCGACCAGGGCGGGCCGGGCGCCTGGGGCCAGGTCGCCAAACTCACCGCCGGCGACGCCCAGGCGGGGGACAACTTCGGCTGGTCGGTGGCCGTCAGCGGCGATACGGCTGTTGCCGGGGCCTATCAGGAAGACGGCGGGCCGGGCAACCCGCTGCCGGCGGCCGGGGCGGCCTACGTCTTTGAGCGCAACCAGGGCGGGCCAGACGCCTGGGGCCAGGTCGCCAAACTGGTAGCCGGCGACGCCCAGACCGCCGACTACTTCGGCCTGTCGGTGGCCGTCAGCGGCGATACGGCCGTCGCCGGGGCCTATCAGGAAGACGGCGGGCCGGGCAACCCCCTCCCGGAGGCCGGGGCGGCCTACGTTTTTGAGCGCGACCAGGGCGGGCCAGACGCCTGGGGCCAGGTCGCCAAAGTGGCCGCCGGCGACGCCCAGGGGGGTGACCAGTTTGGCGGGTCGGCCGCCATCAGCGGCGATACCCTGGTCGTCGGGGCGAATGCGGAGGATGGCGGGCCGGGCAACCCGCTCGATGGCGCCGGGGCGGCCTACGTCTTCGAGCGCAACCAGGGCGGGCCAGACGCCTGGGGCCAGGTCGCCAAACTCACCGCCGGCGACGCCCAGGCGGGTGACCAGTTCGGCGGGTCGGCGGCCAGCAGCGACGATACCCTGGTCGTCGGGGCGGATCGGGAAGAGGGCGGGCCGGGCGACCCCCTCCCGAACGCCGGGGCGGCCTACGTCTTTGAGCGCAACGCCAGCGGGCCAGACGCCTGGAGCCAGGTCATCAAACTGGCCGCCGGCGACGCCCAGGCGGAAGACTACTTCGGCCGGTCGGTGGCCATCAGCGGTGACACAGTGGTCGCCGGAGCGCCTGAGGAAGACCGCGGGCCGGGTGACCCGGTCGAAAACGCCGGGGCGGCTTACGTCTACTGGCGCTACTACCCCCTTTATCTTCCCGTCGTGCGGCGCTAGAAACCTGGTTTCTTAAGAGTAGGGCGATTTGGCGACAGAGAAAGGGACAAAAATCAGCGTCTACCGGCGCCAATCTGCGTCCTGGCTGGTTTATTGGCTACACGAAGGAGAATCAGGCCGGCCCGCCAGAAGGCGACGGCGGCCATGCCGTGGGCCAGAACGGCAAAGAGGGGTGGCGTTTCCTGGGTGTAATAGGTCCAGCACAGCCGCGTCGTGCCCCAGACTTCCAGAAAATAACCCAGGCCGCTGCCGGCGACGAAGGTCAAGACCGCCAGGCGATGGTTGGTTGGCGTCAACGTCAACAGGACGCAGGAGGCCAGGGCCAGCAGGGTAAAGGACTTGTCCAGCGCCGGCCAGGTAAAAGCCAGCATCAAGGCCAGGAAGGCCGGCAAGAGTAGCCAGTAGAGGCCGGTAAAAAAGCGAGGCCCGGCCGGGATTAACCGGTCCACCAGGCGGACCAGCCGGTCAATGGACAGGCTGGCAATGGGCCAGGCCGGGATAATCCACAGCGGCGGCCGCTCCTGGGTGTAATAGACCCACAACTGGGTTTGCGTCCCCCAGCTTTCGATGGCCAGGCCGCCGGCCAGCCCGACCAGGATGACCAGGGCGTCCGTCTTCAGGTCGGCCCCGGCGACGATCAGCAGGCTCATGGCGGCAAAAATGCCCAGCAGCAGCCAGTCCAGTTGTTGCCACAACGGCCGGTTCGAGTCAATTTGGGCCAGGTACTCGGCCGCCAGCGGCCACCAGACGTAGCCCAGTAGAAATATAGTCAGGAAAAAGGCGCTTAAAAGAACGGTGCTGGAACGCGTCCAGCCCAATTGCAGCGCCCGGCCCCCCCGCCGCGCGTCGCCGTGTCCCTCGTTTTGCATAACGCCATTGTACCAAAGCTTACACATGACGATAGAATCCAAAATCCAAAATCTAAAATCTAAAATCGTTTCCGACGTTCTGGCTGAAGAACTACTCGCCGCCGGCGTCACGACCGTCTTCGGCCTGCCCGGCGGCGAAAACGTGGCCGCGCTCGACGCCCTGCGCCGCCACGGGCTGCGTTTCGTCCTGGCCCACCACGAGAGTTCGGCCGTTTTCATGGCCGACGCCACGGCCCGGCTCACCCGCCGCCCGGCGGCCTGCCTGACCACGCTTGGCCCAGGCGCGACCAACGCCGTGGCCGGGGTGGCCCACGCTTACCTGGACCGCTCCCCGGTGCTGGTCATTACCGCCCAAATGCCGGAACGCCTCCGGCCGGGCCACACTCACCAGTTCGTTGATCTGCAAGCCCTGTTCACCCCAATCACCAAAGGCTCTTTCAAATTGGAACCGGCCCAGGCTCGTGAAACCAGCCGCGCCGCCCTTCAACTCCTGACCCACGGCCGCCCCGGTCCCGTCCACCTCCAACTCACCAACGAAGCCGCCGAACAAAGCGAAGTGGATCCTGGCGACCTTGACAAAGCTAAACAATCAATCTCCAATCTCCAATCTCCAATCTCTAATCTCGCCTTAGCCCACTCCCTCCTCTCCACCGCCGCCCGCCCCCTCATCCTCGCCGGGCTGGGGCTGGAACCGGAAGCGCCTTACGAGGCCCTGCGCCGCCTGGCCGAGGCGGCCGGCGCGCCGGTCATCACCACCCCCAAGGCCAAGGGTTGCCTGTCCGGCGACCATCCCCTGGCCGCCGGGACGCTTGGCCTCACCCGCCACGACCCGGCCTACCAGTTGCTGGACGAAGCCAATTGCCTCCTGGCGGTGGGCTTCGACGTGGTTGAGCTGGTCCGGCCGTGGCAGCAGCCCGCGCCGCTCATCTGGCTGGCCCCCTGGGCCAACGTAGACCCCCGGCTGCCGGCCGCGGTGGAGGTGGTTGGCCGGCTGCAACCGGCGCTGGCCGGGCTGGCCGGTGGTCCTTTTCGCCGGGCGGCCGGCTGGGGCCAGGCCCGCGTGGCTCGTTTCCGCCAGGAAGCGGCCGCTTTCACCCGGCCGCCGGCCACGCCCGGCCGGTTGTGGCCCCAGGATGTGCTCCAGGCCGTCCGCGACCACACGCCGGCCGAGACCATCGCCGTCAGCGACGTCGGTTCGCACAAGATATTGGCTGCTCTGGCCTGGCCGGCGGCGGCGCCCAACAGTTACCTGGTTTCTAATGGCCTCTCGGCGATGGGTTTTGGCCTGCCGGCGGCCATCGCCGCCGGTCTGGCGCTGCCGGGCCGGCCGGTCGTCTGCTTCACCGGCGACGGCGGGCTGGCCATGGGCCTGGGCGAACTCAACCTGCTGGCCCGGTTGGAGACGCCCGTCCTGGTCATTCTATTCAACGACGGCGCGCTGGACCTGATCCGCTCCCAACAACGCCGGGCCGGCAAGCCTGTTTTCGGCGTCGAATTTCCCAACCCGGACTTTGCCCTTCTGGCGGCCGCCTACGGTCTCCCCTTTTACCGCATTGACAGTAGCGAAGCCTGCGCCGCGGCCGTGCAGGCCGCCCTCTCCGCCGGCCGTCCCACCCTCATTGAGGCGCTGATTGACCCGGCCGGTTATCCGACTTCTCGCCAGGGATTGGAGGTTAATTAATCTCAGCAGATCAATTTTGCTCGGCCCGGATTTGTCAATCCGGGCTGGGGATTTGTCAATCCCCAGCGAGCAGATTTGGGTTGGGGATTTGTCAATCCCTAACAGCATTTGGGTTGGGGATTTGCCAATCCCTAACGAGCAGATTTTGGACCTACTTAATCTCCAATCTCCAATCCTTCGGCATGGCTCAGGACAAGTCTCTAATCTCCGGGAAGCAAGCAGGTTTCCTCATATTCTCGCTCCCCAAAAAACTGCTGCCACTCTTCCGGCCGCAGGTTGCGGTTGGCCACCCGGCAGGCGCGGTCGCGCCAGGAAGCGGGGTCCACGTCCCAAAGAAAGACCTGGCCGTCCAGCCCGGCCGTGGCCACCTGGCGGCCGTCGGGGCTAAAGGCTACGCCCCAGACGTTGTTGCTGTGGCCGGTAAACGGCCCGCCAATGGCCTGGCCGGTGCTGACGTCCCACAGGTAGCCCACGTTGTCTATGCCGCCGGAGAACAAGAGCGTGCCGTCCGCGTTAAAAGCCAGGCGCCGCACCGGGCCGCCGTGATTGGTCAACCGCTGCCCGACCGGTTCCCCGCTGGCCAGGTCCCAGAGAATGATGGTGTTGTCGGCGCTGCTGGAAGCCAGGAGACGGCCGTCCGGGCTAAAGAGCACGCTCCAGACAAAGCCGGAATGCTCAATCAACCGCTCCGCGACCTCGCCCGAAGCCACGTCCCAGATGACAATAGCCCCCTGGAGGCAGACACCGACGACGTCTACCTGGTTGCAACTGCTGGCCGCCAACAGGCGGCCGTCGGGACTGAAGGAAAGGCCGGTGGTATTGCCGGTCGTTTCCCGCCAGATGGTCCTGATTTCGCGGCTGGCCAGGTCCCACAAGACGACCTCGCCCCGGTCGCAATTCCCGGCCACGTTTAACCGGCTGCAACTGCCGGCCGCCAGGAGTTGCCCGTCGGGGCTGAAAGTCACGTTAAAGATATTGGAGCTGGCGCCTAGAAGAGGCGGGCCAAGCGGCTGGCGCGTGGCCGCGTCCCACAAGACCACGGCTCCATCAAAGCCAGACGAAGCCAGCATCCGGCCGTCCGGGCTAAAGACCACGCCCGAGACCGTTGAGAGAAAGGGGAAGGCATGCAGCAGCGGTTGGCCCAGCAACTCACCGGTCTCCCGGCTCCAGGTCCAGATGGTGTTGCCGGCCTCTACCCGGGCAACCGTTGATCCCTCCAGGCTCAGCGCCGTTACCGGCTGGTTACCGGCTTCGGGCTGGCCCGCCACTTCTGGCCAGGCAGCCACTTGGCCGCTGGCAATGTTCCAGGTGAAGGCCCGGCCTTGCCGATCAACCAGCAATACGCTTTGGCCATCGGCGCTAAAAGAGAGGTGGTTGACGGCGGCCGTCGCCGGTTGAGGCAATTGGCCAACTGGTTCGCGGCCGTTCACGTCCCACAAGACGACCGTCCCATCGGCGCGGCCGCCAGTCAGGGCAGCGCCGTCCGGGCTAAAAGCCAGGCTGGTCACGGCCGCGCCGCTGTCGCCTAAGAATGGCTCCAGTGGTTGCTGACCGGCTACGTCCCACAGGACAATCGCCCCCTGGTTATCGCCGGAGGCCAGGAGCGCGCTATCGGGGCTGAAGGCCAGGCTTAAAACGACGGTGGACAACGCGCTGGTATAGGTCAGGGGGTCGCCCTGTCCCTGGCCGGCGTCAATGTCGCTGGCCGGCCGGATGACCACTGTCCCATCCTGGCTGGCCGAGGCTACGTATTGCTCATCCGCGCTAACGGCTAAAGCCGTTACCGGTCCACTATGGCCGGTCAGGCCCGGGCTAACCAGCGCCCCGCTGGCGGCATCCCAGACCAGGACAACGCCGTTCCGGCCGCCGGAAACCAGGAACTGGCCGTCGGGGCTAAACAGTAGAGTGGTCACGCCATTGGCCTGGGCGGTCACCGAGCTGGTAACCGGCTGGCCGGTGGTCATGTTCCAGATGACCATCGTGCCGTTGGCGCTGCCCGAAGCCAGCAGGCTACCATCCGGGCTGAGGGCCAGGGAAATCACCGGCTCAGTGATCCGCAGCGCGTGCGTGATCGGCTGGCCAACCGGCTCACCGCTGGCCGGATCCCAAAAACGAATCGTGCTGTCTGCCCCACTGGAGGCCAGGAGAGTGCCGTCCGGGCTAAAGCTAACGTAGGTCGCTGAGCCATCGTGGCCACCGACCGAATCGCCGAATGACGGGCCGTCCGGCGAGACGTCCCACAAGATGATGAGCCCGTTCCCATCGCCGGAAGCCAGCATCCGGCCGTCCGGGCTGAAATTGACGGCCGGCACACCGGCCGTATGGTTGCCAAAAAGCGTGATCTGTCCTCCGGTGGCGACGTCCCACAGGCGAACGGTGCTATCGTTGCTGGCGGAGGCCACCTGCTGGCCATCCGGGCTAAAAGCCACCCCTATCAGCCCGGCAACATGCCCTTGCAGCGGTTCGTGGACCATCTCCCCGGTGGCCACGTCCCACAAAATCAGGTTGTTATCGGCGCCGGCCGAAGCCAGCAGCCGGCCGTCCGGGCTAAAGGCTACCCCGAAAACGCCGTTCTGATGGCCCGCCAGCGTCCGCAAGAGCTGGCCAGTGGTCGCGTCCCACAAGATGAGGGTCGTATCGGTAGCGGCTGTGGCCAACTGGCTACCATCCGGGCTGAAGGCCAAATCCCAGACAAAGCCGGTATGCCCACGCAGCGTCTGCAACGGTTGGCCCGTGGCCACCTCCCAAATGATCGCCGTCCTATCGCCGCTGCTGGTGGCTACCAACTGGCCATCCGGGCTAAAAGCGATGCTCTGCACCCACTGGCTATGGCCGGACAACGTTTGTATTGCTTCGCCGCTGGCCACGTCCCAAATCCTGGCCGTCAGGTCGTCGCTGGCCGTGGCCAGCCAGCGGCCGTCCGGGCTAAAGACGACCTTATTCACCAACTGCGCCGGGTCGTGGCCGGCGAACTGGCGCAGCGGCCCGGCCGGCGGCCGGTCACCGGACAGGTCCCAAAGGAACACCAGACCGTCGGCCCCGGCCGAAGCCAGATAGCGGCCGTCCGGGCTAAAAGTCACCGACTGGACAATCCCCCGGTGGCCGCGCAGGAAAGTGACGATGTTGGGATTGGTCTGCAAGGCCGTCAACAGACTGCCCTGGGCCTCGGTTGACTCGACGATGTTATTGGCTTCCAGGCTTAACAGCAGAGCCAGGTCAAACTGGGGGCCAAGCAGGGTGGTGGACTGGGCCGCTAACTGGCGGGAGAGAGCCAGTTGGGCCTGGGCGTCGGCCCGGTCTCGCTCCTGCTCGGCTTCTTCTTTGGCTGCCAGGGCTTCCCCGGCCGCCCCATCAGCCCGGAAACGCTCCGCTTCGGCCGTCACCTGGGCTTCCAGGGCTTCGGCGGCCCGCGTCACGGCCAGACCGGCGCTGGTTTCGGCGTTGGCCTCAGCCGTGCTGCGCACCACCACCTCGGTCGCCCGCGCCTGGGCCTCCTGGACTGCGTCTTGCCGCTGGCCAATGGCAAAAATGGCGGCCATGACAGCCAGCAAAAAGACCACCGCTAAAACAGTGGCCAGCGTCCGAAATCGTTGGGTGGCCCGGGCGTGCTCGTCCGCCCGCTGGCGCTCGGCCTCAGCCCGGCGCTGCTGTTCTTCGGCCAGCAGTTGCGCCGCTTCCAGCTCCCGGCGGCGCTGCGCCTCTCGCTCGGCCGCCCGCTGCTCGCGCTGAGCAATGCCGGTCTTGATGTATTCTCGCTCCAGCTTGCTCAGGTCGCGATCCTGCCGCTGCAGCCACTCCTCAGCCTCGCCCAGGGGCACGCCGCGCAGCAAAGCGCCTTCGTCCCGGTCGCTGCTTTCCCACTGGCGAATGGCCGCTCGCAACCGCTCCTGCCAGGCGCGGAAGGCCCGGTCGTTGTTCATCCACTCCAACAGTCGGCCCCAGCCGCGAATCAGAGCCTCGTGGACCACCTCGGCCGTCTCCTGGCCGTCCGGCGTCCGGCCGGTGACCACCAGCCGGGCGTCGGCCAGGCGTTGGGCCAGCACCCAGTCGTTTTCGCCCAGCTCGGCGCGGGTGGCCAGGCGGCGCGTGTCTTCAGTGCCCTCGCCGGGGCGGACCATCTGGGTAAAAACGCGGCGGGCCCGTTCTTTATCGGCTTCGTCCAGCGTCTCGTAGACCTCGTCGGCGTAGCGGGCCAGGGCCCCTTCCACCCGGCCGACAGCCTCGTAAGCAGCGTGGGTCAGGCGGCGGCCGTGGCGGCGCTCCCACAGCAGCGTCAGGGCAAATTCCAGCAGCGGCAGGTTGCCCGGCTCCTCGCCCACGTCGTCCAGGATACGTTCCACCAGGCCGGCCTCAAAAGAGACGTTCTGCTTGCCGGCCGGGCTTTCGATGGCCCGCCCCAGTTCAGCCCGGGTCATCGGCCCCAGCTTGACGTCCGCTTCCTGCAGCGCGTCGGCAAACGGCCGGTCGGCCAGCGCCTGGCCCATGAAGTCGGCCCGCAGGGTCAGCACCAGGGTCAAGCGAAAAGTGTTTTGCTCGCGGGCCGTGTGAATGGCTTCAAACAGGGCATTGGGGAAACGCCGCCGCGCTTCGCCGTCGGTACATAAGGTGTATAGCTCCTCAAACTGGTCTACGACCAGCAGCAGGCGGGTTTTGTTGGCGTCCTTTTGAACCACCCGGCCGATCACGTCGGCCAGGGCCAGTTGCTCCTGCTGCAAGGCTTCGGCCAGTCTTTGCGTTTCCAGCAGGCGGCCGGTCTCGCCCATTTCCGGCTCCAGGTGGGGCAACAGCGCCGCCGCCAGGTTGTAAAACGGCCGGCTACCGGGCCGCGCTTCGACAATAATCCACTCCCCCTCCTCCCGCAGCCGGGGAACGAGGCCGGCAAAAACGACCGAGGACTTGCCACTCCCCGACGGGCCAATGACCGAAGCCATAGACTTCTCGGCCACCGTCCGCGCCAACCGGTCGGTAAACGCTTCCCGGCCAAAAAAGAACGGCGCGTCCTCTTCTCGAAAAGCGTACAGACCCCGATAAGGGGTGGCAATAGCCTCACGCGTGGGGGTAATCACCCGCAAGCCCGGCGTCGGCGTCACGTCCAGGTTGAGAGGCATCATGGCCACCGGCTCCAAGGAGCCTTTGCTGCGCACCTGGTCGTGGATGAGGCCCATCGCCAGGAGCAAATCAGCCACGATCTCCTGGGTGCTCTGGTAACGCTCGCCGGGGTCCTTGTGCAAGGCCTTCAAGACCACGTGGGCTATGGCCTCCGGCAGCTCGGGGTTAAATTGCAACAGCGACGGCACCGGGTCGCTGACGTGCTTGGCCATAACGGCGTAGGGGCTGTCGGCGTCAAAGGGCACCCGGCCGGTCAATAGTTCGTAAAGGAGGATACCGAGAGAATAAATGTCGCTGCGCTCATCTCCCTTATCCCCCTGCACCTGTTCCGGGGCCATGTAGGCCGGCGTGCCAGAGACAGCCCCCGTCTTGGTCAGGCGAGAGGCGTCAATCATCCGCGATAGACCAAAGTCGGTCAGGAGAATCTGGCCTTCGGCCGTAATCATAATGTTGGCCGGCTTCAAGTCGCGGTGAATCATACCCCGCGAGTGGGCGTAATCTATGGCCTCGGAAAGGGTGGTAAAAATCCCGGCGACCTCGTCCAGGGTAAAGAGCTGCTGGCCATTGCCAACGTGGCGTTTGCGCCGCTCTTCCATCTCCGTCTTCAGCGTCGGGCCTTCGACGAACTCCATGACGATGTAATAGAGATCCCCTTCGACGTCGTAATCGTAAACCTGGACAATGTTCGGGTGGCGCAGGCGGGCCACGGCCGTGGCTTCACGTTCAAACCGGTCTACAAAATCCCCCTCTTCGGCCAGGTAGCTGTGCAGCACCTTAATGGCCACGTAACGGTCCAGGCTGGACTGGTAAGCCTTGTAGACCCGGGCCATCCCGCCCCGGCCGATGCGAATAATTAACTGATACTTGCCGAGGGTTTTGCCAATTAAGTCGCTCATGATCCCCTCTTGGGTGCGAACTGGAGTTTCGAGCTAGGGCTAGAGTTAGCGTTAGCGTTAGGCCCAGGCATCATTGTAATGAACGCCCTTGTACGTGTCAATATGGTGACATTACAGGGTTTGTTTGGGGGCAGCACAGGGAACAAACAGGGCTACCAGCAAGAATTATAATGGAAAAGCGGCCGTTCCGTTCAGCCTGTCTGATGGGGATTTAGTACTAACGGCGCCGCCAGCTCCCCCATTATCTGCTGCCCAGCGACGCGACTGATGTCGCCGGCTCTTTATTTGCTGACGCAGGTTACAACAAAGCGCGCGTATCGCTGCATATAGGGGATATGGCGGAAGAGCACACTATCGAATGCCTCCAGCCGGCGGCGGAAAGGAGAATTTCTCGGTAAATGAAGGGGTTTGCCCAGCATCCCGGTTAAGTGAAAAGTTTGATAAGTACTGGTCGTGAAATAGCGGTTAAACCTCTCCACATCCTGGATACGTAGCGGATGATCAGTCCCTTTTTCGGGATGCTTGTCCTCGTAGGGCAGATAGTCACGAGCGAGTTCCAGGAAGGGATTCTGACCGAGTGGATCTTGAAAGGCCGCTTTGCCACCCTGCTTTAAGACGCGCACGATTTCAGGCGCGGCCTGCTCAAGCTGCAAATGATGCAGGGCGGCATTGCCAAAAATAAGGTCGAAGCTCTCGGTTGCGAACGGAAGATATTCGCCAGCCGCCACTACCGGTTGAACAGAGTCGCCCACGGCTTTGAACCTGGCAAAGCGCTTCACTGTCGCCAGCGTCTTGGGGGCAACGTCAAGGGCATAGACAATAGCCCCGGCCAGGGCAAACATGACTGGCGTCATGGAATAGCCGCAGGCCAGATCCAGCATGACCTTCCCCTCAAAGGGTCCGAGGAAATTGATGAGATGCTGGCGCCAGGGTCGGGAGGCCGTAAACCACTCCAGGTCTACCTGCTTGCGAGTAAACTGTTCAAATTCGATGATTTGGGAACGCCTGTCGGTGATACGGGCTTCGAGAGCCACTCGCGTGGATAAATCGAGTCCTCTGGCTTTCTCCTTTGACAAGAGCCGGTTTGATTTCAGCATGATGGTCCTCCTCAAGCCTAAATTCCAATCCGACACGGCCAGACTACGGCCGTTGCCCCCACCGCTTCAGGAAGTTACCACAAAAGGTTAACCACCGAATAGTATAAGCAACATAGCCCTCTCTGTAAACTTCATAAGCAAAAAATGTATCTCTAGATACGCCTCCGAACCAGAACCAGCAACCCACCGGCCACCCCAATCGCTGCGCCAATAAAGAGAATCCCCACCCACCGGCTGGAACTGCCCAGCACGCCGCCCTGGGTACTGGGGGCAACGGACGTGGGTGTAGCCGTGGAGGTAGGAACCGGCGTATCGGTAGCCGCCGGCGAAGCGGTAGGCGTGGCCGTCAGGGTAGCGGTCTCCGTCGGGGTGGGCGACGAGGTCCGCGTCGGCGACGGGGTCCGGGTTGGGCTGGGTGTTGTGGTGGGAGTTGGCGTCTCGGTCGGCGTGGCTGTGGGCGTCGGCACGCTGTCGCCTGTGGCCACGACAGTGGGCGCTGGGGCGTTGTCGGCCACCACGCCCTCCTCGACCACAAAGATAGGCGGGCCGCCGATAATACACTCACCAGAGCAGCGCGCCCCTGGCAGGGTCAGGTTGTAGACACCGTTTTCGGCCGTCACCTGGCTCGTCTCTCCAGTGGCGCTGACCAGCGTGGCCGAGGAGGCCAGGGCCGGCAGGGCCAGCGCCACGGCCGCCGGGTTGCGCGCCCACAAGATGCGGGTCACGCCCTGCGGCCGATTAAAGGTCACCACAAAGTAATTGGCCGCCTGCTGCCTACGGGCCGTCGTAAAGCCGCTCAGGTACTGGATGGTCGTCTTATAGGCGTCAAAGGCCGGCCGGCGGCTGAAGTCCGGCCGCAAAATGCCGAAGGACTCACCCCCTGGCGGCAGGAGAATGTCTACCAGCTTGTACACCCCGACCCGCGCCGCCCCGGCCGAATAACCCAGGGCATAAGCCTGAACGATGTACCAGGCCTGCTGGTCCAGGTCCACCTGGAACTGCGGCCGCTCTACGGGCCAGAGCGGGTCCAGGTTTGGCGCAGCGTTGGTCTCGTTGACCCAGACCGGCTTGCTCAGGCTATATTGGTTCTGGATGGCCCAGACCGAGCCGACGATACTTTGGACCGTCTCGCTGCGAAAATAAATGTGGAGGGAGATCACGTCAAAGAAATAGTCATTGGCCGGCGCTTCCGGATCGGCCATGACCACTTGCAAAAAGCGGTTCAAATAGCCAGTGTCGTGCCACCAGGTCAGGCCGGCCAGGTGAATGACGGCGACCGGGTCCGCCTGTTTCATGACCTGGTGGGCGACTTTGACCAACTGGTAATAATCCTCGACCGAGCCGGCGAACTCGTAACCGTAAACGCCGGGCTTGATCTCCGGTTCGTTCCAGATAATCCAGTGGTGGACGCCGAGCGGGCCGTAGTAGCTGGCCACCTGGCGGACAAAGCCGGCCCACAGATTGTTGGGGTCATCCACCGGCAGGTAGAGGCCGCGCGGCAGGCCGGCCTCGGTCCCGTCTTCCGAGGCCCAGGGCGGCGTATTCTTGAGCAGCCCGACGACGCTGCGCCCCTGGGCGCCGGCCTCGGCCAGCCACTCCTCGAGGACGTGCAGCGTGTTCCAGTCGCCGGGGCCGGCCGGCTGGATTTCCCGCCAGTAAAAGAGGATGCGTTCCCAGCCCACGTTCAACTCGGCCGTTTCCTGTGGCCCCCAAAAACCTTCGACGATGCCAAAGCGCGGGTCTACCCCTCCCTGGGCCTGGGCCGCCGGCCGGGGACCGGGCCTCAATATGGCAACGAAAAAGACAAGCAACAAAACGAGATTAAAGCGACGATTCATATTGACCTGCTGGCAATGTAAAGACGCAGGGACCGGCAGAGGGAGCGGCGAAACTCCTCCTCCGGCTGCTGCGTCTTTGGGATGAAGCACAGTGGCTCTGGCTGTACAAACCGGTTGAGATACAGCCAGGGCTATTATGATACCACGCTTCATGACACCTGAGCAGCTTTTGCTATACTAAGC
>JAKEFB010000061.1 GCA_022616275.1 Chloroflexota bacterium
TCAGCTTTTTTAACTTCAAGCGCTCGATGAATCCATCCACTGTTAAACTGTGTCTCATGCGCCTAGTTTAAATCGGCGCAATCCATATTTCGAATTACTGCAAGGTACAGCACCTGATACGTGACACCTGACACGTGACACGACAACTCAGTCCTCATCACTCAGTCCTCAGTCCTGTTATGACTATCGGCGGCATCGAATTTAACCTGAAGCTAACCTTGCTTGTCATCCTGACGACGGTGGTGCCGATGCTGGATTATTACGGCCACAAGATTACCGGCACGAAGGCTTACGACCGGCTAATCTTTTACTTCCTGATCCCGATGGCCATCCTATTGTTCCTCTTCCGGGAGCGGCCGGCCGACTACGGTTTCCGGCTGGGCAACTGGCGCACCGGGCTGGCCTTTGTCTTGCCGGCCTGCGCCGGGATGGCCGTGTTGTTGTGGTTCCTGGCCCGCACGCCTGACATGCAGCGCTACTACAACGCCAAGGCCCCCGATAACACTGCCTACCTCCTCTACATTACGGCCGTAGACCTGTGGGGTTGGGAGTTTATCTGGCGTGGCTTCCTTCTCTTTGGTCTGGCTCGCGCCTTGGGGCCGGGGCCGGCCATTTTCCTGCAGGCCGTGCCTTTTGCCTTCATGCACCTGGGCAAGCCGGAGCTGGAAACGTTAACCACCATTTTCGGCGGCGCGGCCTTTGGCTTCGTCGCCTGGCAATCCGGCTCCTTCCTCTACCCCTGGCTCATCCACTGGTTTATCGCCTCCTTTACCATGCTGGTAGCCAGCGGCCGGTTGGGGTGAAAGGGAGATTAGGGATTAGAGATTAGAGATTGGAGATTGGTTAATCTTCAATCTCCAATCTCCAATTCCTGGTAAGCAATGGCAACCATCACTCTCACCCTCACCGATATGGCCCACGGCGGGGCGGCGCTTGGCCGGGACGACAAGGACCGGGTAATTTTTGTGCCCCTGGCCATTCCCGGCGAAAAAGTGCAGGTGGAAATCGTCGAGGACAAAAAGCGGTACGCCCGCGGCCGGCTGGTGGAGGTGCTGGAGCCTTCGCCGGCCCGGGTGGTCCCCCGTTGCCCCCACTTTGGCCCCTGCGGCGGCTGCCAATACCAGCACATCGAGTACGCCGGCCAGTTGCGCTTCAAGGAAACGATTGTTCGCGACCAGTTGGAGCGCATCGGCGGGCTGGCTGGAGTGGTGGTCCGGCCGTGCCTGGCCAATCCCGAGCCGTGGGCTTACCGGGTGGATACGGCCTTTAACCCTGCGCCGGGCGGCGGCCTGGGTTACTGGTCACCGGCCCTGGGCCAGGTGATGCCCATTGAGGTGTGCTATATTATCCGGCCGGAATTGCTGGAGCTGTACCAGGACGTTGACCTGGAGCTGCCTGGCCTGCGCCGGCTGACGCTGCGGGTGGGGGATGGCGGGGCCTTGCTGGCTGCCCTGGAGGTGGAGGACGTGGAGCCGCCGGCCCTGGAAGCCGATTTCCCGGTCTCGGTCTCTATCGTCCTGCCGGACGGCACGGCCGCCAACCTGGTGGGAGATAATTACCTGGTGCAGACAATCAAGGAGCGCGACTTTCGCGTTTCGGCCGGCGTTTTCTTTTACCCCAGCCCGCCGGCCACGGCGCTATTGGTGGACAGCGTGTTGGGCTACGCGGCATTGACCGGTGCAGAGACAGTGCTGGAAGCGTACAGCGGCGCGGGCACGTTGACCGCTTTCCTGGCCCCGGCCGCGGCCAGCCTGGTGGCAGTGGAGGCCAACCCCGACGCCGTCGCCGACGCGGCCGTCAACCTGGACGAGTTCGACAACGTCTCCCTCTACCAGGGAACGGCCGAAGCGGTCTTGCCTCTTCTGGATGTAATCCCCCAGGTGATGGTCGTGGACCCCCCGGCCGAAGGGCTTTCGCCGGCGGTGCTGGACCAGATCCGGCGTTTGACCCCCGGCCGGCTGGTCTATGTTAGCGCCGACGCGGCCACGCTGGCCCGCGACGGTAAGCGGCTGGCCGCGGCCGGCTATACACTGCTGGAACTCCAGCCGATAGACATGTTCCCCCAGGCCTTCCCTATCCTGACTGTTTCTGCCTGGGATTATAGAAGGATTCTATAATCCCTATAACACTTATTGGCTTGACTTGGGGTAGGGGATCGTGCTATTGTTTGGCCAGATGGCCAAGCGAATTCTGTACGTCGAAGACCACTTCAACAACATGTTACTGGTCAAGCGCATCGTCCAGGCTGAAGGGCACGAATTTTTATCGGCCGCCGACGGGGAGAGCGGCTGGGTGGCGGCCGTGGAGAGCCAGCCCGACCTGATTTTTGTAGACCTGCGCCTGCCCGGCATGGTAGACGGCTACGAACTACTCCGCCGACTGAAGGCTGACGCCCGGCTCAAGCACGTCCCGGCCGTGGTCCTGACTGCCTACGGCCACGGCGACGCGGAAGAAAAGGCTATAGCCGCCGGGTGCGACGGCTTCCTGCACAAGCCGGCCGACATCCAGCAAGTGCGAGAGGTGATCCGCCAGTACGTCGGCCCCCCGGCCCGCCCGCCCTTTGTTCTGCCCCCCAACCGGCTGCGTTATTCTCTCAGCCGGGGATAGCCAGTATCAAGTGTTTCGGTGTCAGGTGTCAAGTGTTTCGGTGTCAAGTGGTTGACTGGACACTAACGATGAACTGACACATGACACCTGGCACGTGACACCTGACAGGTGACACTCCCCATGAGCTACCTCAGCCACCTCGACTGTTCCTATTGCTCCGGCCGGTACGACGCGGACCAGGTTATCCGGCTGTGCCCGGAATGTGGTTCGCCGCTGCTGGCCCGCTATGACCTGGCGGCCGCCGCGGCTGGCCTGGACCGGGACGAGGTTGCCCGGCGGCCGGCGGGGCTGTGGCGCTTCCGGGAAATGTTGCCCGTGCGTGACCCTCGCTTCATCGTCACCCTGGGCGAAGGGGGCAAGCCGATCCTGAAACTGGAGCACCTGGGCGAACAACTTGGCCTGAAACATCTCTACCTGAAAGACGAAGGCCAGAACCCGACCGGCAGCTTTAAAGCCCTGGGACTGTCGGTGGCCGTCAGCCGGGCCGTAGAGCTGGGCGTCGCCGAGTTTGTCATTCCCACGGCCGGCAACGCCGGTGGTGCGCTGGCTTCCTACGCGGCGCGAGCCGGCGTGCCGGCCCACGTCTATATGCCCCAGGATGCCTCCCTGATCAACATCCTGGAAGTCCAGATGGCCGGGGCCGACCTGCACCTGGTCAACGGCCTGATTAATGACGCCGGCCGGGAAGCGGCCGCTGGGGCAGCCCAGGGCGGCTGGTTTGACGTTTCCACTCTGAAGGAGCCTTACCGCCTGGAAGGTAAAAAGATCATGGGCTACGAGGTGGCCGAAGCCTTTGGCTGGGAGCTACCGGACGTCATTGTTTATCCTACCGGCGGCGGCACCGGGCTGATCGGCATGTGGAAGGCCTTTGCCGAAATGGCGGCCCTGAGCTGGATCGGCCGCCACCGGCCGCGTATGGTCGCCGTCCAGGCCGAGGGCTGCGCTCCCATCGTCAAAGCCTTTCACCAGGGAGCGGAGACGGCCGAGCCGTGGGAAAATGCCGCCACGTTGGCCGGCGGGCTGCGCGTGCCGGAGGCTGTCGGCAGCCGGTTGATGCTGCAGGCGCTGCGCGAGAGCGGCGGCACGGCCGTGGCCCTGAGCGACCACCAAATTCGTGAGGCCCAGGCTATCCTGGCCGCCAGTGAGGGCGTATTTGCTTCCCTGGAAGGGGCGGCCACCGTCGGCGCACTGGCGCCTCTCGTCGAACAAGGCTGGCTCTCGGCCGGCGAACGAATTTTGATTTTTAACACAGGCAGCGGCCTGAAACACCGCCTGATGCTTACTTGAGCTAGAGCGAGAGCTAGAGCCAGAGGAAGATGCTCTAGCTCTGGCTCTAGCTCTCGCTTTTGTGGATTGAGGAGAGACAGTACCCATGCCCGCTCATAGCGCCCTCGGCGAAGGCAGCCGGAAACGCGGCCTGCTGACGCTCATGACGACCTCTTTTTTGATGCACGCCGGTTTTTTCCTGATTATCCCCTTGCTATCGGTCCACTACGTGGACGAGCTCGGCTGGGCGGCGGCGTTCATCGGCGTCGTCCTGGCCGTCCGCCAGTTTATGCAGCAGGGCCTGACCGTCTTTGGCGGGGCGCTGGCCGACCGCTTTGGGGCCAAGGGCTTGATTATGATGGGCGTGCTGGTGCGCGCCGCCAGCTTTGTCCTGATGGGCTTTGCCACCACCCCGCCGGTGTTGTTGCTGTCCGGCGTCCTGGCCGCCCTGGGCGGGGCGTTGTTTGACGCGCCCCAGAAGGCGGCCACGGCCGCCCTGGCCCGCGAGGAGGAGCTGCCGCGTTACTACGCCCACCTGGGCGTCTTGATGAACGTCGCCCGGACGGTCGGCCCATTGGTGGGAGCACTGTTGATCCAGGTGGACTTCCGGGTAGTCGGCCTGGCCGCGGCTGCTTTCTTCCTGGTCGCCTTTCTGGTGACGCTGTTCGGCCTGCCGGCCGTCCAGGTTTCCACCGCGAAGCAGCGCGTGACCACCGGGCTGAAAACGGCCCTATCCGACCGGGCCTTTGTCGCCTTCACCGCTCTGATGATGGGCTATTGGTTCATGTGGGTCCAGATTTCCATTTCCATGCCTTTGCTGGTCAAGGGCCTGACCGGCAGCAACAGCAGCGTCGCCCTTTTCTTTACCGTCAACTCGATCATGGCCATTGTCCTGCAAATCCCGGCGCTGCGGCTGGCCGGGAAATTCCTGCTCCCCCTACCGATGCTGATCGGCGGCCTGGTCTTGATGGCCTTCGGCTTGGGGTCGGTGGCCTGGGCGCACAGCATGGCCGCCGTTTATCTGTCAGTCTTTTTCTTTAGCCTGGGAACGGTGCTGGCCACCCCCAACAGCCAGACGGTGGCGACGGTGCTGGCCAGCCCCATGGCCCGGGGGGCGTACTTTGGCGTCTTTTCACTGGCCCTGGCTTTGGGTGGGGGTCTAGGCCACATGGCCGGCGGGACGCTGGTAGACTGGGCGGCCAACCTGCGCCAGCCGGCCCTGCCCTGGACCGTCTTTGCCCTGGTGGGGACGCTCTCGGCCGGCGGGCTGGTCTACTTCTACAACCGCAACCGGCCGCGCCTCGACGCCAGTTGCGTCCCCGTGCGGGTGTAAAAGAATTCAGCGCAAAGGCGCTAAGGCGCCAAGACGCCAAGAAAAAATAAAAACTTTGCGTCTTGGCGTCTTTGCGTCAAAATTACATCTGTGCGGCGATTTAGCTACGGCAAGACCCTCATCGTTGGCTTCGGCTTTTTAGGCATCAGCATCGTCTGGCCCATCTTCAACCAGTTTATCCCCATCTTTCTCCAGGCCGGCAACCCGGAATTTGAGCGCCAGTTGTTGCAGGAAGGCCGGGAAATCCCGAACGTGGCCGGCTTTGCTCTGGCCCCCAGCCTGGCCCTGTTCATCATGACCTGGGACAACATCATCAACGTCTTCGTCCAGCCCTGGGTGGGCGAGCGCAGCGACCGGACCTGGAGCCGCTTCGGCCGGCGCAAGCCGTGGATCCTGGCCGGTGTGCCCATTGCCGTACTGGGCTTTGTCTTCATCCCCCTGGCCCAGACCGTCCTGGCTATCGCCGTCTTCATCCTCATTACCAACCTGGGCATGGCCCTTTTCCGCTCGCCGACGGTGGCCTGGCTGGGCGACCTCTTCGACCCTGAAGACCGCAGCCAGGCCAATGGGATCATCAACCTGATGGGCGGCGTGGGCGGCCTGCTGGCTTTTGTCGGCGGTGGCTGGCTGTTTGATAACGCCGGCCGGAGCGCACCGTTTATTTTCGGGGCAGGGATGCTGGTGGTGGCTGCGGCCGTGGCCGTCTGGCTGGTCAAGGAACCGGGCGAGATTGCCGCCCCTGAGCGGGATACGGCCGGCGTGCTGGCCAACTTGCGGCTGGCCTGGAGCGACCCCAACAAAAGCGCCCTGTTCGTCCTGCTGGCCATTTTGCTGTGGTTTATGGCCTTCAACGCCCTGGAGGCCGGGCTGTCTTCCTTTGCCGTCTTTAGCCTGGGCCTGGAGCCGGGCACAGCCTCCATTTACGCCGCTGCCGTCACTTTGTCCTTCATCGTCTTTGCCGTGCCGGCCGGGCTGCTGGGTACGCGGCTGGGCCGGCGGCCGGTAATCCTCATTGGCCTGGTCGGGCTGGCCGCCTTTTTGCTGCTCAGCTTTTTCCTGATCCAGGGTGCAGCCACCTTTATTGCTATGCTGGTCGTCCTGGGCCTTTTCTGGGCACTGGTCAACGTCAATAGCCTGCCGCTGGTCTACGACTATGGCGACGAGGGCAAAATTGGGGCTTACACCGGCCTGTACTATTTTTCCTCGCAATCGGCGGCCGTTCTCGGCCCGACCTTGGGCGGCGTCATGGTCCAGGCCCTCGGCAGCCAATACCGCTGGCTGTTCCTGTTCAGCACGATCTTTATGGTGCTGGCGTTTGCGGCAATGGTAAGAGTAAAAGCAATGAGCAATGAGCAGCACTCGTCACTCATCGCTCATCGCTCATTGCTTATCACTGGAGGAATAATGGACGAATTAGTTCGTGTTGAACGGCGAGATGATATTTTTGAGATTGTGTTGAACCGGCCGGAGAAGCGCAATGCCATTAACCTGGCGTTGTACCGGCAACTGGACGAGGCTATTGTCGCCGCCGGCCGGGCGGGTGGGGTACGGGTACTCTTTGTGCGCGGCGAGGGGCCGGCCTTTTCGGCCGGCATTGACGTGACCGCCTTCTTGCAGTTGCCGGAGCAGTATGGCGACCCGTGGCAGCAGCAGATGCGGCTGGTTACGGCCGATTTTCAGGCCGTCCTGAACCGGCTGGAGCGGCTGGAGATACCGGTGGTGGCCCTGCTGCACGGCTACTGCCTGGGGCTGGCCCTGGAGCTGGCCCTGGCCTGCGACATTCGCCTGGCGGCCGAGGGAACACGGCTGGGGTTGCCGGAAACGCGGCTGGGCATTATCCCCGACGTGGGCGGCACGACCCGGCTGGCGCGGCTGGCCGGCCCCGGCCGGGCCAAAGAGCTGATTTTCACCGGCCGGCAAATTGACGCCGAACTAGCCGCTCAATGGGGGATCGTCAACCACGTCGTCCCGGCCGGTGCGCTGCTGGCCAAAGCGGAGGAGCTGGCGGCCGAAATCCGCCAGGCGGCCCCCCTGGCCGTAGGCATGGCCAAGCGGGTCATTGACGGGCTGGCCGACGTGGAGCGCGGCCTGGCCCTGGAAGGCTGGGCGCAGAGCCAACTCATCGCCACCGAGGATTTTGGCGAGGGAGTGCAGAGCTTTTTGATGAAGCGGCCGGCGGTGTTTAAGGGGAAGTAGCGGAGTGACGATTCATTGGTTGTGAAGGTGAACCAATCCGATCGTACCATCAACGGTAATCCGCTGTCCTGTTCGAATGCGCTCTACGGCTCCAACTGCGCCGACCACAGCGGGGATGCTGTATTCGCGAGCCACAATAGCTCCATGCGACATTTCGCCACCGGTCTCCATCACCAGACCCCCGGCCATAAGGAACAGCGGAGTCCAACCAGGATCGGTGGAGGGCGCGACCAGAATGTCGCCTGGAGCCAATCCAGCCCCCAGTGGATCGAGAATCACCTGAGCACGGGCTGTTGCAACCCCGGGCGAGGCCGGAACCCCCTGAAGCGTGTCCTCGCTCACTCCGGTGTGCTTTGGCGCAATCGCTGGCTCAGTGCCATCGGACAACAGAACCAGTGGAACATGTCGGCGCTTCAACTCTTGCTCATAAACAGAACGACGGGATCTCACGATAAGCCGATAATTCGTCCCGGAGAGCGCCGCCTGCGCTTCACGCAGACTAAGAAAGAAGATATCTTCAGGCGCTTCCAGTGCTTGAGCTTCTACCAGTGCCTGTCCGACAGGATATAGATACGCCTGCGCCTTGGCCAGCATCAAGGCAAGCAAATAGCGGGGCATTTCGCGCACTCCACCTAACGCGCGAGCGCGAGTCAGGAAGAAGCGAACCAGCGCACCGCGCAGCCAGTTCTGACGTGTGGCGCGACGGATAAGCTCGCGCATCATGGCCTCAGCCCCCACTGCTGCCCGCTCGTACTGTACATCTGGCGTGCTCTCCAGATCGCGCAACTCCACATAGCTGGCAAGCATATCGAATAAGTAAGCAGGGTGTTCTGACCAGCGCGGCGCGCCGAGGTCAAGCTCGTTGACGCTGCGATGGCCGTGAACCGCCAGGAACTCAGCCAAGCCACCTTGCAGCACGGAAGGCAGCTTCCCATGCAAATAGTTCTCCGCAAGTCGATCTGCTGGCGTATTCTGCACAAGGTTCACCAGCGCTGAATCAGCCTGTACCCTTTGGGCCAGCGCCCAGAGGGCAAGCGTCATCTCCGTAGTGGGATTGAAAGGCAGTCCTCGCAGCACAATCTGAAGCTCGCTCGCCGTCGCCTTATCACCCAACAACTTCCCGGCCAGCCCGATACTTGCTATGCCGCCGAGCATCACGGGGAGTACCGCAGGCAGAAATAGGGGAATAGTTGTAGTGAGGAGGCTCTCGACCGCTTCCAGGCAGTCACGTGTACTGGCATCCGGCTGAACCTTCCCGCTGTCGCGCACTGTTTGCTCAATGCGGAGCAGCCGGGCGTATCCTCTCTTTGGTGCAGCGAGTGTCTGAGGTAAGTACCAGGCGGCCCTGGTGCGGATAAGGAATCGTCCGAGAGGGCGAATTAATCGGCTCAGAGGTACGGAATGCAACGACAAGCGTGGATCTTCGATCAGTTGCCCAAAGACCGCGCCGGCATGCGCCTCAGCCTGGGCCATCATGCGGATGAGAAGGGTACGTCCGAACGTACTGCGGAGTGGGCTGGTCACGTCGAGATAAACCCGTGAAGCAATATCTTTCACAAAGGCAGGGCCGTCCAGCGGACTACTGACAGGAAACCCGGCGAAGGCCATGATAGAGGAGGCCAGCAAACGAGTAGCAGCAATGCCCATCGGTGTGAAGGGCTTATAGCTGCCTTGTTGGACGTTAAATGATAGGTAGACCCTCAGTTCTTGGTCGCTGTGGGGAGCATCTGGAGGCAGCGGAAATAAGGTGGTAATCGGCCGCGCCTGTAGCAGCCAGATCTGCTTCTCTGCATCAATAGCCCATTCGATATCTTGCGGCGCTCCGAAGTGTGCTTCAACTTGCTTACCCAGCTTCACCAGCGCAACGACCTGCTCATCCGTGAGACTGAAGCTTTCGGCTGGCAGGGCCACAGCTTCCTGCTCAACGCCGCCACCCGGTAGAGCCCGAACACGCAGCCGCTTGTCACCCAGCCGGCGCTCCACAATTTCGCCCCCGGGTAAATTGACCACGAAGCGATCCGGATTGACTAACCCGGAAACCACCGCCTCCCCCAAGCCCAAACTGGCATTGATCACCCCCTGGCGTCGTCGTCCAGTAAGCGGATTAGCGGTGAAGAGGACTCCGGCGACTTCTGCATCAACCAGGCGCTGCACAATCACGGCCAAGCGCACAGCCTCGTGCTCGATACCTTGACTGGCGCGATACGCCACTGCCCGATCCGTCCAGAGGGAAGCCCAACAGCGATGCACCGCTTCGAGCACCGCATCCAGCCCCACTACGTTCAAATAAGTGTCCTGCTGACCCGCGAAACTGGCCGAGGGCAGGTCTTCAGCGGTAGCCGAGGAACGTATTGCTACCGGGATAGGCTGATTCTTGCTCAAATCCTCATAGGCCTGGCGAATTTCTGCCGTGATGCGCTCAGGCACAGCGACCTTTAAGAACTCGACCCGCACTGCTTCCGCCAGTTCTGCAAGCTGGTCAATACTCGTCGCGGCAATCTGGTCAAGAATAGGTTCAAGGCGTATCTGAGCGATGAATTGGTCATAGGCCGCAGTAGTCAAACAAAATCCGTCCGGCACAGGAAATCCGGCCTGTATCAATTCACCCAGATTGGCGGCTTTGCCTCCGGCTAAAGGCAGTGCATTAGCCTTAATCCCGGAAAGCGGCAGGATGAGAGGTTTATCGTTTATCCCGGATAAATCGCTGGGTGGCTGACCTTGATGCACGGCACTATTTCCTTATGGTATTACAGTTCGGGCAGGTAACTATCGCTGTATTTCAAGTATACGAGCGCTGAAGGCCGTGGGGAAGTGAGGGCGATCCCGTTTTTGGTCGCTACAAAACTCCTACCCGCAGGCATGACAAATGTAAGGGAAGAAGATGGTTTCATTCATCTCGTTATCGCCAGTTTCAGCCTATGACCCACTCGCACCAAAGGTTATATAATAGCCGGAGAGAGGTCCGGCAAGTTACCATGAAGGAGTGCGGCAGTGTCACAGGCTGAACAGGATGTCATCCTCGTAGAGTATTATCAGGGGGCATACGGGCCAACCATCAGAATGGCGCCCACGACGCTAGAATCCTTGAGGCGCTTGCGGGATTTCTTTCTGGATCTTGCGGAAGGACGGCAAGAAGTGGAGTTAGAGGATCTTGGCCCAGCCAGGATGGTGGGTATTCAATCATTATCTTTCAGGCTTGGAACTAGAGAGTCGCCACTAGGTGGAACGTTACAAGGTAGAAGACAAACAGCAACAGGGCTAGAGTTCGTGTGGACGAACTCTGCCCAGGAATGGATGGATTGCGCCGATATGGTGGACAATATGATTGTTGGCGGTGAGCCGGGACATCAATACCTTACAGTTGAGGGTGTGGATGATGCCCTGGTTGAAGTTTCTTATGCAGAGAGTGGCGGCCGCCTGGTTTTTCGGCCGTAGCTCATGTCAGTCATGGTACAATTCAAAAGGACTTTTGCACAAATCGTGGGTTGGATGGTGTACCTGATCTGTTTCCTGGCGGCCGGTTGCGGCCCCACCAATGACTCAAACACGACTACTCCTGTTCCCGTGACTCGCATTACGGCCATACCCAGCATGACTTCATCTCTACTGATGGCGGCGACACCGACAAATACCCGTTGGCCCTCACCCACACCTTCTCCCACGAAGACCAGGCCGCCCACTTTAACGCCATTGCCTACAATCCCAGCAGAAGCGGCACCAGAACTGGTTCAAGACCTCCTTCAAAACAATGCCGGTTGTAGACTACCATGTTGGTGGGGAGCAATACCGGGACAAACAACCTGGCAAGAAGCAGAACGTTTCTTAAACAGCTTTCAAGCTGAAGTTTCTTCCCGGCAAGGCTTTCACGAGGTACGTGTCGCAGTTCCTGAAGAAGTATATTCAGCCGGACTTGGATATATCCTGTTGTACTACTGGGCGCCAGAGGATGTTATTGAGCAAATAGACGTAATGCCCGCGCCTTCAACTACTTACCAACTCCCTCAAGTGTTGGTTGACTATAGCCTACCAACGGCCGTCTGGATCAGTACGTATGCGGGAGCACGAGATGGTACACTTCCCTTTCGCCTCTTGCTGTTTTATCCAGAACAGGGAATTTCGATACAGTATATTGATCACCTGGCTGATGAAGTAGACTACAAGATTTCAGGATGCTTTCAAGAAGAAGACAGCCCCCCGACTCTGTTCCTCTCGTCACCCGAGATCGCCCTGACCCCTCAAGAAGTGCTAGAGGTTTCTCATTTTGATGAAGGGCAATTTTATCTGCCTTTAGAAGAAGCAACGGGAATGGAAATAGAAACTTTTTACCAAATCTTTAAGCAATCTAATGGTACAAACTGCCTGGAAACACCAGTAGAATTGTGGACTGGATATTGATTTCTTGGTTTTCCGATGTGTCTACTCCGTAGACTCCGAACCGGCCGGCAGCTCACCAACGAGGCGGATCAGGTCCAGGTGTTGGATGGCGCTAGCGGCTGCCTCCATCAGTATGGTTGGCCAACTAACGTAGATCGTCAACATAGTTTAAACTTACGCAGGGCATTTGTATACTCCCCGCAATGCCGGTTTTGACCTGCTGAACGGAGTAAGTATTATTATGATCATGATCTCGTTGATCATCTTGGTCACCTGACCAGGTGACCACCCACCACTTCAACCAGGTCAGACAGATCCCCAACCAACTTCAACCAACCTGGCTACAGCCGCGTGTAGCGAAACCCAACGGTCACGTGGTGCCTGTAGCCGGGGGTGAGCCGGATGTTGGGGTCTTTCCAGCTCCGGTTGGCGGCCCGCAGGCTGAGGGGGCTGTCGCTGCTCCACGAGCCGCCGCGCAGCAGGCGCGGCCCCCGGCCGTTTGGATCGGCCGTCCCGCTCTCCCACTCCGTCAAACACCACTCCCAGACGTTGCCGCTCATATCCATCACCCCGTAAGGGCTGGCCCCGGCCGGGTAGCGGGTCACCGGCGTCGTCTCGTCCACGTTCCGGTTCCAGTTGCAGAGGCTCTCGGTGGGATCGGCGTTGCCCCAGGGGTATTCCCGGCCGTCGTCTCCCTGGGCGGCGCGCTGCCACTGCTGCTCAGTGGGCAGGGTAATAAACACGCCGGTGGCCTGGCCCAGCCAGCGGCAAAAGGCCAGGGCCTCGTACCAGGAAACGCCGACGACCGGGCAGTCCGGCCGGTTCCAGTCGAGGTCCTGCCAGTAGCGCGGTTCCGTCCATCTCTCCTTCTCCCGGAGCGCCCAGCCGGCATCTACCCACCAGGCCGGGTTTTGGTAGCCACCGGCGGCGACGAATGCGGCGTATTGGGCGTTGGTGACCGGATACCTGGCCATGGCAAACGGGGCAACGTCGAAGGTCGTTGGTTGGGAGAGATAACCCCCCTCGGCCAGCGTTACCGGCCCGCCTGGTATCTCTATCCATTCATGGGCGATAAAATCTTTGGCCATCATACTTTCCCGGCCGCTAGATAGCGACGAGTTCTCCGGCCGCTAAAAAGGAGAGAATAGGCCCGGTGGTGTTTAAAAGCACGTGCCCGGCATTGGGCAATATCTTAACCACCATGTGCGGCGCCAGCTTTCGCATTCGCGCCGCAACTGCTTCCAGATCGCTGATGGCATCCTGTGCGCCGCCCAACAAAAACAGGGGCATCACCAGGCGCCGTAATTCCTCGTCGGAAAAGAGGGGCAGGACGCCAAGGCGCGCCTTAAAGTGACTGATAATTGGAGTAGTAATTTCCTCTACCCCTACAGGGATTGGCTGGCGGCCATAGAGCCAGCGTATCAGACGCCTGGCCCCCCACCGGCCAAGAAGAGACAAAGGGATGGCGATGACGATAAACGACACCCGGGCCGGAACAATACCGCCAGGCGCCAGCAGGACGAGTTTTTCCACCCGTTCCGGCCGGTAGGCGGCGAATTTGATGGCCGTCCAGCCACCCTGAGAAATACCCACCACGATGGCTTTGTCTAGCTCCAGGGCATCAAAGACGTCGTCCAGCCATTCGGCGTAAGCAGGGCTGTCCCAGGCCAGGCGGTTGGGAGCACTTTTTCCCGGCTCGCCAGGTAAATCAATAGCATAGACGCGGTAACGACGACTGTATTCGACTATGTCGCCTCGCCACATGGCCGAGTTTGTGGCGGCGCCGTGCAGTAAGACCAGGGCCGGCGCAGAAAGTTCGCCGCTGGAGATGACAAAGGTATGGCCGTGCCGCGTGGCAACAGTCCCCATTTCACAGGGGACGGGCCACCGGGCCAATAGGGAGTCATAGAGAGCCTGTACCGCTCGCTCGCCGGCCGGTGTCTTGTAAATAGATTTCGTGTTCATCGTGAACCCTCTTGCTTTGGTGGCACGTTGGGCAATTCCTGGCGTAGCTGGCGCAGCCAGTTTAATTCGTGCTCGTAAAAGGAAATCCAGTTCTTGCCAATCATGTCCCACAAATAGGCCGTGCGTGGCGTTGCGGCCGGAGACGCCTTTCTTCGCCGCTCCTGCTCCTGGACCATGAGCAGCCTGACGCGCAACTCTTCTTCATAGTTGTCCAACAGGGCGTTTAATTCATCCGGCTCCAATTGATCCTCCCACATGAGCTGGATCAGAAAGGAGTTTTTAAGTTGCGGTAACTCCGGCGCGGCCGCCAGCCACTGCTTCAAAGCCGCCAGGCCCGTATCGGTGATGGTGTAGACCTTGCGCGAGGGACTACTCTCCTGGTGTTGGACCTCTTTGGTGACCAGCTTTTCTCGATAGAGTTGGGCCAGCGTCGTGTAAATCTGGTTGTTATTCCCTGACCAATAGAGTGTTTCTGAGCCGGTAAACAGCTTCTTGAGTTCGTACCCGGTCAGGGATTTCCAACTCAAGAATCCCAGGATGGCATATTTAATAGACATAACACTTTAGCGCCTCTGACAACTTGTTAGTGTAACATATGTTACTAATAACATATGTTATGGCTATATTTTAATGGAATAGTTATTGGTTGTCAAGCAAGTTATTGAGGGGAAGCGGCCGGTAGCTCCCGGATGAGACCAATAAGGTCCAGGCGCTGGATGGCGCTCGCGGCCGCCTCAACCGCCCCCTCGTAACAGAGGCCATCCAGCGCAGCCTGTTCAAAACCGGACGCGGCCGCCGCCAGGCAGGCCTGGCGCACGGCTTCGGCCAGGTGTCGTCGTTCAGCTTCACTCATCTTCATCGTCCCACCATTCGCCGTATGATCTCTATAGCGGGGTTGCCAGCCGCTACTCGTACATTTTGCCCAACTCCAAGATCTCAGCCATGTCCCGCCAGGTGCATACTTGCGACTGAAGAGGACGGCCGATGAAAGTAGAGCTGGCCCGTTCTATAACTTCGGCCGTTTGACAATAGTCATAGAACCCCCGGACGCCAGCCTCAAGATAATATTCTACTAATAAATTGGCCCAACTGGACAGCAGGTTATCGGGGATATAAGAAGTAGATTTCTCCGACACGATCTGAAGTTCTACTATCTGTGACAGAAGGATATGCTGCAGATACGAATAGTCGTCTACTGTGTCTGTATTTAGTTCCGTTGATACGTACCCATGCCAGCTTTCATCAAAAGCTATCGGTTCGGAATGAAAGGCTTCGACAAATAGGCGGGCGACCAGGTGGGGCGACGCAGGTTCTACTCTGTGCTTTTCGAGCACACCCCATAACGCCCGCAGATAGTGCTCCAATGACCCTTCGTAGTCAATAGCCTGGCTGTTGCTTAGGTAGACCAGGAAGTTTATCAGGTCGCTGATCGTCATAACGTCCTCAGGCGAGCGGGTCATCATTACCTGGTGTGGCCGGAAGCCCGCTGGCCAGGTGGTCGCCCGGTTGTAGTGAATGCCGGCCAACTTAGTGTTTTCCAGAGAAGTCTCTTCTAAACGGGCGGCTTCCAGATCAGCGCCCCGGAGGTCCGCATTATTCAGGTTCGCGCCGCGAAAGTCTGCCCACCGGGCATAGACGCTGGTCAGGTTGGCCGATTTTAAGCTTGCTTGCCGCAGATCCGCTCCTTGCAGAACGGCGCGTTCCAGGTCTGCCCCCTCCAGGTTGGCACCCATAAGGCTGGCCTTGGTCAGACTCGCGTCTTTGAGAACTGCCCCGGCCAGGTTGGCATGCGCCAGGTTGGCCCTGGACAAGTCTGCCTTTGAAAAATCTATTCCACGAAGGTCGTGATGCGCCAGATTTTTATCATCGGGGATAATGAACATAGTTAAGACAACGCTCCATTACTATAACCCTGGCTCTAATCTTAACCCCCCGCTTCATCACATAACTTGCACTCTAGCTCGGCACCCAGGAATTGTCGCCTGCCTTCTTCGGTCAGCACCCACGGCCGGTTGATCCAGGGCGGGTCATGGCGGATGTGCTGGCCGTGTCCGCAGGTCAGCTCGGCCACCCACACGCCTTCATAGTCCAGGTGAAAACCTATAATCGGTCGCTTCATCGGGTAATAGCTACGAAATGACCGGAATTATCGCGAATTCGTGTCGTTATAAATAGACCTTCCCGGCCGTCCCATCCACCGTAATCACCTGCCCATCCTGGATGCGGCGGGTGGCTTCAGGGACATTGACCACGGCCGGCAGGCCGTATTCGCGGGCGACGATAGCCCCGTGCGACAGTTGCCCGCCCACTTCCAGGACCAGCCCGCCAATGACGGAGAAGACCGGCGTCCAGCCGGGGTCGGTGGCCCGGGTGACCAGGATTTCGCCGGGCTGGATGGTGGTTGCCTCGCGCGGGCTGAGGATGACGCGGGCTGCGCCCTGGACCCGGCCGGCGCTGGCCGCTACCCCCGCCAGCATATCTTCGCCGCCGGCCGGTGCGCTGCCGGCCACCGGCCGGCCATCCGGGCCAAGCACTTCGGGGGCGGTGACGCCGAGCCAGTAGGCGTAGGCGGCCCGCCGTCCGGCGACGATGGCCGGCAATTCCAGGCCGGCCCTAGCCGGGTCCCCGGCCTGGAGGATGGCTTCAATCTCCGGCCGGGTCAGGAAGAAAAAGTCGTCCGGATCGGCCAGCCAGCCCCGTTCCACCCAACGCCGGCCGAGGCTGGCGTAAATACGGCGCATCGGCAAGGCCATCTTGACCAGGAAATGCTGGCCATTGTCGCGCTGGCGGACTAATTTCTGGGTGCGGTTCAGCACAGAGCGGAAATATCTCTTGCGCAGCGGGTCTAGCCGGGACTCGACCAGGGCGGTAGCCTCTTCCCGCTGCCGGCGCTGGCGGGCTTCCGTTTCGGCCGGGTCAAAGGTTGGGCCGGCCCGCAGGTAGCCGGCTACCGATTCAATGACCTGTTCCGGGGCTTCGCGCCAGCGCGGGTGCAGCCACTCGGCCTCGCTCATGCAGCGGTGGCCGTGGCGCCGTAAGAAAGCCTCCAACGACTCCAGGAACGGCCGGGCCGCCGGTTCCTGGCGTAGTTGGGCCAGGGCAGCGGCCGGCTCCTGCTCCAGGACCACCCCGGCCAGCCCCGCTTCCTGCAACTGCCGGGCCATCTGCCACAGGGCCGGGACAATTTCGGCGGTGACTATCCCGGTCAGCCCGGTAATCAGAGCGTGAGCCAATTCCCCACCGCTGGCCCATTGGCCGGCGCCGCCGGCCAGCCAGCGGCCGAGCGAACGCTCCAGCAAGCTGAAGTTGTTGGAGGAATAGGCGGTGATAATACCGTGTTCGTCCATCTGGTCCATGACCCTCGGCTGCCAGACGGTCTCGCTCTCGGCCCACAACTCGGCGTCGCCGGCCCGCTCCAGGTCGCGCTCCATAAACTCCGCCACCCAGGCGTCAATTTGGGAGAAGCTCTGCTCGTACCGGCCGGCCACCCGTTCCCACTTGAGCGTCATCCCCAGGATGGCCGGCAGCCGGCGCAGCAGCCGGCCCCAGCGCCAGCGGTCGGCCGCCTCGTCAATCGCGCCTTGCGTCCCCATCGTGCTGGCCATGATGGAGGCCGGCATGCCGTAGCCTTCACTGAGGATGTAGCTCATGGCCCCCTCGTTAAAGTAAATCCGGCCATAGGCCCGCCTGGCCCACTGCATCTGGGTCACGGTGGCGCTTTTCAAGGCGGCGACAGCGCCGGATCGGCGCATATTTTCGTTCATCATCGGCTGCCAGGTAGACCAGGTGAAAGGCGTCACCGCTTCCGGCCAGCGCTCGCCCACGTCCATTTGCGACCACAGGTCGAATGGCTGCAGGCCGGACTCTGCCAGCGGCGGCCAGGCGTCGTCGCCCGGCGGTCCGGCGGCCGGTTGGCTGGCGGTCGTGACCGGCCGCGACTGGAGAATGACCATTTGGCCGCTGGCCACGGCCCATTCAATATCTTGCGGCTGGCCGAAACGAGCTTCAATCTCCCGGCCCAGGCGGGCCAATTCGGCGGCCTGCTCTGGCGCCAGGGCCGGCTGCCGGCGGCGGGCCTCGTCCACAACTACCTCGGCCGTCCCTCCGTCCACCGGAGCGGTCATGACCGTTTTGTCGCCGACCTGAAGTTCCAGGAGGCGGCCGGTGGCTTTCTCGACGACCAGCGTGTCGGGGTTGACCCGGCCGGAGACGAGAGCCTCGCCCAGCCCCCAGGTGGCATTGATGACCATTTCGTCCCGGTTGCCGGTAACAGGGTTGAGAGTGAAAAGGACGCCGGCCGCCTCGGCCGGGACCATCGCCTGGACGACGACGGCCAGGCTGACCCCGTCCGGCGGAATCTCCTGGCGGGCGCGGTAGGCGATAGCCCGCCCCGTCCACAGGCTGGACCAGCAGCGGCCCACGGCCGCCAGCAAGGCTTCCTCGCCGGAAACGTTGAGGGTCGTTTCTTGCTGGCCGGCAAAGCTGGCTTCGGGCAGGTCTTCGGCCGTGGCCGACGAGCGCACAGCCAGAGGAGTGTTAGCCAGGGGATCGGCCGCCTGGTGAACGGCCTCGGCCACCTCGGCTGGAATCGTCCCCTGCTCAAACAGGCGGCGGATGGCCTGGGAGGCGGCTTCAAACGAGGCCAGGTCGCCGGCCGTGGTGGCCTGGCTGTAGGCCAGGATGGGGCCGGCCAGGTCGTTGGCGGCGACAAAAGCCTGGTAAGCGGCCGTGGTGACGACGAAACCGGCCGGGACGGGAAAACCGGCCCGGCCCAGGCGGTTCAGGCTGGCTCCCTTGCCCCCGGCCTCGGCCAGGGTCATCATTTCAGCATCAAGGGGGAGGATGTAGTTTGTCATGCGGTAATTATACCGCCATGCTGTAGCGCAGGCTGTTAGCCCGCGCGAGGGCGAGCTAATAAGCTTGCCCGAGCGTCTTATGAACGACCTGGGCGACCAAGTCGCGGATGGCCTGGGGGTCGGGGGAGGGTAAGTTGGCCGGGATAGCGGCGACGTTCCCCGGCCGCAGCGTGGGCGCGTGGGAGTCGCCGGTGTGGCAGACGCCGCAGGTGATGCAGAACTCGTCCGCTTCCCCCGGCCGGCCGAGGCCCATTTGCTCCCGCTGGCGCAGCAGCTTGATCACTTCTTCCGGCGGCAGCGGGTTGCGGACGCCCAATTGGGCCAGCATCAAGGCGATACGGGCGTTTTGCTCGACCGTCTCCAGGCGCATAAAGGCCTGCATTGGATCGCCGCCGACGGTCAGAGAGCCATGCCGCTGCAGCACCAGGGCGTCGTGGTTGGCGATCAACTCGCGGATGGCCCGGACGTTTTCCTCACTGGAGGGGGTGGCGTAGCGGGTCGTGGGAATGAGGCCCAGGAAGACGATGACCTCCGGTAGAAAGCAATCAGCCAGGGGAATACCGGCAATGGACAGGGCGATGGTAATGGGTGGGTGGGCGTGGACGACCGCACCCACGTCCGGCCGTTGCCGGTACGCTTCCAGGTGCATCGGCATTTCGCTGGTCGGCTTGAGCCTCCGGCTGGCGGCCAACCCCGGTCCCACCGGCCGGCCGTCTTCGTCCACCACCAGCAACTGCTCCGGCGCCATCAGCCCCTTATGCAAGCCGGACGGGGTGATAAGAATACGGCCAGGCCCCAGCCGGGCGGAAATATTCCCGTCGCTGGCCGCCACCAATCCCTTGTCATACATCAGCCGGCCGACGCGGACGATTTCCTGGCGCAGGTGGCTCTCATTCGAGTGCATGGGGCACAATCAGTTCAGAGATGCTTTGCTTCCTGCTGGTAGCGGCGCACCTCGGCCACCAGCCGCTTGGGGTTGCCGTTGAATATTTCGTAATCAATTTCTTTGCGAGCCAGCTTGAGGAGGATGTCGTTCAGGGCGGTGTTGACGGGGGTGGGCACGCCCACGCTCTGGCCGTACCTGGCCACGGCCCCGTTGTGGTAGAAGACTTCGCTTTTCTGCCGGCCAGCGGCCAGGTCAATGTGGAAGGAAGGCATCTTGTCGCCCCGGCCGCTGCTGACCACCCGGCTGAGAAAGGGCTGGACCAGCCCCAGCGGCAGCCGTTGGATAGCAAAGACCAGCAGGCCGGTGGGTGCGCCGGGCAGGTCAACCGGCTTGAGCTTGAGCTTGCGCATGACGGCCAGCGTCTCCCGCAGCATGACGACTTCCAGGCGGAAGGTGGGCGTGTAGCCGTAAACGACCCGGGGGTGGCGATTGAGAATGGCCGCGGTGGCATTGCCGATCATATTCAGCATCGCCTTAGACCACTTCATGGAGCGGAAATCTTTCAGGGCGACCGTCGGTACGCCGGCCGCCTGGAAGAGGTTGAACCAGCGGCCCATCTTTTGCCCCGGCTGAACCGGAGCCAGGGCCAGCCCCCGGTCGGAGCGCTGGATGACGAGGCTGTTGCCGGCCTCGCGGCTGATCGGCGTGGTCAACGAGCCGGCAATGACCCGTTCCGGGCCAAATTCCTTGACAAACAACTCTTCAATGCCAATGCCGTTTTGCAAGGTAATCAGCGGGGGTGGCGAGGGGCAGAAGGCGACCAGTTCATTAATGGCCGGCTCGACGTCGTATGATTTCATGGCCATCAGGATCAGGTCGTAGGTTACCCTGTCAAGGAAGGCCTGGCGCAGGCTGGTGACGAGGGCCGGCCGGACGGTGTGGCGCTGTTCACCCTCGGCAACCGTCAGGCCGTGTTCCGTAATGAGATCGGCGGCCGTGCCGCGCACGACCAGGGTCACATTGTGGCCGGCGTTGGCCAGGCAGGCGCCCAGGTAACCACCCACCGCGCCGGCCCCAAAAACCAAAACGTCCATCTTCATTTACTCCAATAATCTATGGTACGCGAAGGCGGCCGGTACGTCCAGTTAGTTCTATGGTGGCGTTAAAGTGGATGAGCTTCAGGGATGATGGCCGTGACTTCAATCTCTACTAATAACTCCGGGCTGATGAGCGCCCGGACCTCGACCATAGTGGCGGCCGGCTTGATGGCCCGGAAAAATTCGCCGTGAGCCCGGCCAGCCTCTTCCCAGCGGCTGATGTCGGTGACGAACAGCCGCGTCCGGACCACGTCTTCCAGCCTGGCCCCGGCCGCCTGCAGGGCGCGCTCAATTTTGCCCAGGATAAAGTGGGTCTGGACGTAAGGGTCGCCGGGGCCGACAACGGCGCCGTTTTCGTCCACGGCCGTCGTCCCGGCCACTTCGACCACGTTGCCCAGCCGCACCGCCCGCGAGTAGCCGACAATATCTTCCCATTGAGCGCCTGAAGAGATATTTTGACGTTGATTCATGCTGGTGAGTAGTGTCAAACACCCAGTTGGCTGCCAATGAAATCCGGCCGGCCGCGCAAAAACTCCTCGATACTCACCGCCCGTTTGCCTGCTAACTGAATGGTTTGCAGCAGCAGGCCACCCTCGCCGGCCAGGATCACCACCCCGTCGCGGTAGGCCTCCACCTGCCCGGCCGGGCCGTTTGGCAGGCGGGTATCCAGCAGCGGCGCGGCGGCCAGTACTTTGAGCATTTTGCCCTGCCAGGTCGTGAACGCCCCCGGCCAGGGCGTCATCGCCCGCACGTGGCGGTCAATCTGGGTGCCGGACTGGGTCCAGTCAATCTGGCCGGCTTCCTTTTTGATCAGCGGGGCATAAGTGGCCTGGGCGTCGTTCTGGGGTGTGGGGATCAGACGGCCGGCCAGGATCCCGGCCAGGTATTGGCCCAACATCTCGCCACCCAGCGCCGCCAGGCGGTCGTGCAGCGTGGCGGTCGTCTCGTCCGGCTGGATGGGGATGGCCTGCTGGACGTAGACCGGCCCGGTGTCCAGCCCCACGTCCATTTGCATCAGGCTGATACCTGTTTCGGCGTCGCCGGCCAGGATGGCGTGCTGGATGGGCGAGGCTCCCCGCCAGCGGGGCAGCAGCGAGGCGTGGACGTTGAGGCAGCCCCGGGGCGGCAGGTTGAGGACGTGCGGCCGCAAAATCTGGCCGAAGGCGGCGACCACGATCATCTCTGGCTGCCAGGCCGCCAGGGGAGCGGCCGCTTCTTCACGGCGCAACGACACGGGCTGGTAAACGGGGATGCTGGCCGCCTCGGCCGCAACCTTGACCGGCGGCGGCTGAAGCTGGCGGCCCCGGCCGGCCGGCCGGTCCGGCTGGGTCACGACCCCCACCACCTGCTGCATTTCAATGAGCTTTTGCAGGGCCGGCACGGCAAATTCGGGCGTACCCATGAAAACAATACGAGCCACCGGGGCATTCTATCACGCCTTTTTGACGAAATCCAAACTCAGATTTACAATCACCTCTGGTTTAGAGTTGTCGTTATCTTAATTTAGCAAAAAAAATGGAGGAAGTGACGGATGGCAGACGAAATGAGCATGCAAGCCGGAATGGACATAACCGATGACGATAAGTTGTGGGCGGCCCTCGCCTGGCTCCCCCTCATATGGCCGATTGTGGCCATTATTGTCATGGTGATGGAAGATAAGAAGAACCGGCCGTTTATCAAGTACAACGCGGTCCTATCCCTGTTGACTGGCCTGGTTGGCTGGATACTGTCGAGTGTGTGCATCGGCGTAGTTGTATTGCTGGCCATGTTCTACTTTGCCTGGCAGGCCTATCAGGGCCAGATGGTCAATGTGCCGTTACTGACGAACCTGGCCAAGAAGCAGGGCTGGGTTTAAGGGGTTGCCCGGCAGGAACTGCGGGGGTTGTTTGTAAATGGTAGCCAGGGCTCCACTCGTCAGCAACGCGGGTGGAGCCTTTCTGCTTTGAACTAATCCAGAGTAATAAGGAGGGGCAATGGATATAGTTAAGGCGTACACCTAGATTTTTGGAGGGAAATATGGACTTTGGCAAAGCTTACTCTTTTATCCGGGAGGACGAAGGTTGGGTAGGGAAGATCACCATCGGTTCAATCATTTTCCTGCTCGCCGGTTTCTTCATCATCCCCATTCCATTGCTTATTGGCTACCAGATTGCAGTGACCCGCAACGTGATGAAAGGGGTGGAGAAGCCACTACCGGAATGGCAGGATTGGGGCCAGTTGTTTATGGACGGCCTGTGGGTAGGGATTGCTTTCCTTGTCTATACCCTGCCGCTGTGGCTGCTTTACTGCGCGGGTTTTGCGGTTTTCCTGTTGCCAGCCTTTATTGGCGGAGGTACTGGCAGTGAGGAAATAGCCGCGATCCTGGTGAGCGCCGGTTTTGTGGCCTGGGCGGTCACTTTCTGCCTCTTATTGTTATTTGTGATCGTTCTGTATCTGGTGGCCCCGGCCGTTTTCATCCAATATGCCCGGACCGGCGAGTTTGGCTCTCTGTTTCGTTTTGGCGAGATCATGGCCATTGTCCGCAATAATATTGGGGATATTTTATTAACGATTGTGGCCTACCTTGCCGCCAGCTTTGTGCTGCAGTTTCTTATCGGCATCTCCATTATCACGATCTGCGGCCCGTTGGTTATTGGCCTGGCGGGCACGTTGTGGGTTCTCCTGGCGCAGGCCCACCTCTATGGGCAAATAGCCGCCAAGACGGAAGGCAAGGCGCTGTCGTAGGCTTAATTGGAGATTAGAGATTAGAGATTGGAGATTGGTCATTGAGTAATTACCAATTACTCAATGACCAATTACTCAATGACTTTGACTGTGAGGGGGTACGGCCGGCTGCCAAACTTGGTCAGGGCCACAGCGCCCAGGCCGGCGCAGGCCAGGACAAAGGCGGCCAATGCCCATAACCAGCCACCCAGCCAGAAGGGCAGCAGGCTCAAGAAGCCTGTCGCCAGCGTCAGGACGGCCGTGCCCAGGGCGGCCGTTACGGGCAACGTCCGGTTGGTCAGGTTCATAGCCACGGCGAGCCGCTCGCCCAGGAGGTTGCCGACGGCCACCCAACCCACCAGCAGGGCCGCCCCCAGGATGACGCTGAGGACGATGACGATGGGGAAGCCCAGGATGCCGACGCAGATCAGCGACAACAGCCCCGACAGGACCGCCAGCAAGGCGATAAGGGAAGGCCCGGCCACGGCCGTCAGCAAGCCCACCGTGCCACTGGCCACCGGCTTGCGCCGGACGACGTCACTGACCTGGGCCAGATGACCCGGCAGCAGAGCGGCCATAACCAGGGCCAACAGTCCCAGGATCAGGCTGCGGCCGGCCACCTGGCCCACCTGATCCAGGAAGCCACCCTCGTAAGCCACGCGTACCGGCGGGATGTGCGGTGGCACTGGCGGTTTTGGCGCTAACGGAGGGGAGGGAACCTTAACAAAATCCGGCCAGCCGGAAGACTCGGTGCAGGTAATGCCGGATTGCCCATCGCCCTCCAGGCTGCCGCCAAGGAGGACGCACTCGCCGTCCACCCCGGCGGCCGTATTCACGGTCAGGTCGCCGCCAAAAACCACCAGGTCGCCATTCACCTGGCCGGATAGCTCGGTTGACCCGCCAAAAATGGAAACGTTGCCGTTAATGGTCCCGGCCACCTCGGCCGTGCCGCCAAAAATGACGACCTCCCCATTAACGGTGGCCCCTTCCTCGACAACCAGGCGGCCGCCGGTAATGGTGATGTCTTCATCAACACTTTCGCCCGACTTAATAATCCGGTCAAAGTGGGTGCCAGCCAGGGCTGTGCCGGCCGGTAGAAGCAACAGTAGCACGAGCAGTAGCGGTAAGATAATAGCCAATCGTTTCATATTCTACTCTCCTATAAGCCAGAGCGAGAGTGAGGGTTAGAGTGATTACTCTAACTCCAACTCCTTACTCTACCTTAACCTGGCCGGTGAGCTGGCTGTAGACGCCACTCCACAAAAAGACCAGGCCCAGCATGACGAGCAGCCAGCCCAACACGGCCGGCTGCTGCCCGACGAGTTCGCCCAGGCTGCCCAACCCCTGCCAGAAAGCGCCCAGGATGGCCTGAATAATGCGGGCCACCTGCCCGGCCGCCTGGATCAGGCTGCGGACAAAGGCCGGCTGGGCCAGGGCGGGGGCCAACAGGCTGATAAGCCAGGCCACTACCAACAGGGGGGCCAGGCCGCTCACCAGCAGCAGGCCATAAATGGCACTGATGGCCCACAGCCGGTAGCGCCGGTTGGGCAGGCGGGCCAACGTCCGCTGGGTGAAACCGGCCGCCGGGCTGAGGGCCGGCGTTTGTTGGAAGAGGGTATGGATGGCCTGGATCGCCTGCCACTCTCGTGCGCATCGAGTACAGTGGTGCAGGTGAGCCGCCATTTCCCGGCGTTCTGGCTCACCAAGCTCGCCGTCCAGGGCCTCCATCATCAGCAGATAAATTTCGTTGTGTTCCATCACTTATCTCATTCTCTCCTGATCAGGCGTACGCTTCGGCGGTTTCCTGGGTAATTCCCAGTTGCAGGCCCGCCTCGGCTAGCTCACGGCGGGCTCGGAAAAGACGTGATTTGATAGCGCTGACCGTCGTCTGCATCACGGCGGCAATTTCCTCGTAAGACATGTCGTACCAATAGCGCAGAACAACGGCCTGCCGGTACTCCGGCTCCAGCGCAGCCAGCAATTGCTGCACCAGTTCCTGTTGTTCGTTATCCATGGCGTGGGCCTCAGGCCCGGTTGATCGTTCAGACATAAGCGCCGGATGTGGCGGCAACGGCTCGTCCAGGGACAGGAACTGCGCCCGCCGCTTACGTAACTGGTCAATACAGTAGTTCGAGGCAATAGAGAGCATCCAGGTACTGAATTTTTGGGACGGGTCGTAGCTTTCTAACCTCAGGTAAGCGCGAATAAAAGCTTCTTGCGCTGCCTGTTCCGCCTCGGCCGCATTCCCTAACATCCGGTACGCCAGGTTAAAGACTGGCGTCTGGTACGCTTCAATCAATTTGCCGAACGCTTCTTTATCACCACGTCTGGCCTGTTCCAGCCAGCGTTGTTCCTCATCGAAGCCCTGGTATTTCATCTCCCGACACTTTTGCCACTCTTTACGCAGTATAACAGAAAAAGTTGTACAGACTGGGTAGAGAAAACCCCGCAGGTTGGGGCACGAAGCGTGCCCTCAGAAACCTGCGGGGTTTGGCGTAGGCGAGCCGCTGTTTTATAATGCCCGGCAACTATGGAAAGTGAGGAGCAAAAATCCCTTCCTTCGACACTTTATACGGAAGAATATTTCCTCACCGCCTGTGAAGGGTACGACATCTTCCTGGAATCGGAAGGGCGGCACCTGTCCCGGCGGTTGAAAGACGCCTTTGCCGTCGCCGACGTCCGGCCGGGTATGCGCCTGCTCGACGTGGGCTGCGGCCGGGGTGAAATCGTCCGCCACTGCCTGCGCCTGGGAATTGAGGCTTACGGGATTGACTATTCCGAGGTAGCCACCTTGATGACTCGCGACGTGATTCACCAGGAGCGGGAGTCCAACCAGGGCCGGGGCGTAGCTGGCGTTTGCCGGGGCGACGCCAAGCGTCTGCCTTTTCCCAATGGCGCTTTCGACCGGGTGTTGATGTTCGACGTGGTCGAACACCTTTATCCCTGGGAGCTGCACCAGGCCATGCTGGAAGTGCGGCGGGTACTCAAGCCGGACGGCCGCTTTATCGTTCACACCGCGCCCAACCGCTGGTACGACGCCTACGCCTACCCGGCCGTCCGCTTTTTCCGCCGCCTGCTGGGCCAGGGCAAGAATTACCCCAAAGACCCCCGGGCTATCATTCCTGTGAACCAGGACGTCCACGTCAACGAGCAGGATATGCGTAGCATGCGCCGGGCCTTACGAGCCGCCGGCTTCAAGAGCAAAGTCTGGCTAGACAGCCCGCCTCAGCAGCGAGAGGAAAACTTGATGATGGCCGGGCTCCGTTTTATTGTTTTTAACGTTCCCCCCTTCCGCTGGTTTTTTGAGCGTGAACTCTTTGCCGTAGCCGAGAAGCGGTAGGTGAAAAAATATCTGCCTGTTCTGCTGGTCCTGCTCCTGGCTTTTGCCTGGCGCACCTACCAGTTGACCGAAATTCCGCCTGGCCTGACCCACGACGAAGCCAACCACGGCCGCGACGCCATGAACGTCCTGGACGGGGTGCTGCTCTTTTACTTTCCGCTCAATTACGGCAGCGAGCCGCTCTACAATTACCTGGTCGCCGGCAATATGGCCCTGCTGGGCGAGCGCCTTTTGGCCTTGCGACTGGTCAACGTTTTCTTTGGCCTGCTGGCTATAGCCGCCACGTATCGTTGGGCGCGCCGGGCGTTGGACCCGGCCACTGCCCTGCTGGGCGCCGCCCTCCTGGCTCTCTCTTTCTGGCCGCTGGCCAGCAGCCGCCAGGCGCTGCGGGCTGGCGCGTTGCCTTTCCTGGTTGCCGGGTCGGTTCTTTTCTTCTGGGCGCTTCTCTGCCGGGCCGGCCGTCATGCACCTCCCGGTTGGGCGCGCCCGGTCTGGGGGGCGGTGGCCGGTCTGGCCCTCTGCCTGGCCGCCGCGCTGCACACCTACCTGGCCGCCCGCATCTGGTGGCTGCTGTTCCCGCTGTTTCTCCTTTACCTGGCGCTGGCCCACCGGCCGCTCTTCGGCCGGGTCTGGCGGCCGGTGGTGGCCGGCGTAATCGCGGCCTGGCTGCTGACCGTGCCTATGTTTGCCTACGTGCAGGCCCACCCGGAAGCAGAGACACGCCTGCAGATGTTAGACGGCCCGCTGCTCAGCCTGGCCCAGGGCGACCTGGCTCCGCTGTTGAATAACGCCGGCCGGGCGGCGCTGGCCTTTGTTGTTCCCGGCTTTGGCGACCAGTTTCTGGCCTACAACATCCCTGGCCGGCCAGTGCTGGACCAGGTGACGGCGCTGTTTTTTCTCTGTGGCCTGGTGGTTTGCCTGGGGCGCTGGCGCCGACCGGCTTATGCGTTTCTGTTGCTCTGGTTTGGCGTGGGTATCATTCCCTCGCTGCTCACCGGCCCCACGGCCAACACCACCCGCAACCTGGGCGCGCTGTCGGCCACTTACCTGCTGCCGGCTGTGGGTTTTGTCGTCCTGGCCCGTTGGCTGGAACGCCGCGCCGGTCTTCAGCGACCGGCGCTGGCTCGCCTGGTTGTTGGCCTGCTCCTGGGCGGCTGGCTGGCCTGGGTCGGCTGGGGCACGGCCCGGGATTACTTTGTGCGCTGGGGCCACTCTCCCGAGGTACGCGCCGCCTACCAGCACACCCTGGTGGAGGCGCTGGCCACCTTGGTGGCCGAGGCCCGGGACGGCCCCGTCGTGGTCTCCTCGGTCTATCCTGGTGCGGCGCACGATCCGTCCATTGCCCGTGTCTTGCTCTCCGGGCAGACGGCCGGCTTGCGTTGGGTGGACGCCCGCTACGCTCTGCTCTTCCCCGGTGGGCAACCGTCCCTGGCCGTTGTGTCTTCCGCCACGCCGCTCCACCCGGCTCTGGCTCGTCTGGCCCGGCCGCTGCAAACGGTGTCCCTGCGGCCGGATGACCTGGACCCGGCCTTCACCCTGTACCAGTTGCAGGTGGAGGGCGGGTGGTTACCAGCCGGGCCAGCCAGTGCGCCGGCCGGGGCCATGAACTTTGGCGATGCCGTTTACCTGATCGGGGGGCGCTGGCTGGCCGAAAACGTCCGGCCGGGAGAAACGGCCGAATTGCTGACGGCCTGGCGGGTGGTAGATCCGGCGCGGGTGGGGCCGCGCGTGCCGCCGGCCTTTGAGACTGAGGTCGTTTTTTTCACTCACGTATACGATCCGGCCGGAAACATCGTGGCCCAACGAGACGCCCTGGACGCGCCGTCGTGGGGCTGGCAGCCGGGCGATGTGATCCTTCAGCTTCATCCAGTGTACGTCCCTCTGGAAACAGCGCCCGGTATTTATGAAACGGCCGTCGGCATCTACGACCGCGCCTCCGGCGCTCGCCTGCCTGCCCTGGCGGCCGGCGGCGCCGTTGCCGGCGACCAGGCAATTGTTGTACCATTGCGCGTTAGCCTGGAATAATTCGGTGCCTTTTCATTGATATGAGTTTTGAAACGCTAAAAGAAACGTGGAACAGGCTGGGTGAAGTTGATCCATTGTGGGCCATTCTAACCAGCCCGGACGCCGAAGGGGGCCGGTGGGACTTACAGCAGTTCCTGGCTTCCGGTAAGGCAGAAATTGAGTGCATCCTGGAGGAGATCCGCCTCCTGGGCTTCTCCTTAACTTTCGGCAAAGCCCTTGACTTTGGCTGTGGAGTCGGCCGGCTGACCCAGGCCTTGGGCAATCATTTCCAGGAATGCCACGGCGTTGATATTGCCGCCTCCATGATTGACCTGGCCAACCGGCTCAACGAAAAGCCGTCGCGGGTCGTCTACCACCTGAACCAGGCGGAAGACCTGGCCCGCTTTGCCGACAACACCTTTGACTTCATTTACTCGCGGATCGTACTGCAGCATATGGCTCCGGCCTATAGCAAAAAGTACATGGCTGAGTTTCTGCGCCTGGTAAAGCCCGACGGGCTGGTCGCCTTCCAGGTGCCGGCCGGTCCGGCCTCAGTGGTAGGGACGGGCCCAGAAGCAATAGCCGGGCTACTGCAACCATCCGGCCGTTTTGTTGCCTCCCTGGTGACGGCCGAAACGGCGTTAGAACTCCAGGCGAACGAACAGCGCGACCTGGCCGTACGCGTTCATAACGCCAGCCGGTCCACCTGGTCTATTGAAGAGACCCCCGGCGGCCGGCCGGCCGTCACGCTGGGGAATCATTGGCTTGACGAGAATGGCCGCACCATACAGCTTGACGACGGCCGGACCCCGCTTCCGGTCACATTACAGCCAGGCGAAGCGGTCGAAGTCGTTCTGACTATAACAGCTCCCCATACAGGGGGCCGTTACCGGCTGGAACTGGACCTGGTCCAGGAGCAGGTTGCCTGGTTTAGTGATAAGGGCAATCAGGGGCCGGTGCTGCCCGTCACTGTGCTGGGTCCGGCAGAGGAGCCAGCGACCAGGCCAAGGGCCTTCCCAACGGCTGACCCTCCAATACGCCTGGCCCAACTCCTTGGGCGGCTGCGCGGCCGCCGGCCGCCGGCCGGCGCCAAACCCCAATTTGAGATGCATGGCGTTCTGCCGGCCGAGGTGGTGAAAGCGGTGCGGGCCAGCCAGGGCCGGCTGGTAGCGGTGCAACAGGATGGCTCGGCCGGGCGGGAGTGGCAGAGCTACTTTTATTACGCCACCAAATAGGCCAGGAACCTCCCGGAAGTTCAAGCGATGGTCGCCGGGCCGCCCGGCGCAATCGCCAACTTCCGTGAGCTTTTGCCAATAACCGGGTATTTGTTGTACTATTACAATAGAATGAGGGATAAGGGTTTCGTCGAGGAATTGACGGTTGAGGAACTGGAAGAACTGCTATACCGCAAGAAGCGGGCTGAACGCCGCTTGCGGTTGCTGCGGATGAAGCGGGAAGGCCGGCTGGTGGACGTGGCCGGGCTGCCGCCGCCTGAGCCTACACCCCCCCTATTCCGGCCGGAGGCCATGCCAACGGGAGCACTCCAACGTTACTCCCTGGACAGCGGCAATGGCGCCCAGGAGCGCACCGAAGCCGGCCGGCCAGCCGGGGAAGAGCCGGTCCAGTGGGGCTGGGTGGCCAATAAACTGTTGCTGTTCGTCGAAATTGTGGCCGTCACCGGGCTGCTCGTCATCGGTTTTATGGTCTGGGGGGGCTACCGCCAGTTAAACCAGGAGATTGCCCAGGTGCAAGAGGCGCAGAGCGCCAGCGTGGCTTTGCCAACGGCCACGCCAACGCCGGTCATTGACGTGGTGGTCTTACCTGGCGGCCACAAGCGCATTGACGGCCGGGCTATCCCTGGCGAATCGGGCAATATCCCCGAGCATTTGCTGCCCCTCGTCAACGCCTACGTGCCACCGCCGATTCCTACGCCCGGCCCGGAACAGGCCCGCCGCATCCAGATTCCGGCTATTAACATAGACAAGCCTATCGTCCAGGGCGACGACTGGGAGCAACTGAAAAAGGGCGTGGGCCAACACATCGGCTCGGCGCTGCCCGGCCGGCCGGGCAACCTGGTTTTGTCGGCCCACAACGACATCTTTGGCGAAATCTTTCGCCACCTGGACGAACTAACGCCAGGCGACGAAATTATTATTTCCACCGAGCGCCAGGATTACATTTACGTCGTTCGTGAAGTCCAGGTAGTCGAGCCAACCGAAGTAGGGGTGATGGACCCCACGTCCTACTCCAGCGCCACGCTCATTTCCTGTTATCCGTACCTGGTAAATAACAAGCGCATCGTCATTTTTGCCGACCTGGCGACCACAGGATCACCTGATGGCTAAGAAAGTTCGCCGCGTTCGCCGGCCGCCTGTCGAGGAAACAGCAGCAGTCGTTGTGCCAGCCAGGCCGGCGCCGTCTCATGAGGAGGAGCTACGGGAGGCGTACGCCTACGTCCTCCGGGACCTGCGCCGTGTCTTTATCCTGGCCGTAGCCATGTTTCTCCTGTTGATTATCTTAAACCTGGTGTTGTGAGGAGAAACCTCCCGGAGGTTTAAGCGGTGGTCGTCGGGCTGCCCGACGCAACTGCTAACCTCCGGGAGGTTGGGTCATTCAAGGGGGATTATTATTGACGCTCCTCCTGGCTTGTGCTATCATGTGCAGGCAATCCGGCTCGACAGCCGGATGCTTTTTGTTGTTTAGGCGGTTCACGTTTAGGAGAGAGGTAATCTATCAACACGAACACAATAAATTATCAAATCAACAACCGGATACGCGCTCGAGAGGTCCGGCTCATTGACGATAAGGGCACCAACCATGGTGTCGTACCAATTCAACAAGCACTTGAACTGGCGAGACAGGCCGGGCTCGATCTGGTGGAAGTGGCCCCTAACGCCAGGCCACCTGTTGTCCGGGTGATGGATTACGGGAAGTTTATTTACGAAAAGACTCGCCGTGAACGTGAGGCCCGCAAACATCAAAAGCAGGTCGAAATTAAAACAATTAAACTCAGCCCCAAAATTGCCGAATTTCACCGGGAATTGAACGTCCGCCGCGCCCGCGAATGGCTGCAAGAAGGCAAAAAGGTGAAAGTGGTGGTAAAATTTAAGGGGCGGGAAATTACCTACCCGGAGCTAGGTCGGGAAATGATGGAGAGCGTCGCCAGAGATCTGGAAGACGTGGCGACAGTAGAGCAAAGACCAAACCTGGAAGGTTGGTCTATGGTGATGCTGCTCTCCCCAGTTAGTTAAGCTCCACTTTAAACAGAAAAAAGGTAGGGTGAGAGAGGCAGGAGTTGGCTCCTCGATGGCCTGTCTCGCCTTTGCGTCAAGAAAGGAATAATTATTATGGCAAAGTATAAGCTAAAGACCTACAAGGCGGCCGCCAAGCGGTTTCGTATGACCAAAAACGGCAAAATTTTGCGCGTTCAGGGTGGCAAGAGCCACCTGCGCCGCCGAAAGTCGCAGCGTGTTAAGTTCTTGCTGCGGCAAAACCTGGAAGTAACTGCTCCGGGCGCCAAGCGGCGCATCAAGCGCCTCGTCCCCTACATGAGGCAATATAAGGCCAATCCGCCCAGATAAAGAATAGAGCACAAAAGTTTTGTGCTCCGTTCTTGATAAAGTGTGAGGTAAAAAGAAATGCGCGTAAAAGGTGGGACGGTAACACGCCGCCGTCACAAGAAAATCATTAACATGGTCAAGGGCCAGTGGGGGACGCGCGGCCGGCTCTTCCGCCGCTCCAACGAGGCCATGATGAAATCGTACTCGTACGCTTATCGCGACCGTCGCAACCGGCGCCGCGATTTGCGCCGCCTGTGGATTGCCCGGATTAACGCGGCCAGCCGGGCCAACGGCCTGTCCTACAGCCAGTTGATCCACGGCCTGAAGATCGCCAATGTCCAACTAGACCGCAAAGTTATGGCCGACATCGCTGCCCGAGACCAGGTAGCCTTTGCCAGCCTGGCAGACGTTGCCAAGCAAGCGCTGGCTTAAGACATTTTTTGCACCACCGGACGCCACGCCTGCCCGCCAGGCGTGGCGTTTTTCTTTTGGTGAACCTGCCGGAGGTTGGCGGTTGCGCCGGGCGGCCCGACGACCACCGCTTGAACCTCCGGGAGGTTAGGGTATCATCCCCCGCCATGAGGAGACGGTATGCCTGGCTGCTGGTGATTTTGCTGGCGGCCGCCCTGTTGCGCCTGGCCCGCCTGGACCAGGTCCCACCCGGATTGACCCACGACGAAGCCGACCACGGCCTGGACGCCTGGGGGGTGGTCAACGGCGTTCGCCCCATTTACTTTACCGTCGGCTACGGCCGCGAACCCCTGTTTGATTACACCACGGCCGGGTTGATGGCCTTTCTCGGCCCGACCTACCTGGCCGGCCGGTTGGCGGCCGTCTATTTCAGCCTGGTGTTGCTGGCCGGTACGTACGCCTGGACCCGGCTGACCTTCGGCCACCAGGTGGCCCTTTTTTCGGCCGCCGGCCTGGCCACCAGTTTTTGGGGGGTGATGACCGGCCGGCAAGCCCTGCGCTCGGTGACGCTGCCGGCCCTTTTTGTCCTGGCTGTTTATTTCTTCTGGCGTGGCCTGAGAAAACTAGAGAAACCCCGCAGGTTGGGGCACGAAGTGTGCCCTCAGAAACCTGCGGGGTTTGCCTGGTCGCCGCTGCTCTCCTTCCTGGCGGCCGGCGTTCTCCTGGGGGCCACCTTTTATACCTACTTCCCGGCGCGCTTGCTGTGGCTCATTTTCCCGGCCCAGCTCTTTTACCTGGCGCTGCGGGACCGGCGGCTGCTGGCCCGCGCCTGGCCGGGCGTGGTACTGATGTTGCTGGTAGCGGCCGGCGTGGCCTGGCCGCTCTTCGGCTACCTGGCCGCCCACCCGGAGGCCGAGGCGCGCCTGGACCAGCTCAGCCAGCCGCTAGAGGCCGCCGGCCAGGGGGATTTCCGGCCGCTGTGGACCAACGTCCTGGCCGGCCTGCAACTCCTGACTTTCGAGGGGGATCACCAGTGGCGCTACAACATTGCCGGCCGGCCCGTTTTACCCCTGGCCTTGGGATTGCTCTTTTACGCCGGCCTGGTCCTGGCCCTTTGGCAGATGGCGCCCGGCTGGCGTTCCCGGCCGGCGAACCTCCGGCCGGGAACGCCAGCCGCTACCTTTTTTGCTTTAGTCTGGCTGGCGGCCGGCTGGCTACCGTCCCTGGTGACCGGCCCGGAGCTGAGCACAACGCGGCTGATCGGCCTGCAGCCGGTCCTCTATCTCTTTCCGGCCCTGGCCCTGGCGTTGCTGCTGGAGAATCCTTTTTTGGCGGGGATCGAGGATGGGCAAGGCCCATCCCTGGGATTAGAGGATAAGAACAGGAAATATCCGCTCATCCCCCGGGTCCGGTGGCTCGTGCTGCTGGCGTTGTTTATCGCCCTTTTCGTTCAGACGGCGTGGGATTATTTTGTGACCTGGGCCAACGAGCCGGAGGTCCGGGTGCAGTACGAAACGGCGCTGGTGACGGCCCTGCGCTACCTGAACGACAACGGTCCGGGCGCGGCGGCCATCTCGACCACTACCCCCGGCCGCTTCCACAGCCCGGCCGTCGCCCAACTGGCGCTGGACAACCCGGCCGTCAGCCTGCGCTGGTTCAACGGCCAGGGCAGCCTGCTGCTGCCAATGGGTAGCGCTCAGAGTACCCTCGTCTTCACCGGTTTTGCTGCCCTGGACCCGGCCCTGGCCGGCTATTTTACCGGCCGGTTGGTTGACACCCTCCCCATGCAGCCCACTGACCTGGACCGGCCGCTGCTCGTCTACCAGGCTAACGGCCCGGCGCTGCTGGCCCAGTGGCGGGAGCAGTTCGCCGGCCAGCCGGCCAGCCCGGCCGGAGCCGCCGCCCCCATCCCGCTGGGCCAGGCTGTGGAGTGGCTGGGCTACGATTTGCAAACCCCGGCCATATCCCCAGGCGGCGAAGTGCGCCTGGCCACCCTGTGGCGGGTACAACAACCCCTGGACGAGGCAGTTATCTTCACCCACCTCCTGGGGCCGGCCGGCCTTGTGGCCCAGGAAGACCGGCTGGACGCCCCCAGTTATTTCTGGGTCCCTGGCGACGTCTTTATCCAGTTGCACCGCCTGTTCTTACCGGCCGGGCTGCCGCCGGGCGACTACGCCTTGTCGGTTGGCGTTTACACCCGGCCGGACGAGCGGCGCTTGCCGGTCCTGGTCAACGGCGCGGCCGTTGGGGATGCCCTGCAGTTGCCGCCGGTGCAGGTGGTCCCCTGAAGCGGCGGCCGGCCTTGAACGGGCGCTTTGGCCTGGCCGGCTCCCGCTGGGGCTTGGTCTTGCTCACCCTGCTGGCCTTTGGCCTGCGGGTCTGGCGGCTAGACGAGGTGCCGCCAGGGTGGCGCGACGACGAGTTGATTGAAGCGCTGGTGATTTCCCAAAAAGCGCTGGACGGCGACCTGGCCGTCTATTACCCCGACGCCTCCGGCCACGAAGCACTATACCACCTGGCCGCGGCCGGGCTGCTGGCCATTTTTGGTCCCGGCGCATTGGGCATTCGCCTGCTCTCGGCCATCCTGGGTACGTTGACCGTCCCTCTCACGGCCCAGGTGGCGACGCGGCTCTTCGGCCGGCCGGTGGGCTGGCTGGCCGCGGCCGGACTGGCCTTGAGCTTCTGGTCGCTGATGTACTCCCGCTTTGGCATCCGCCACATCAGCACGCCGGTCTTTATGCTGGCGGCTTTTTATGCCTTCTGGCGGGGCCTGGAAAAACCCCACAGGTTGCTAAAACCCCGCAGGTTTCCCAGAGCACGCTTCGTGCTCCGGGCACGCTTCGTGCCCCAACCTGCGGGGTTTGGCTATTTTCTTCTGGCCGGCCTGGGCCTGGGGGTAGGTTTTTACACCTACTTTGCCTCCCGGGGCGTACCGCTCATTTTGCTGGCTTTTGGCCTTTACCTGGCCTTGTTTGAACGGCCGCTTTTCCGGCGGTGCTGGCGGGGCCTGGCTATTATGTTCCTCCTGGCGGCCGGGCTGGCTCTGCCCCTGGCGCTCACCCTGGGCCAGCAGCCGGAATCGGAGGCGCGGGTCAACGAGGTCGGCCGGCCGCTGCTGGAGGCCTTGGACGGCAACGTTGGCCCGCTGCTGGAGAACACAGTCCGCACCCTCAACATGGTCCACAGTGACGGGGACGACGAGTGGCTGTACAACATCCCTTTCCGGCCGGTTTTTGGGCCGGTTGGGGCGTTCTTTTTCTGGAGCGGCCTGGCCGTGGCCGCCTGGTATGCCCTGCGCCCATCGTTGCGGGCTGTTTACAAAGCGGGGCGTGGGCCGGCATTCCTGGCCAGGACGGCGCGCCAGGCCCCTTCGCCGGCCCTCTCCCGGGCGGCCGTGTTTCTGCTGCTGTGGTGGCTGGCCGGGATCACGCCCGGCTTCCTCAGCGTCCCGGCGGCCAGCCTGAGCCACACCATCCTGGCCCAGCCGGCGATTTACATCCTGGCCGCCCTGCCGGTGCTGCCCCTTGGCCGGTGGCTGGCCGGGCGCAGCCAAAGGCTGGCCGGACACAGCCAGGGGCTGGCCGGGCAGCGCGGCCGGCTGCTGCCGGCCGGCCTGGGCCTGTTGTTGCTGGCTTCCATTGCCTGGCGCGACCTGCCTGACTATTTCCGGGAATGGCCCAACCGGGGCATGACCCGCTTTCTCTACCGGGCCGACGTCAAAGAGCTGGCCCACTATTTGAACGAACGCCCGGAACTGGTCAACTTCGGCGTGACCAGCCTGCTGGCCGGCCCCTGGGATAAGCTGGCGCTGGAGCTGGACCTGGACCGGCCGGCGCCGGTCCGGCCGCGCTGGTACAACCCGGAGCGGGCCATTTTGCTGGCGGTCGAGGGCGCGCCGGCGCTCAATTTCCACGGCTACCCGGTGGTTGAGACGCTCTACGAGCCGTTTTACGTGCCAGTTCCGGGGGAAGCGGCCGGCGGCTACCGCCTGTCGCTGGTCAACGTCTCCGGCGAGCCACCCGGGGAACGCGCGGGTTTGCGGGTTTGTTTCCGCAACGGGCTTTGCTCGCTGGCGGCCACGTATGACCCTGAAGGGCAAACGCTGGCGCTGGCCTGGGAGGTCGGCCGGCCGCTGGAACTGCCACCCGTGCCCCTCATCAGCAACCCACCGCCGCCGGGCGTCTACGCCGGGCCGCGCCTAGTCGTCTTTGCCCAGCTCGTGGATGCGGCCGGCAATTTCCTGGTCGGCGACGACGGCCTGTGGGTGGACGTCACCTCGCTCTATCCCGGCGACCGCTTCTTGCAGCAGCACCGCCTGCCCCTCCCGGCCGGCCGCCAGCCGGCGGCCGCCCTCTTTGGCCTGTACGATCCCCTGACCGGCGAGCGGATTCTGACGGAGGACGGCCGGGACCATGTGCGGTTGGAGGTGGAGATTGGAGAATAGAGAATAGAGATTAGAGATTGGAGATTAGATCTACGCGGTGCGCGTTGCGTTAGTTGACGAATCGGCAGCTTGATTGAATAATGAAGCGGCGGCCGGTTTTATTTGGAATACCGGCCAGCAAGGACGTTAGCTATGAGCGAGCAGGCAACGAGAGAACGTACTTCGCCAGGACGAGAAATACGAAAGCGCCACCGGCGGGCTGGGGAGCGGCTGATGGAGAACAGCAGCCTGCGCGATGCCCTGACCGACGACCAGGGCGGCCGGCTACTCGACTGGGGCCTGGCCCGGGTCAAGGAAGCGGCCGAACGAACGGCCGGGATGAGTGACGAAGAAGCTGAGGTCCTGATGGACCAGCAGACCCAGGCCGTAGGCGCAGTGATGCGGCAGATTAACCGGCTGGTCGAGACGGCGCAGCGGGCCAGCCAGGAAGAAGCGGCCAGCCTGTGGCAGGAATTTGTTAATGCCCTACAAAGCATCGAGCCGCCGCTGCCGCCAGCCCGGGTTGCCCGCGCCGCCAGCCTGGCCCTGGCCCGCCACAACCAGGACAGCCGGGCGCTTTTTGACCAATTAATGAACATCATTGGCGAAGATGAGAGTAACCAGACAGGCGATTCAGGGCAAACCGCGCAGGCTGACCCAACCACGAACGACCAAAACGCCGAAGCTGAAAGCCAATAGCTAAAAGCTGATAGCTATTTACGAGGAGTTATGACCAAACGGAGACGCACCACTCGGAAGAATGAGAGCCAGTATCTCGTCGGTATCGGCGCAATTGTTCTCATTGTCTGCCTGGCCGGCCTGCGCTTCTTGACCGGCATTGATTTTTTTGAAGGCACAGAAAATGGCGAACCGGCCGTCACGACTGAAGACGTCACCCCGGCCGGTGGAGGCGCGGTTACCGGCGCGGCCGGCGACTGGTACGAAATTTATTTTACCGATCCGACCTGCCCGCCTGAAGAAGAGCGCAGCGGCGGGCCGGACGAGATTATTGCCGAGGACATACGCCAGGCCCAGTCCCTGGTGGACGTGGCCGCCTTTGACTTTGATTCCGAGCCGATGGTCGAGGCCCTGATCGAGCTGGCCGGCCGGGGCGTCCTGGTGCGGGTGGTTACCGACACCGATAACGCCGACCTGCCGACGATTGACCAGTTGCGTGACAGTGGGATTGACGTGGTCGAAGACGAGCGTTCGGCGCTGATGCACAATAAGTTTGTCGTCATTGACCAACAGGTCGTCTGGATGGGCTCCATGAACTTTGCCGGCAACGACGTTTATTGCCATAACAACAACATCGTCCGCTTTGACTCACCCGAGCTGGCCGCCAACTACACGGCCGAAATGAACGAGATGGTCGTAGACGGCGGCTTTGGCCCCCGGTCGCAAGACGCCACGCCCAATGAAGTCCTGACCATTGATGGCGTTCACCTGGAAAATTACTTTGCTTCCGAGAAAGAGGTGGCTCCTATCCTGGCCGACCTGGTGTCTGGAGCCCAGGAAGAAATTCTCTTTCTGGCCTTCTCCTTTACCCACGAGGATATCGGCGAGGCTATGCTGGAACGGGCTGAAGCCGGCGTCAACGTGCGCGGCGTTTTTGAGACCACCGGCTCGGACACCGAGTTCAGCTATTACCCGACCATGAATTCGGCCGGACTGGACAACTTGCAGGTCCGCCAGGACGGCAATTCCTACTTCCTGCACCACAAAGTGATCATCCTGGACCAGAGCATCGTCATCTTTGGCTCCTTTAATTTCACCGGCAGCGCCAACGACAGCAACGACGAAAACGTCCTCGTCGTCCATGATCCGGCCTTTGCCAGCTTTTTTGTCGAGGAGTTTGAAACCGTCTGGAGCGAAGCTAAACAATGAGCGTGCTCACAACAGTGAGCGTGCTCACATGGTGAGCGTGCTCGCCGTTGTGATCGCGATCACAACACCGGCCGGTTAATTATGTTACACTAGGCGGCGTGAGGGCGTAAAAGTTATGCAAGCGACAAGCACACCTGTTTCCCAGCCCCCTTTGGTGACCGCTCGTAAGTTGAGCTGGTTTATGGTTACACCGGTCACGGCCGTGGTCGTCGCCATCCTCGTGACGACCCTGGCTCTGGCTTTCTACCAGCAGCGGCACGCCGGCCGTATCTATACTGGCGTCGTCGTCTGGGGGGTGGACCTGAGCGGTATGACCCAGGCCGAGGCGCGCCAGGCGTTGAACGGAGCCTTCCCCTATTCCCAGGAAAAATCTATCGTCCTGACGGATCCTAAGAGTGGCCAGGAGTGGCGGCGGGCGCCGGCCGAACTGGGCATTTACTTCGACGCCGAGACCTCCGTCCAGGCCGCCTACCAGGTCGGCCGGGCAGGCGGCCCCCTGGCCCGGTTGCGTACCCAGTTCGACAGTTGGTATTATGGCCACCAGGTAGCACCCATCCTGGTCTTTGACGAAGGCCAGCTTGACCAGGCTATTGCCGCCGTCGCCGCCGAAATTAACCGGCCGGCGGCCGACGCCAGCCTGGGATTTGACGGCAACCGGGTCAGCTTTGCGCCGGCTCAGGTTGGCCGGAGCCTGGACGTAGCCGATACGCGCACCCGGCTCCTGGTTCCCATCAATGGTTTGCGCGGCGCCCGGGTACAGCTCCTCATCCACGAAACCGTCCCTCGGGTGCAGGACACCAGCGCCGTGGCCGGCGAAATCCAAAATATCATCAGCGGCCCGATGACCCTCTACCTCAACGAGCCGCTGGCCGGGGTGGACCTGGACCGGGTGACCGTTTCAATTGACGAATTGGTCCGCTGGATCCGGATTGAGGTCAGCGAGGACGCCCAGGGACAGGCCAGTTACGAGGTGTTCCTGGACGAGAACGCCCTGCGAGCCTGGCTGGCCCCCTATGAACAGGCGCTGCGGCGCTCCCCGGAGAACGCCCGCTTTTACTTCGACGACTTCACCCGCGAACTGGTGTTGGTCGAACCGCACGTCAACGGCCGGGCGCTGGACGTAGAGGCAACCGTGGCCCAGTTTATGCAGCAGGTGACCACCTCCAACCGGTCCCTGCCCTTCGTCCTCCAGGACGTGACGCCGGTGGTCCATTCCGGGGTGACGGCGGCCGAGCTGGGCATCACCGAGCTGGTCAGCGAAAGCACGACCTGGTTCTTCGGCTCGACCGACGAGCGCAAGCACAACATTGCCCGCTCGGCCTCGAATTTTTACGGCATTGTTGTGGCTCCGGGCCAGGAATTTTCCTTCAACCACTACCTGGGCGAGGTCAGCGCCGAGCAGGGGTACGAGACCGGCTTGATTATCTTCGGCGGCCGGACGATTGAGGGCGTGGGCGGCGGCGTCTGCCAGGTCAGCACGACCCTGTTCCAAACCGCTTTCTGGGCCGGCTACCCTATCGTCGAGCGCTGGGAGCACGGCTACCGGGTGCCCTACTACGACGACGGCGAAGGCCCCGGCATGGACGCCACCGTTTACTCGCCGCTGGTGGACTTCCGCTTCATTAACAACACGCCCTATTACCTGCTGATTGAGAATTACTACAACGAAGCCAACTGGTCCCTGACGTTCAAGATGTACAGCACCAGCCTCGGCCGCCAGGTCGTCAAGGAAGGGCCGTTCATCGAAAACGTCCAGCCGCCGCGGCCCGACATTTGGGAGCTGGACGAAGAGCTGCCCCCGGGCGAATATGAACAGGTAGATTGGGCTGTAGAAGGGGCTGACGTGACCGTCGTTCGCTACGTCTATAACCGCAATGGTGACCTACTCCAGCAAGACACGTTTGTCAGCAACTACATCCCCTGGCAAAACATCTTCAAGTACGGGCCGGGGACTGAACTTCCTGGTACGGATCAAGGGGGAGAAAGTACACCTGAGCCGGCCCAATGAGCCGGCCTGGCGACTGGCGGCCACGGCAAAGAGTCTTCCGGCCGGCCGGCCGCGCCTGCTGCTGGCGGCCGCGCTCCTCTTCCTGCTCTTTATTCTCCTCTTTGCCTTTGTCCAGTACGGGACCAGTGCCTTAGCCGACACTGACGGTTATTACCACGTCAAGATGGGCTACCTCATCCGCCGGCAGGGGCTGAAACCGGCTTTTGTCTGGCTGCCGTTGACTATTCTCAACCGGGAAGCCTTTTACGACCACCACCTGCTCTACCACCTTTACCTGGCCGTGTTTGCCGGCGTAGACCCGGCCGTGGACGGCGGCCGGGCGCTAACCCAGGCGGGCAAGGTGGCCAGCATCCTCATGCCCGGCCTGGCTTTCCTGGCCATCTGGTGGCTGCTGCGCGGCCAGCAGGTGTACTGGGCCGCCCTGTGGTCGCTGGGTCTCTTCGCCGTGTCGGACGCTTTTCTCTACCGGATGAGCATGGCCCGCGCCCAATCGGCCTCGCTCCTGGTGCTGGCCCTGGGGCTACACTGGCTGCTGCAGCGGCGTTACCGCCGGCTGCTGCCGCTGGGCTTCGTCTATGTCTGGCTTTTCAACGGTTTCCCCCTTTTGCTGGCGCTGGCCGGGCTATATACGCTGGCCACGCTGTTGACCGAGCGCCGGCTGGCCTGGCCGGCGCTGGCCTTCCCGGCCGCCGGGCTGGTCCTGGGGGCCGTACTGAACCCATACTTCCCCCAGGACATCGCCTTTATGGCCAACCACCTGCTGCCCAAGGTCGGCGAGCTGGAAACGGCCGTGGGCAACGAATGGTACCCTTACCAGACCTGGACGGTCGTCCAAAACTCCGGACTGGCCCTGGCCGCCTTTGTGGGCGGCGCGCTGGCCCTGGGTTGGCGAGAAAAGCGGGTGGACAGACCGGCGCTGGCCGCTTTTTTCCTGGCCGTCCTTTTGGGGGTTATGTTCTTCAAGTCGCGCCGCTTTGTCGAATATTTCCCGGCCTTTGCCCTCATTTTTGCCGCCCTGGCCGTCTCGCCCCTGGTCGAGGGCTGGCTGGCCGGCCGGCCGCGCTGGCAAAGGGTTGGCCCATTACTCTTCCTGGCGCTGCTGGCCGTCCCCCTGGGGCTGACGCTGGACCAGGCCCGCCGCGCGGTGGCCGGCGCCCAACCGGCCGGCCGCTATGCCGAGGCGGCCCTCTGGCTGGCCGAGAACAGCCCGGCTGGCAGCCTGGTCTTCCAGACCGATTGGGACGACTTCCCCCGCCTCTTTTTCTACAATAGCCACAACGTTTACACCGCCGGGCTGGACCCCACCTACCTGGAGCTGCAAGACGAGGCGTTGTTCGCGGAATGGGTCCGCATTACCAGGGGGGAGGTGGAGCGGCCGGCCATGGCCATCCGCCAGCGTTTTGGGGCCAGCTACGTCTTTTCTGACTTGAATCACCAGGCCTTCTTGCGCGTGGCGGCCGAAGACCCGGCGCTGACGGAGATTTACCGGGACGAGCACGCGGTTATTTTTGCAGTGGAGTAGGGGCACGATGCATAGTGCCCCTACTCCGGTAGCCAGAAGACGTACTGCGGCGGGCGCGTACCGGTTGTTTCCAGGAACAAGTAAGGCGTTCCACCCTGGCGGCTAACGAGGTAAAGGCCACTCTGCTCATCAAGTTGAGAGGAATACAAAAGCCATTGCCCATCAGGTGACCAGTAGATCGGGTAAGGGGTCATTGCTATAGTAAGTTCCTGCTTCTCACCAGTGGATGGATCACCAATGAACATTCCTTTTCGTTCATCCGCAGTAAAACCAACTGCAATTGTCGAGCCGTCGGGAGACCAGGCTGGCGCACTAATATAGTCGGCGCTAACCAACTCTTGAACTTCTAAAGTATTGGCATCCCATAAATATAGTGTGGAGCCGTGGGTAAAAGCCAGGTGTGGCTGGGTGGGTGACCAGGCGGGATAACTATACTCTGCATCGTTCACCAGTTCCAGGACCTCCAGGGTTTCTGATTTCACCAGAAACAACCCACGGTTAGTTTTTATGGTAAAGGCCAGCCATTGGCTATCGGGAGACCATACCATACTTAGGTCGAAGTCGGTTTCAGCTAAAACCGGCTTGACCTCGTCGTTTGTTGCGTCCAAGAGGTCAAGGTTGCCGGGAAATCTGTTGACGGCTAAGAAACGCCCATCCGGAGACCAGGAGATTCTAGTAATCCTATCTGGGAAACCTTTCGTTGATTGGGGCCCGGATGAACTATCCAGTCTTACTAAAAGAAGGTTGTTTGCCTGGGGATATGTCAGCGTGTAACTATCGGGCAGCCAACTTACAGTCAATGGGTTAAACTGATTATTAGTCAGGCGATTAAAAGAACCGTCGGCCAATGCATAAACGTAAATGTTTGAGACGTCGCCAAACTCAGGGTTTATGTAACCATCTACATTTGTGTCATCAGAACGGATCATAGCCAGCTTACTGGCATCAGGCGCCGCAACCATAAAAGGACCGCCAACTATTCCAGTTACTACCGGTTCAATCTGCCACTCATCAGGGGCTGCGCCTGGCGTGGCTACATAGAGCTGGGGTTCTGGATACATGTGGATCCCCTGTTCTTCAGGCGGGGGAAGGGGGTTTGAGTCCCAAAGGAATATAATTTGGCCTTCGGTAAAAGGGCCGGCCGGGGTCGGGGTTGCAGTGGGCGAGAGCGTTGCCGTGGCGGTGGCTTCGCCGGTCGCCGTGGCCGGCGCTGGTGTGCCAGGGGGCGATGCCTCCGGTGTAGGGACTGCCTGGTCCGTCGCCTGGGCAACCGGCGTGGCCAGGGGGGTAGTCTGGGCGGCCGCCGGCGTTGGCTGCTGCTCTGAGTCACAACTAACCAGGATAAGGACGCAAAGGAAGGTAATCAGACAAATAAACGTTTTCATGTTCACCATAGCTCACACTATACCCCTGCAAAAAACCGTGGTGCAAGAACAAACGGCACGTTTAAAATATGATAGATGGCACGATTCTGGCAGGCTGGCGGCAAACTCCCTACCCGTTACTTTTTGGCTGTTCCGGCGACTTATTTAAGATGAACGTGGAGTGCAGGCGAGGCCAACGGGATGAAAGCAAGGAAATTCGAGTCTGGTATAATCATCGCCATCGCCAGTAACCGAAATCGCTGGTTAGAATGGAGACATCGCAAACGGTGCAGGACGAACTTACGCTGCTGGCCGGCGTACGCAAACTTGACCCCCAGGCCCTGGCGGCGGTCCACGACCACTATTACCCGGCTATTTACCGTTACATCGCCTATCGCGTCGCCAACCGGGAGACGGCCGAGGATTTGACCAGCGAAGTTTTTATCCGTTTGTTAAACGCGGTGCGGGACCAGACCGCGCCCCAGAATACGCTGCGGGGCTGGTTATACGGCGTGGCTTCACGGGTTGTCGCTGATCACCACCGGCGTGGCTACCGGGGCCAGGAAGTGGAATTGAGCGAGAGTTTGGAAAGCCCCACGGCCGACCCGGCCGACGCCGTAGCCGACCGCCTGGCCTACGACGATTTGCAAGCGGCCGTGGCCGAGCTGACCGACGAACAAATGGACGTGATTGCCTTGCGTTTTGGTTATGAAATGCCCATCCGCGACGTGGCCGAGATAATTGGTAAAAGCGAAGGGGCCGTGAAACAGTTGCAGGCCCGGGCCGTGGCCGCGCTATCCAGGAAGTTGCGAGGACAGAGAAAATAGCCGTGAACCTTTCTTTTGAGGACAAGCTCGTCCGTTGCCTGGATGCCCTGGAGAGCGGCCAGTCGCTTGAGCAGGCCCTGGCCCTCTATCCTGAGGACGAGGTCGAGCTACGGCCGGTCTTAGAGACCGCCCGGCAACTGTCCCGGTTGCCGGTGGCCCATTCGCTGGAGGCCCAGGTCAGGTCGCGCAATGCCTTTCTAGCCCAGGCCGAAGCCATGCGCGCCGGCCAGGCCCGGCCGCGGCCCGCACCTGGCTGGCGGCGGTTACTCTTTTCCTTTGGCTCACTGGCTGCCCTGCTGCTCCTGGTTGTCGCCGCCCTCTTCCTGGCTTCGGCCTCGGCCGTGCCGGGCGAGCCCCTGTATGGGGCTAAACGCACCTTTGAAGCGGTCCAGTTGTCTTTGACGAACGACGTCGAGGCCAGGCAAACGCTGGAAGAGCGCTTTCGCCTGGAACGCATTGCAGAAGTAAAGATACTTCTGGTCGAGGGCCGGGAAGCGGAAGTGGCCTTCGGCGCGGCTATCGAGCAGATAGACGACGAGAAAGCCACCTGGCTAGTGGGCGGGGTGATGGTCCAGATTACGGCCGATACCCAGATTATTGGCCTCCGGCCGCAGTTGGGCTATTACGCCTGGGTGACCGGCCGGACGCTGGACGGCGAGTTGCTGGCGACGTATCTTGAGGTCCGGCCGCCGGTAGACGCCTTGCCAGCGCCCTCGCCCAGTGAGACGCCACCGGGGGTGACGCCCCAGGCCCCACCGCAAGCGACGCCGGCCTCACCCACGACTACACCAACGCCAACCCAGGCCAACACTCCCACGCCCTCCCCAACCAGTACGCCGGAACCGACCCAGGCGCCATCACCCATGCCGACTGACGATACCAATGGCAACGACAACGATAACGACAACGACAATACCAACGACAACGTCAACGACAATACCAACGATAACATCAACGACAACGACAACGACAACGATAACGACAATAACAGCGGTCCTGGTGGAGGCGACGACAACACGAACGACAATGACAATAACAGCGGTCCTGGCGGAGGCGACGGCAACGATAACGACAACAACAGCGGACCTGGCAGCGGAGAGTAAAACAGCGGCAGCGCTTGAGTGGGGGTGGTGGGGGAAGTAACCGCTACAGCTTTTAAAATTGATTTGTGTCAGCTATTGACATTTTAGAACATATGTACTATGATTAGAAGAACTAATGTTCTACCCTCTTCCCTGGTCTGTGGAGCTGGAGTAACCCCACTCCAGCTCCACTGTACCTCAGAGGGTGTAGCTCGTAGAGTTTAACTCTTAGCGTTATCGGCCATTTCTATTGTCAGGTTAGCGGCGTGTCATTTGCCAGAGGAGCGAGGAAATGAGGCAGGAAAGTGCGTTCAACCGCAACCAGGGACTTTATTTTGGCCAGCCCCTGGTTTCGGGTGATCAGAATCAGCCGCAACTGGGCCAGCAGTTGAGCCGCCTTGCCGATTTAGGGGCCCAGATGCCCCGGCAAGCCATCATTGGCCTGATCCTGGTTGTGGCGTTGTTGGCCTTTGAAATATTCAATTTTGATACGACCCAATACGCTTTGCGGGACTTCCTGGGTGATACGAATTTCCTGGGTATAGGCTGGGCCACGATCCTGGCCATTGCCTTTTGCGCTATTGATTTTGCCGGGCTGGCCCACCTGTTTACGCCGCAGCGCGGCCGGGAGGAACCCAGGGAAATTTGGTATCTGATGGGGGCCTGGTTACTGGGGGCGACGATGAATGCCCTGATGACCTGGTGGGCCATTTCTTTAACCCTGCTCAGCCATGAATTTGGTAACGAAGTGATGAGCCGGGAGCAGTTATTGCAAATAGTACCCGTCTTTGTGGCGGTGCTGGTCTGGCTGACGCGCATCCTGTTTATCGGCGCTTTTTCGGTGGCCGGGGATCACTTCTTCCAGCCGGCGGCCGTGCGCCAGGCGCGGCCGGAACAGAAGCAATACCAGCCGGCCGTTGGGCAGCCAATGCGACCCCAGTCCCGGCCGGTTGTGGCCAGGAACCAGGCTATGACGGTGCCCCCGATGAGCGATGATTTACCCCATTTCCTGCAGGGTGACCGGGCGGAACCTGAGCCTGTTGGCGAACCAGAAACAATAACGTTCGACGCGCCTCGCAGGAATAGCCAGAATAACGGCCGCGTTCGCCAGCGACCCCCTCTGCCACCGGCGACGAGGCAGCGCGCTCCGGCCGGAGTGGCCGCCCGCAGCCGCCGGGGCTAAGATTAGCAGCCGATTCTTAAAAAGCAACCTGCCAGGTGAAGCCCACCTGGCAGGTTTGTTGTTACGCCTTGCGATTTACTTTCGGCTGTGCTACGATCTTTTTCCACGCACGAAAACAGGCGTTGGACTTATCTTTTGCAACTAAGTACAGATTTTTTCTTCCGCATCCTTGGTGCGATAACCGGCGCCGTGGCGGGTGGTTACTTTGGCCGCACGCTGGCTGAGTGGTTGGGGGCTGTTAACCGGACAGCTCCCTACGTCGTCGTTTTAGGCCTGGTCGGAATTCTGGCAGGACTCATCCTGACGCCCTACTTTACGACCCTGCCGATGCGCCGGGTGCGCCAAAGCCTGGTCAGCATGCCGCCGGAGCGGCTGCTGGCAATTATCGGCGGTATTTTCCTGGGCCTGGTGGCGGCTGCCCTGCTGGCCCTGCCGCTTTCGCTGCTGCCAGCGCCTTTCCGGCAGGTGCTCCCCCTGGCCTCGGCCGCTGTGCTATGCTATCTGAGCGTCATTGTCCTCTCTTTGCGGCAGAAGGATTTGCGCTCGGTGCTCAGCAGCTTGCGGCCGGCGGAAGGCCCGGCCGTCCGGCCCAGCCAGACCTACGACGATCGCCAGATCCTGTTAGATACCAGCGTGATCATTGACGGCCGCATCAGCGACATCTGCAAAACGGGCTTTATCCGCTCGACGTTGTTGGTGCCGAACTTTGTGTTGGTGGAATTGCAGCACATTGCCGACAGCTCCGACACGCTGCGCCGCAACCGCGGCCGGCGTGGCCTGGACGTGCTGCGTTTTCTGCAGCAGGAAAGCCCGATCCCGGTGCGAATTACCGATATGGACGTGACCGAAACGCGGGATGTGGACAGCAAGCTGGTAGCCCTGGCCCGAGAGTTAAACGCGCCGATCATGACCAACGATTACAACCTGAACCGGGTTGCTGAGCTGCAAGGGGTGACGGTGCTCAACATCAACGATCTGGCCAATGCCGTCAAGGCCGTTTTCCTGCCGGGCGAGGAGCTGGCGGTTAAGATTGTCCAGGAAGGCCGGGAGCCTGGCCAGGGCGTGGCCTACCTGGACGACGGCACGATGGTCGTGGTCGAAGAGGGCAAGGACTACCAGCAGGAAACCATCGAGGTCATCGTCACCAAGGTGTTGCAGACCACCGCCGGCCGGATGATCTTTGCCCGGCCGCAGGTGTAGTAGAGACGCAAAATCTTGCGTCTCTACCATCAGTCATCAACCAACCCCCATGCCCGAATACCTCTACCGCCGCAATACTGTCCTGGAAGCGCTGCGGGGGAGCCGGCGTGCGCTGCACCGCCTGTGGCTACAAGAGGGGCTGCGCGACGCCGGGGAGATCGTGGCCGAAGCCCGGGCGCGCCGCGTGCCGGTGGAAACGGCTGCTAAACACCGCCTGGGCCAGTTGGCCGGCGATAGCAGCCACCAGGGGGTCGTGTTGGAGGTGGGGCCGTATCCCTATAGCGCCGTAGACGACATTTTGGCTCTGGCCGCCGGCCGCCAGGAAAAACCGTTCCTGCTGCTCTTGGACCTGCTCCACGGGCCGCAAAATATCGGCGCCTTACTGCGCGCGGCCGAGGCCTGCGGTGTCCACGGTGTCGTCGTCCAGGATCGCCGCGCTCCCGAAATTACCTCCCACGTAGTCATTTATTCGGCCGGGGCGGCCGAACACCTGCTCATTGCTCAGGTGACGAACCTGGCCCAGACCATCCAACAACTCCAGGCGGCCGGCGTCTGGATCGTCGGCCTGGACCTCAGTGAAGAGGCGCGGCTGCTGGGCCAGGTAGACCTGGACCTGCCCCTGGGCCTGGTTGTCGGCCACGAAGGCGGCGGCCTGCGCCGCCTGGTGCGAGACAGGTGTGACTTCCTGTTACGGCTGCCGATGCGCGGCCGGGTGGCCTCACTGAATGCGGCCACGGCCGGGGCCATCGCCCTCTACGCCGCCTGGCAGGCGCGAGGATTTAGTGGAGCGCCCGCGTACCAAAATAGTGATGGGGACTGAGTAAGCAATCCTAAGCCACAACCACAGCGCGAATAACAGCAAAGCCAGGACAAAGCGGACCGATTTTGACGTGAACATGAGCCAACTTCCTCCTACAGACGACGGCCGGCAGCTTTAGTAGCTTTGTGTGGGCTAATTTAGCGATACAATCATGAAGGAGACAGCCACTCTTGTCAAGACGAACATGGAAATCCGGCAGTTAGAAGCCTTTGTTGCCGTCGCCCGCGAGGGCAGCTTTACCCTGGCGGCTGAACGGCTGAACCTCAGCCAGCCGTCGTTGAGCGCCCGCATTCGCCAGTTGGAGCAGCAGCTCAACGGGCGGCTCATTAACCGGGATGCCCGGCCGGTCAGCCTGACCCCCCTGGGCAAACTCTTCCTGTCTTATGCCGAACGGGTGTTGGGTATCCTGGAGGCGGCCCGGGAGGCGGTGCAGGCGGCCCAGTTTGAGTCGGCCGGGGAAGTGGCGGTGGGCTGTCCCTTCTCCCTGGCCACTTACCTGATGCCCGAAGTCGTTAACCGTTTCAGCCAGGCTTTTCCCCAGGCCGAGCTTTCCATTGTCACCGGCAATTCCGATTACGTGGTTAGCCAGTTAGCCGACGGCTTTATTAACCTGGCTTTTGCCGCCGCCTTTCCCAAGTTTCGTAGCCAGGCCCAGGCCTTGCTGTTGCTGCACGACGAGATGACGGTGGCCGTTTCCCTACAGCATCCATTGGCCGGGGCGCGCGAGGTATCCCTGGCAGCCATCTGGCCTTACCGGTTGCTGCTCGTTCACTGGGGGCCAGCCTTTGAGTCCTACGTGGAGAGTCTGCGCCAGATGAGCCACAACCCCGGACCGATGCTGCGCCTGCCGCTGGCCGCGGCCTTGCCGATGGCTCACCAGGCCAATACCATTACCTTTGTGCCCCGCCGCCTGCTGAGCGCCTCCGACCTGGCCGAAGTCCACGTGCCGGAGCTATCCTTTCCCTGGGACGTGGCCCTGATGACCCGGCCGGCCCGCTCCCTGACCCCGCTGGAGGAAGAGTTTGTCGCCATCGTCTCGGCCGCCTGGCAGAGCAGCCGGCCGGTAGGAGAAAGATGAAAGCGTCAGGAAGGCCAGTGCTGGCCTTCCTGGCGCTTTCTCTTATAATCTGCCAGTTCCTGTTAATGTGCATGAAGCTAACGGTCATCATTCCTATCTACAACGAGGCTTCCACTCTGGCCCCGCTGCTGGCTCGTGTCGAAGCTGTCCCGGTGGACAAAGAAATCCTGGTCGTGGACGATGGTTCGGACGATGCCACCAAAGAGGTGCTCCGCCAGGCCGTCACTGGCGAGACCCGGCTGATTACCCATGCCGAAAATCGGGGCAAGGGCACGGCCATCCGCACCGCTCTGGCCGAGGCCAGCGGCGACGTGGTCATTATCCAGGACGCCGACCTGGAATATTTCCCTGAGGATTACGTCCGGCTCCTGGAGATGTACGAAAAGAATCAGGCTCGGGCGGTGTACGGCGTACGCGACCTCAGCCACCGTTCCTGGCTGATGCGCTGGGGCAATAAGGCTATGACCCTGGCTACCAATCTCCTGTACGGCTATCGCCTGCGGGACATGGAGACCTGTTACAAGCTCGTTGACCGCCGGTTGTTCCAGTCGCTAGAACTGCAAAGCCGGCGCTTTGAGATTGAGGCCGAAATTACGGCCAAGCTACTGCGATTGGGGGTGAAGATCCTGGAAACGCCCATCCGCTACGAGCACCGCGAAGAGGGCAAGAAGCTGACCCCCTGGGACGGTTTCCCCACCCTGGCCAAACTGCTTGAATGTCGCTTCTGGCGGCCGGGGCAAAATAGTAATTCAGTAATTGGGTAAGAGGAGATTAGAGATTGGAGAATTGGAGATTGCCAATCTCCAATCTCCAATCTCTGAATTAAGCTTTAAACGGCCGCCGCCGGCCGGCGATTATCACCAGGCCAAAGGCCAGCAGGGGCATGACCATAGCCGAGGCGCACAGGCCGCTGCTGGGCTCGTTGGCGTTGCCCGGCTCGTTGCCGTTGCCGGAGGGGCCTTCCTGGGGAGGCTGGCCCTGGTTGTTGCCGGTGGGCACGACCTCAGTCGGCCGTATTTCGGGGAGAGTCACCGTTTCCTGGCCTTCGCCTTCCACCACCAGATAAGCCTGGCCTTCGTAGACCACCAGCACCCGCTGGCCTAGCGCCAGGTATTGGCCCAGCTCCGGCGCGGCCGAAAGCAACTCAAAGTAGGCGTCGCTGGCAAAGCCAACCTGCTGGGGGGTCATCGTGTCGGCGTTGTAGGCCGTGTCCATCCATATCCCGTCGCGCAGGACGAAGGTCTTGTTACCTACCAGCCGCACGACTTCGTTGACCGCTACCGCCTGCCCATTGCTGGTGACGACCGTGGTTTCTGGCGCAGCCGCCAGTGGCGCTTCGGCCGCCGCCAGTTCGCCTTCGTCGGCCGCCCGATCCACGGCCACACCGCCACTCACTTCGGCCGGGAGCCCAAACGCTTCACCCGCTTCCTCGATGATAATTTGCTGGCCGCTCTGGGTGAAGATGTCATCCTCCTCGATCAGGTAGCTGGTGTAGGGGGTGATGATGCCGTAGCGGATACTCAGGTTAACCACGCTTTGGACCAGCTCCGGGTTTTCCCCTTGCAGGCGGATCTGGGTCAGCAGGTGGCCGATGGCCCGCGTCGCCCACAGCCGGGGAATGAAGTCGTCGCCGCCGCTGCTGCGGAAGAAGTTGTCTTCGTAGACGAAGGTCTGTTCCTCGCCGTTGACCTCGCCGGTGAGGGTAATGGTCGCCGGGCCGCCCTCGCGGTAGCGGCCGGTCAGGACCAGTTGCGTCCCGGCAAAAAGGTCGGGCAGCGTTTGCGGGTACTGTTGCTCGGCGATGATGTCGCCAAAGTCCAGGCTGATGTTGGCCAGGACCGGCGTGCTGACCTTGGCGTAAAAGCCGCTGACGGCCTCGTCAATCTGCTGGCCCGGCCGGACGTAGGTGGACGTGCCGCCGTGGTTTTGGACCAGGCTGTCTAACAGGAAGGTGTCCACGTCGTCGCCCACACCAAAGGCAAAGATGCGGACGTTGTCCGGCGTCTGCTGCTCGACGGCGTCCAGTAGCATGGCGCTGTCGGTGATACCTTCCGTGGCCAGGCCGTCGGTCAGGAAGAGGATGGTTGTCGGCCGTTCGCTGTCGGCCAGGACCACGCCTTCTAGCAGCGCCTGGCTGATGTTGGTGCCGCCAATCGCTTCCAGGCTGTTAATGAAGCTCTGGTAATTGCCAGGGGCTTCGGCCGGTACCAATTCTTCGGCGTAGCGCCGCACCCCGGTGCTGAAGTCTATGACGTTGAAGCGATCCTGGGGATTCAGGTTGTCCACGACGAAGAGGGCCGCCTCTTTGGCCTGGTCCATCTTCTCGCCGTGCATGCTGCCGGAAGTATCAATGACCAGGATCACGTCTTTGGCCACGACCTGGTTCGGGTCTACTTCTACCGTGGGCGCGACCAATAGCAGGAAGAAACCATCTTCGTCCGGCTCTTTGTAGCTGAGCAGGCTCAGGCCGATCGCTTCCGGCGAGACGGAGTAATACAGCTCGAAGTCGGTATCGGCCTGGACGCTGGCCGCCTCGTAGCCGGCCACGGCCCGGAAATCGCCGTCGCGGTCAATCGCCACCTGGTGGCTGGGCGAGTAAATGGCCCGGATCTCCTCGTCGGAGACGACCTCGACGCGAATGCTCTGGTTGTCCAGGGGCGTGTTGGTATACAGCTCGGTGGACTGGGGGTAGACGTAGTGGATGAGGCCACCTTCGGCCGGCAACACCTGGCTGTACTCAATCTCGATGCGCCGCTCGTCGTGGGGCGGGATGGGGAAGACGTTGGCCTGGATGGCGCTGCTGCCGATGTATTCCAGCAGGGCGGGGTCGCGCAACTGGCGGACGATCTCGTCGTAAATCTGGCGGGCCTCGTCGGCTTCCAGGATTTTGGCTTCAATCGGCTGGCCGTTGACCCACATCGTCAACTGGCTCACCGCCGCCCCGGCCGGCAGCGGGAACAGGTAAACGCCTTCCAGCACCCAGTCGTTGTCGTTGACGAACAACTGGTCAATGTGGGTGGTGGCGACCTGGTCTTCAATGGTTACGTCCACCCGCTGGTACTCGATGGTCAGACCCTCAAAGTTCCATTGGGGCGGGATAACAATCGGGGGTTCTGGTTCCTGGGCTGCGGCCGGCAGGGCCAGGGTCAATAGAAACAGGGTGAACAAAATGAGCCAAACGCGTCTCTTCTTCATGGTTATACCTCCAGAAATAATGGGTTGGCCGCTCTTTTCATCTTAGAGACGCGATGGGGGGGAGAAATGTTCCCGGCTGCGGTTTTGGAGATTGGAGATTAGAGATTGGAGATTGCTTTGGCAATCACACGGGGCTCGATAGGGTTCGGTTGGTGGTCAAATTGGCAGTAAAATTGTTTACAAGGAGAATGAAATTACAGCTATTTTCTATCCAGGTATTCCACGATAAAAGTTTTGTACTGGTCAAAATCGCCCAGATTGCTTTGCAGGATGCCATACAGGGTATTCATATCTACATCCCAGTACAAATGGACGAGGCGATTGCGCATACGAACCATATTATGAACAGTAGGCAGGAAGCTGGCATCAACAACCCCATTTTCTACCAGTACGCTAAAACTATCAACATAGGATTGAGGAGCACGGAAGCCCTCATCAGCAATAATGTGATTGGCTGCGTCAATACAGCATTCAATGGCGATGTGCAAATAGTATTTGACTGCTCCCTGTTTCACCAGATCGTTAGCCAATTCTTCTATTCCAGAAGCAGCCAACAGGTGTAGCTGTTCAAGGTATATATCCAGGTTACGAAAGATGCCTTCGATTATAGTGGGATCGGCCATCGGTTATTGTTTCGGCAAGTTGGTTCTTTGGCGGGCGAAATAGGCTTTTCTCATCATTTCCAGTACAGGTTGGAAATCAAAGTAAAGTTTGCGAGTATATACCTCGTATTCCACACGGAAATCATCATCTCTGGAGTATAAAAGTTTCCCCTTAGTGAGCACTTTACCCTGGACGGCCAGGGGGGCGTCGTTGAGGACGCGGACGTCCGGCTCAAGGGGTCTCAGGTGCGGTTCAAGTTCCGCTTCAATGGTCAGGGACAGCATCAGTTGCTCGTACTTGCTTAACCCGTGGTCCGGTTTCAAGACCAGGGCAATGTCCACGTCGCTAAAGGGCGTGGTCCGGCCGCTGGCCATCGAACCAAACAGGTAGGCAATCATCACCGGCCGCTCACCCAGGAGGGCCGGTAGGATTTGTTTCAACTGCCGGGTTAAATCCTCTGGATTCATAACTTTCAACCTTGCCCGGATTATACAACCATTCATCCCTGTGCTAAACCCCGTAGGTTTCCGAGGGCACGCTTCGTGCCCCAACCTACGGGATTTCTTCCAGAGCGAATGGCGAGAAACGGCGGCCGTGGGTTAAAATAGCGACCAATCTTTTGATCCGAAAAATTCGTGGAATTCGCGTCAGAAAAAAGGACGGCATCCATGCCCGATAAACGGCCGGTTGAAGCCGAAGATTTATACCGCTTGCAGATGATTTTCGATTGCCAGCTTTCGCCCGACGGACGGCAGGTGGCCTTTGCCGTCCAGCGCATAGACCGGAAGAAGGAGAAGAAGTACGCCAACCTGTGGTTAGCCCCGGCCGATGGTAGCCCGCCCAGGCAGTTTACCTACGGCGACCAGGCCGACCGCCGGCCGCGCTGGGCGCCGGACGGCCGGCAGATTGCCTTCCTCTCCAACCGCCGCGACGAGAAACAACCGCAGTTGTACCTGATTCCCGTGGACGGCGGCGAAGCCCGGCCGCTGACCGACCTGAAAGGGGAGTTTGGCGACTTTACCTGGTCGCCCGATAGCCGGCAGCTCGTCTGCGCCTTCCGCAAGAAGGACCAGGAGGAGCTGGAACGGGAAGAAGACCCGGACAGGAAGGAGCTGGGCGTCGTCGCCCGCCAGATCAGCCGCGTTTTCTACAAGGCCGACGGCGGCCGTTACCACCCCAAAGAACGTTGGCACCTGTGGATCGTTGACGCCCAGAGCGGCCAGGCCCGCCAGTTGACCGACGGCCCCATTTACGACGAGTTTTCTCCCTGCTGGTCACCCGACGGCCGCTCTATTGCCTATTTCTCCAACCACAGCCCGGACCCTGACCTGGAGCCGGACGCAGTGGACGTCTTTATCATCCCGGCCGAAGGGGGCCAGGCGCGCCGGCTGGGGCTGCCGGACGGGCAGAAGGCGCTGCTCAGTTACTCTCCCGACGGCCGCCACCTGGCCTACGTCGGCTGGCAAGGGCGCGGCGACTGGTGGAAAAACGACAGTTTGTGGCTAGTCCCGGCCGACGGCAGCAACTTTCCCCGCAACCTGACCGCCCCCTACGACCTCCAGGTGGGCGCGGGCACGTTGGGCGACCTGGCCGAACGGCCGGCAATGCCGCCGGCCTGGTCGCCGGACGGCCGGACGATTTATTTCCAGGTGGCCCGCCACGGCCAGACGACGCTCAACGCCATTGACGTTGAGAGCGCTGAGCTACGAACGATTGCCGGCGAAAACGGCGCGGTCGGGGCCTTTAGCCCGGACCAGAACGGCTCGAAAGTGGCTTATTTCTGGGAGCGGATGGCCACGCCGGGCGAATTGTGGCTGAAAGAACTGGACGGCGACCCGGCGCACCAGCAGCCGCGCCAGCTCACGCACTTCAACGACGACTTGATGGCCGGGCTGGAATTCGGCCAGATAGAAGAAGTCTGGTTCAAAGGCGGCGACGGCAACGACCTGCAAGGCTGGATTATCACCCCGCCTGGCTTTGATCCGGCCCGGCAATACCCCTCTATCCTGCAAATTCACGGCGGCCCCTGGCTGCAATACGGCCAGGCGTTTATGCACGAATTTTTCTATCTGGCCGGCCGGGGCTACGTGGTCTATTTCTGCAACCCGCGCGGCGGGCAGGGGTACGGCGAGGCCCACAGCCAGGCCATTGACGGGGTCTGGGGCACGGCCGACTACGCCGACGTCATGGCCTGGACCGACCTGGTGGCCACGCGCCCTTACATTGACAAGGCGCGGATGGGCGTGACCGGCGGCAGCTACGGCGGCTATCTGACGACCTGGATCATCGGCCACACCGGCCGTTTCCAGGCGGCCGTCGTCCAGCGGGTGGTTAGCAACCCGGTCAGCTTCGTCGGCTCCAGCGACGTGAACTGGCTCTTTTACGACATCTGGGCCGCCGGCCGGGGGCCGTGGGCCGACCTGGAGACGTACTGGCGGCAGGCGCCCATTGCCTTTATCGGCAATACCAAGACGCCGACGCTGGTTCTGCACAGCGAGCAGGACTGGCGCACCCCCCAGGAACAGGTCGAGCAGCTTTACGTGGCCCTCAAGAAGCTGGGCGTGGAGACGGAGCTGGTGCTCTTCCCCGAGGAAGCCCACGGCCTCTCCCGCGACGGCCGGACCGACCGCCGCGTGGCCCGCTTGCAACACATCCTGCGCTGGTTTGACCACCATCTGAAGGGGTCATCGTAAGCGACGGCTCCCACCGTTGAAATGCCTCTCAGGTATAAGCCCCTTGACAGCACCAGCCGGCTTATGCTACACTGTTGCTGACTTTTGTATAATTCTAACAGAAGTCGGCAAGTAACAAGCGGAAGAAACAATTTCTACAGTCTTACCGGACCAGGCTAATACAAAAGTGCTTGCAATCAGGTAATACTCTCCAATACTCATGGAGCAGAAAATGCGGGCTATCCGGGCGCCGTTGACGCTCTCCAGCCCTGAAGGAGAAACCGTGGCTGCCATACGTCGAACAGGACCTCTTTCGCGGGCCGATTTAGAGCAGCAATTGGAGCTTTCGCGGGCCAGCGTCGCGGCCGTCGTTAACACGCTGCTTTCTCTAAATATCTTGCGCGAAGTCGGCCCGGGCGAGTCACAGGGGGGACGGCCGCCACAATTATACGCCATCAACGGCGCGTTTGGTTACGTGGCCGGCGTTGACGTGGGCGCGACGAGCATAGACCTGGCCCTGGCCGATTTTACCGGCCGCATCCTCGAACGCCACGACGAGCCGGCCGATGTTCGCGACGATCCCGAACCAATGCTGGAGCACATCGCCGATCTGATCGCCGGGATGGTGGCCAAACAAAACGGCCGCCCGGATCAGGTCCTGGCCATCGGCATCGGCGTGCCCGGGCCGGTTAAATTTGCCGAAGGGGTCTTAATCGCTCCCCCACTCATGCCCACCTGGGAGTTCTTTCCCATCAAGGCCTTCATACGCCAGCACTTTCCGGCCGCCAACGTGGTGGTAGACAACGACGTCAACGTCATGGCCATTGGTGAAGCCAGCGCCGGGACCGGGAAGGGGCTGGACAACTTTATTTTCCTCAAGATCGGCACAGGCATCGGCGCCGGCATCATCGTCAACGGGCACATCTACCGGGGCCACGACGGCGCGGCCGGCGACGTTGGCCACATCTGCATTGACTACAACGGCCCCATTTGCCATTGCGGCAACGCCGGCTGTTTGGAGATTATGGCCGCTGGTCCAGCCATCGCTGCCAGAGGCAAAGAAGTGGCCCTGGCCGGCGGCAGCGATTTTCTGCGCAAGCGGCTGGAGGACAACAAAGGCGTTCTCACCGCCCGGGACGTGGCTGAGGCCGCCAAGGCCGGCGACCGCGCCGCCAACGAGATCGTGCGGGATAGCGGCCGGATGATTGGCGGTATGCTGGCCAGCCTGGTTAACTTTTTCAACCCCCAGATGATTTTCATCGGCGGCGGCGTCAGCAACATCGGCTACCGCTTGCTGTCGTCCATTCGCCAGGCGGTTCTGCGCCGCTCCACCGCCTTGTCTACCAGGCACTTGCGTATCGAGTTTTCCCAATTGGGCGCCGATGCCGGCGTGACCGGGGCCATCTGGCTGGCGCTGGAGCACGTTTTTGTCGTCGCTTAGTTTTTGAACCTCCCGGAGGCTTCGTCCGAAGCAGTGGTCCGATGGGGAGCCGCCGGGAGGTTAGGCACGAAGGAAAAGGAGGTGTGATGAAGCGAGCCTGGTCAGGTTCTTAGGAGTTATATGAGCATGGCTCACCACGATGAATGAAAAAGCTTATAGCTTATAGCTAACAGCTATTTACTTTGGAGGAGAAAATGTCTAAACGAATTGCTTTTCTATCGTTTCTGTTACTATTGGCAGTGGCGCTTGTCGCCTGTGGCGGTGGCGAGCAGGCCGGCGACGAGCCTTTTACCATTGGCGTTTCCAATGGCTTCGTCGGCAGCGAGTGGCGCACGCAGATGATCCAGAATATGGAAGAAGTCAACCAGGAGTTTATGGATCAAGGGCTAACGACGGAGCTGGTCATCGAAAGCGCCGACGTGGACGTGCAGGGCCAGATTCAGCAAATTCAAAACCTGATCAACCGGGGTGTTGACGCTATCATCATCAATCCCAATGACCAGTCGGCGTTGAACCCGATTATTGAAGAGGCGGTTGAACAGGGTATTGTCGTCATTGCCGTTGATCAGGAGGTATCGGCGCCTGGGGCGATCAACGTCGTTATTGACCAGAAAGAGTGGGCCAAGATCAGCGCCAGGTGGCTGGCCGAACAATTGGGCGGCCAGGGGAACATAGTCCTGATTGAAGGTTTTGTTGGCCACCCGGCTAACGAAGCGCGCATGGAAGGCGTGACCGAAGTCCTGGCCGAATTTCCAGACATCGAAGTCGTCGGCCGTGACACCGGCATGTGGGACCAGGCGACCGGCCAGCAGGTGATGTCTGACTTCCTGGCCTCGTTGCCGGATATTGACGGCGTCTGGACTCAGGACGGCATGGCCCAGGGTGCGCTACAGGCGGTTATCACAGCCAACCCGGAAGAATGGCCGGTCATGGTCGGCGAAGCGCGCGCCGGCTATATACAATTGTGGAAAGAAGTGCAGGATACGACTGACCCGGACTTCAATACGATTGGCGTGGTCAATCCCCCTGGCGTGGGCGCCAGTGGTCTGCGCGTGGCTATAGAGATCCTGCAGGGCAAGGAAGTGGACGAGTCAAAACTGGCCGGCCCCTTTGGCAACTCCCTCTACGTCCCTATTCCCGGCACGGTCACGGCCGATAACTTCACCGAGGAATGTGAGAAGGTCGCCGATCAGCCGGCCTCTTACGTCCTGGATGGCTTCATTACCCAGGAAGAAGCGGCCGCTTTTATGCAGTAGTTGAGAAACCCTGAAGAAAACCTCCCGGAGGTTGGCGATCACGTCGGGCCGCCCGACGGCCACCGCTTGAACCTCCGGGAGGTTGAGTATACCACGATGAACGTCTCCCTTTCTGCCCGGAACGTCGTCAAGCGGTACGGTGGGGTCGTCGCCCTGGCCGACGGCAACCTGGACGTTGCTTCAGGTGAGGTTGTGGCCCTCATTGGGGCCAACGGCAGCGGCAAGAGCACGTTGAGCAAGATTATTACCGGCGTGGTGGCCCCGAACGAGGGGCAACTGTTCCTGGATGACCGGCCGGTGAGCTTCGCCTCCCCCCAGGAGGCGCGGCGCGTGGGGATTACGGCCGTCTACCAGGAACTCAGCCTCATTCCCGACCTGACCGTCGCCGACAATATCTGGCTGGGCCACGAACCGTTGCAATTTGGCGGGCGTATTGACCGGCAAGAAGTCACAAGGCGTACCCGCGCCCTTCTTGACCTGTTTGCCGGTACGGTGCGGCAGTCACTGCAACCGGACGAGCCTGTGTCGGCCCTGCCGCCTGACGAGCGCCAGATCGTGGAAATTCTCAAGGCCCTAAGCCTGGACCCCCGCCTCATTATCCTCGACGAGGCGACGGCCAGCCTGGACAGCCAGCAGGTCGGCCGTCTCTTCGAGCTGGTGGCCGCCTGGAAAGAACAGGGTAAAGCCATCGTCTTCGTCTCCCACCGCATGGAGGAGATTTTCCGGGTAGCCGACCGGGCTGTCGTGCTCAGAAACGGCCGGACCCAGGGAACGGCCGCCATTGGCGAGACGACGGAGCAGGCGCTGATTAACCTGATGATTGGCGACGTACCGGCCGTACTGCGCCAGCTTGCCCACGACCCCGTCCCGGCCGGGGCGCCCGTGCGTCTGCAATTAGAAAACATCCATTCCAACGTGCTACGTGGCGTTAGCCTGGCGGTCCGTGATGGTGAATTATTGGGCCTGGGGGGGCTGCAAGGGCAGGGACAGGCCAGCCTGCTGCGGACCATTTTCGGCGACATTCCTTTTACCGGTGATATGAGGCTTTCCGGCGAACCGGTTCATTTCACCCATCCACGCCAGGCGATGAAACGGGGCGTGGCCCTCGTGCCTGGTGACCGGAGCACGGAAGGTTTGCTGTTGATTCGCTCTATCCTGGAGAATTTGCATTTGCCCTCCTGGCATCGCTACGGCTTTCCGCTGAAAATGAACGAAGCCCGCCGCGACGCGGCTAAAATCGCCAATAACTTGAACCTGGTACGTGAATCGCTGGCTGCTCCTGTCAGTAGCCTGAGCGGGGGCAATGCCCAGAAAGTGGTCATTGGCAAGTGGTTGTTGCGCCAGCCAGAGCTGTTCTTGCTCAACGATCCCACCAAAGGGGTAGACGTCGGTACCAAGCGAGAGTTTTATAATCTGCTGGCCGAACTGCGCCGTAGCGGCGCGACGATTTTGTTCTATAGCAGCGACGACGAGGAGCTGCTGGGGTTGTGTGACCGGGTGCTGGTGTTGCACGACGGCCGGATCAGCGCCGAGCTGGCCGGTGATGGGTTGACGCGCTCTAACCTGGTAGCGGCCAGCCTGGGCACGACCCATCGCCAGAGCGCGGCAATCAAGGATTGCTCGGAGGAGAACGGCGGGTGAAAGAGAGAGTCCAGCTCAAATACATTTCCCTGCGCTACCCTTACCTGTTTGCTCTGGCGCTGCTGGTCGTTGCCGTACTGGTCAATTTTGTCCTGCAGCCCAACCTGTTTGAAACGCGGGTGCTGAACGGCAATATGCGCTCCTTTTTGCCGCTCATGCTGGTGACGGTGGGGCAGGCGGTCGTTATCATCGGCGGCGGCATTGATCTCTCGGTGGGGGCTATCCTGTCACTGGTAACAGCCGTGCTCGTCACCAACATGGCCACCGATTCACCGGCCGGGCACGTCATCCTGGTAATCGCCATGGCCGCCGGCGCCGGTATGGCAGCCGGTACGCTGAACGGTCTTAGCGTGGCCTTCCTCCGTCTGCCGCCCATTGTCACGACTTACGCGACCACCTTCATCTTTTCCGGGCTGGCGCTGTGGATTTTGCCTCGCCCGGGGGGCAGCATGCCGGAACAACTGGCCCGTCTGTACCGGCAGGCGACGCCTTTAGGCATTCCTTTTGGCGTCTGGGTGGCCGTTTTGCTGGTGCTGCTCTGGTCGTGGGCCCGCAACAGCCGCTACGGCAATTTTTTGTACGCAGTGGGAGGTAAAGCAGAGGCGGCTTATGCCACGGCCGTGCCCGTCAACCGGATTCGTTTTAGCACCTACGTCTTTGCCGGCCTGATGTCTGCCCTGGGGGCGCTCGTCCTGACCCTGGGTACCGGCTCCGGCGATCCCCGGATTGGCGTCGGCCTGACCACGACCGGGGGTATGACCCTGGACTCGATTGTCGCCGTCGTCTTGGGCGGTACCAGGTTAAGCGGCGGGCAGGGCGGCGTCGCCGGCTCTATCATGGGCGTTACTATCCTGGGGCTGATCCGCAATATCATCTCTTTTGCCGACGTGCCCAGTTGGTACCAGACGTTGGTTGACGCCTTGATCATCATCGTTGCCCTGGCAGCCCCTGGCCTGCTGCAACTGGTGAGGAGGGCATGAAGACAGTTAAATCCATCCCTTTTACTCCTCCCGTCGTCGCCGTGTTGCTGGCCATTGGCCTTTTTTTTCTGGGAGGAATTCTGAACCCTGGTTTCGTCAACCCTGACCAGGCGATTAATATTGTGCGCCTGTCGGCCTTTTTGGGCATCATTGCCGCCGGGCAAACGCTGGTGATCCTCAGCGGCGGTGAGGGGATTGACCTGTCTATCGGCGCCGTGGTGACCCTGGCCGCTATCCTGACGTTTCGGATCAACGATGGCCAGAATAGCCTGGTGCTGTGGGCGCTGGCCGTGGTCCTGGCCGTTGGCGCCGCCATTGGTTTTAGCAACGGCCTGGGTATCGCCCTCTTAAAAATCCCGCCGTTGGTCATGACCCTGGGAATGGCCGGTGTGGTCCAGGGGCTCCTCCTGGCCATTACCCAGGGTATCCTGGAAGGGGATACGGCGCCCATCATGTCCAGGTTGATTGCCCGGCCGCTCTTTTTGGGCATCCCTGGCGTAATCTTTATCTGGCTGGTTCTGGCTGCTCTTATCTGGCTGCTGCTGGAGCGGACCACTTACGGGAAACAACTATTCGGCATCGGCGTCAATCGCGTGACCTCTCGATTGTCCGGGGTGCGCGTGCCGGTCGTCGTCGTCCTCACCTATACGTTGAGCGGCCTCCTGGCTGCGTTTGGCGGCTTCATGCTGCTGGGGTTTACGGGAACGGTCTTTTTGAACCTGGGCGGCCCGTTCCTGTTCCCGACGGTAGCCGCGGTCGTCGTCGGCGGCACGGCGCTGGCCGGGGGGAAGGGCAGTTACTTTGGCACGATGGCGGGGGCGTTGGTGTTGACGTTGCTCACCAGCCTGTTGACAACCATGCAGTTGCCGGAAGCGTTCAGCCAGATTATCTTAGGGGTGACGCTGCTGGTTTTGATTTCGGTCTACGGCCGCCAGCGCGGTTTGCGCCAGTAGGGGCATGGTAGTTGGCAAGGCCAACTTCCATCATGCCTCTACCGCTTACCTGTTTTCTGACACGAATGACACGAATTTCACTAATTTTCGCGCCATTCGGTGTTAAAAAGGAAGGAAGAGTATCATGGAAACAATCAAGCTGGGTATTATCGGCGCCGGGTTTGTGGCCCATTTCCAGGCCCGGGCCATCAGGCAAATCCGCAACGTAGAAATCGCGGGCATCACCTCGCGGACTAAAGCGCGGGCCGAGGCTTTAGCCCGAATCGTCCGGGACGACGGTATTGGGGCCGGGGTGGTCTACGACAGCGTCGGCGAGATGGCCCCGCACGTGGACGCCATTGCTATTTTTTCGCCCAACTTCACCCGGATTGAGATCATGGAGCAGATTGTTGCGGCCGTGAAGCAAGGGGCCGCGCTCAAGGGGGCCATCTGCGAGAAGCCGCTGGGCCGCAACGTGGCCGAGGCGCGCGGCCTGGTCGAGCTGGCCGACGAAGCCAATTTGCGGACGGCCTACTTTGAGAACCAGATTTTCATGAAACCGGTCCGGGCCCAGTTGGCGCAACTGGCGCCGCAGCAAAAGACGATGGGGCCACTGGTGCTCACCCGCTCGGCCGAGGAACACGGCGGCCCGCACGAGCCGTGGTTCTGGGACCCCACGCGGCAGGGCGGCGGCGTCCTGTCAGATATGGGTTGCCACAGCATCGCCGTGGGCTGGTACGTGCTGACCCCGCCGGGCAAAGCGCCGACGTTTCTGGAGCCTGTCTCTGTTTCGGCCGACTGCGCCCTGCTCAAGTGGGGGTTGCCAGCCTGGCGAGAGAAGCTGTTGCACAACACCGGCGTGGACTACGGCAAGACGCCGGCCGAGGATTTCGCCACCGGCATGGTCACTTACCGCAACCCGGAAACGGGGCAACTGGTCAAGGCCCAATTCACCGACTCGTGGATGTTCGAGAAACAGGGGTTGCGCCTGTTTATGGACGGCATGGGGCCTGGTTACGCCTTTGAAGTCAACACGTTGCGCTCGACGCTGGAGCTGTTCATTGGCGACGTGGCCGCCGAAGCAATTGCCAACGCCGAAATGGCCCTGGAGAAGGCTACCGCCTCGCGCGGCCTGCTGGCCGTGCAGTACAACGAGGCTGACCTGTACGGCTACACCGACGAGAACGAAGACGCCGCCAGCGCCTTCCTGGCCGGCCGGGACGGCTTCCTCTCCTGGCGCTACGGGCTGGAGATCACCAAACTGGTCATGGCCGCCTACCTCTCTGCCGAGCGCCAGCAGACGGTGGACTTAATGGATCCGGCCGTCCAGCAAGAATTGGAGAGCTACGTACCGCTCATCCAGCAAGGCCGCGGCGGCGAGGTGCTTCTCAACATAACATAGTGCCTGGCACGGGGCAGAACCACTCAGAATAATCCAAGGCCCTTTGCCCCGTGCCAGGCACTGCTTCGCGCGGAAATAGTGGACTATGTTCAACGTTGATTGGCAGGCCCTGGAGCGTGTTTTTACCGCCCGGCCGAACGTCATCGCGGCCTGGGTTTTTGGCTCTGCTCAAAAAGGGCAGGTCGCCGGGGGAAGCGATCTGGACGTTGGCGTTTTGTTTATCCGGCGGCCGTGGCTTTAAAATCTAATTTGTGATATAATTTACAATTCAATCTTAATTAGCGAGCTGAGGGTGCGACTTGGCTCTGTGTTTAGCCAAGAGGACTTTCAGTGAGTTTCGAATCGTTTAATCTTCATCCGCGCATTGCGGCCGGTGTCCGGGCGCTTGACTATGAAGCGCCGACCCCTATTCAAGCCAAAGCTATCCCCCACGTGCTCCAGGGCCGTGACGTGCTCGGCCTGGCCCAGACCGGGACGGGCAAGACGGCCGCTTTTGTGCTGCCTATCTTACAGCGCCTGATGGAAGGACCGCGCGGCCGCGTCCGCGCCCTGGTCGTCGCCCCCACCCGCGAGCTGGCCGAGCAAATCCACAAGGCTATCGGCGATTTCGGCCGGCAGACCAGGACCCGCAGCGCCACCATTTACGGCGGCGTGGCCATGGGTCCCCAAATTCACAAGTTGCGCCAGGGGGTAGAAATTGTCGTCGCCTGCCCCGGCCGGTTACTCGACCACCTGGGCCAGGGGACGATCACCCTGGAGCATGTGGAAGTGCTGGTCCTGGACGAGGCCGACCGCATGTGCGACATGGGCTTTTTGCCCGACGTGCGCAAAATCCTCAAGCACGTCCCGGCCCGCCGGCAGACGCTCTTTTTCTCGGCGACGATGCCCGACGACACCCGGCAACTGGCCCACGACATTCTGCATAACCCGGTCACCGTGCAAATTGGCCACACAGCACCGGTGAATACGGTCAGCCATGCCCTGTACCCGGTCGCCCAACACCTCAAGACGGCCTTGCTGATGGAGTTGCTGCGCCACACCGACACCGAATCGGTGCTTGTTTTCACCCGCACCAAGCACCGCGCCCGGCGCGTGGCCGAACAACTGAAAAAGGCCGGCTACCGGGCCACGTCATTGCAGGGGAATCTCTCCCAAAACCAGCGCCAGGCGGCGCTGGACGGCTTCCGCAAAGGCTCCTTTCAAATCCTGGTGGCGACGGACATCGCCGCTCGCGGCCTGGACGTGTCGCGCATCTCCCACGTCATCAACTACGACATGCCCGACACGGCCGACGCCTACACCCACCGCATCGGCCGCACCGGCCGGATGGCCCGGACCGGGGACGCCTTTACCCTGGTGACCGACGACGATACGGCCATGGTGCGGACCATCGAGCGCGTGCTGGGGGCCAGGCTGGAGCGCCGTACGCTGCCGGAATTCAATTACACCGCGCCAGCCCCGGAACGCCCGGCCCAGCCGGCCCGGCGAGGACAAGGGCGCCAACCTGCGACGGCCGCCAAAGCGCCCCGTTGGCGTTGATCGGCAACTTCCTGTTAACAGATCCAGCTTAAAAGGTCATGGCGTGTATTCGTAAGCGCCTATATCGCAAACGACAGTAGTATCGCCGTTGCCGTCAACCGGCCGGGGAAAACCTCTTTGGTCGGTTGACGGGCAGGGTCCATTATCGGCGGTGTCAATTGCTGGGCTACTTGGTTGAAGCGCGTGAGTTGGGGTGGGGCCGCCATTGTTCAGCAATGGCCCCAAGAGAGGGTTCGTATTGCTCAAATCTCCTGGCGCTGACAAATTGCAGGAAGTTTTATCTTCCAGGTTGTTCCCGCTAGAGACGACAACACCGTCACAGTTGTCACCACCTAACGGGTCGGTGGCGTTATTCAGGGCGATGATACTGTTTTTCAAGGAAATAGTACCGCCAGAGGTATAAATACCGCCACCAAGTCTGGCCTCATTGGCTGTGATCGTGCTATTTAGAACTGACAGGTTGTAACTCGCCTGGTAGATAGCGCCGCCCCACTTATTGCCAATACCAATTGCCTGGTTACCACTAAGAGTGGCGTTGGTTAGCGACATATTTCCGCGATTGTAAATAGCAGCCCCGAAAAACTCAGCCTGATTTTGCGTAAAGGTGGTGTTGTTTATAAACAACTGGCCGATTATAAACATCGGCTCATAATAAAGGCCACCACCCGCGCTGCCTGCATAGTTGTTCTGAATAATACTGTTATTGATCGTAAAGTTTCCATGCCCATCGTAGAAAATACCACCCCCATTTGATGCTGTCGTGGTATTGTCCATAGCGCTATTATTGGCGATCAGACAGTTATTAATCGTAATGTTGCCGTTGCTGCTGCCGTAGATACCACCGCCTTCACTTCTCGTTGTAGAGTTTCCTACAATGGAACACCCTTGCAAGGTCGCATTACCGCCAGAAATGGTAATGCCGCCACCACCTATCGGGTTAAGGAGGGTTGAGGGTACTATTGTATTGTTTTCAATAACGACGTTCGTTAGCAAAAGGTTAGTGTCTCCAATCGAAAGCCCACCACCTTCAGTTCCACTATTGACAACGTTATTACTGATACTGCTGTTGGTGATGGATACAGTTCCACTGGAGCTAGTAATACCACCACCACTACCACCATAGCTTAAGTTAGTGAGCACATTGTTCACAATCGCACTGTTATTGATTGTCAGTGAACCCCTGTTATAAATACCTCCCCCGTAAAGACTACCACTGCTGCCAGAACCAATCGCTTCATTGTTTGATACGGTAAGGCGTTCCAGAGTAAGCACACTACCAGGTTCGTTGTATATTCCTCCACCACCTTGGTCAGTCGTATCAACCCGCCCGTTCGTAATGGTCAGGTCACTTATCAACACGGAAGCTGAAATAACGTGAAATACACGATCAATGTCATTACCGTTTACGATTGTGTTGCTGCTATTCGTGCCTCTCAGGTTGAGTGCATCGGTAACGTCTAAATCACCGGCGGTTGCTCCATCTTCATTCGAGCCTGCCAGGGTCAACACATAGGTATTTGCCGGCAACAAAATGGTGTCAGTTCCCGGTAGGGCATTTGTTTCCTGGATAGCAGCGCGCAAGGTACATATCCTATTGCCTGGCGCTGTTTCGCATCGGCCGTCCCCAGGGCTGTTGTCAACTGCGTCAACGGTGCTATTGACGGTAAACGGTGTGACAACGAAAGGTAAAAAGGCTAGGACGTTACCCTTAGAGTGAGCGCTGCTAAGAGGATTGCGACCTGTATCCCAAAAAGGCGCACCTGGACCGGCTAGCGTGTCCGGCGCCTCCAAAACGATAGTGACAACAAGTAATACCACCATGCAGGCAGCAAGGGCGATGGCTCGCTTTATCTTCATAACAGGCTCCTTTCTTTGAATAGTGGCGCCCCTATCATGCTGGGCGCTGTAGCTTGAATCGAGGTGTTACGAACTGTCAGGCAAATCATTCGTTTCGGCAATCAACTGGTTGACCACCGCCTTCAAATCGCCGGTCTGCTTGAAGGTGGCCAGTTGGCGGTCGGCGCTGCTGCCGTGCTTCATAATGTGGTAGGCATATTCCACATGCTGGCGGCTGCCCAGCTCGTCCACCACGTCGTCAATGAACCAGCTCACCAGCTCGCCAATCAGCTCACGGGCCGGGAGTTCCTCCTGCTTGCCGAAATCAATCAGCTTGCCGTCCAGGCCGTAACGCACCGCCCGCCACTTGTTTTCCTCGATAACCTCGGCCGGGTAGACGCGGAAGGTCATGTTGTCGCGGCGCAGCTTCCACAGCTTGGCAATGACGGCCTGGAAGATGGCGGCAATGCAAATAGCCTCTTCCACGCGAGTGCAAACGTCGCAAATACGGAACTCCAGGGTGGGGTAGCTCCAGTTCGGCCGCAGGTCCCACCAGATCTTGCTGCCGTCAGGGATGCAGTTGGTCTTGACCAGCGTATCAATCAGGTAGGTGTAGTCGGCCCAGGAGTTGAGAACACGAGGGATGCCGGTGCGGGGGAAGTTGCGGAAGATGATGCTGCGGTAGGACTTCAGCCCGGTGTTGCGCCCCATCCAGAACGGCGAGCTGGTGGACAAACAGAGGATGTGGGGCACCAGGTAGCGGGCCACGTTCAAGGCGTCAATCAGGAATTCGCGGTCCTCAATACCGATGTGGACGTGAGTGCCGAAGATGAGCAGTTTCTGGGCCAGCTCTTGCATGTCCTGCTTGACGCCCATGTAGCGCTCGAAGGGGGTGATTTCCTGTGTCAACCAGGACGAATAGGGGTGGGTGCCGGCCGCGGCAATACGCAGGCCGTTTTTGGCTGCCAGCTCGGCCACCCCGCGCCGCAGCTTGATCAACTCGTCGCGCAGCTCGGTCGTGGTCCGGCAGACGTTCGTGCCGATTTCGACGATAGACTGGTGCAGCTCCGGCTTGATGTTGTACTCTCGCAGCACCAGGTTGTCTTCCTCCAGCATCTGGGTGATGTAGGAGCGCAGTTCACCCGTCGCCGGGTCAATAATCTGGTATTCTTCCTCAATGCCGATGGTTAGGGATGGGGGTTTCATAGTTTCTCCAAAAGTGCTGAGGACTGAGGACTGAGGACTGAGCTGTCCATGCTCAGTCCCTGGTTCAGGCTTCACCCTGAACACGTCCTCATCACTCAGTCCTGGTAACTCGATTATCGCTTCTGGACTACAAAAGTGGGTACCGACGAGCCGCCGCCGGCCGTCACGTTGAGCAGGGAGTCGGTGCCCAGGCGGGTGAGGCAGCCGTCCATGAACTCGCCGTAAAAGGCGAAGGGGGCGGTGTCTAACATGCGGTTGATGAGCTGCACCCGGCCGTTGACCAGGCTGGGATACGGTTCCACCGGCAGCTCAACCCGCTCCTGGACGATGTAGTCGCCTTGCAACGCCTGGCGGACGGCCTCTTCCCACTCGCTGCTGTCCACCAGCCAGCCCAGGACAATGCCTTTGCCGCCGTATTCGTCAATCGGCTTGAGGACCAGGTTTTCCCGATACTTGGCAATGTAGGGCACCAGGTCCACCGGCTGGCCGTTGTGGATGGTGTGTCGCTCCTCGACCGTGCGCGTCCAGGGAATGTGATCGTCAATGGCCCGTTGCTCGTCGGCGTCGAAGAGGTGGCGGTTGCGCTCGTCGCTGAGCGCGGCCAGGCTGGTCTTCTTGTACAGAATTTTGCAGCGGAACGGGTTGACCATGCAAACGTCGTTATTGAGCACGGCCCGGATAACCGGGTGGTCCATGCCGCCGCGTAGTACCAGCTCGGTAATCAGCACCCGCTTGTAAATGATGTCAATGTGGAAGTCGCCGACGGTTAGTTTGCCATTGCGGTACTCCACCTCGCGCGGGTCAGCAATGATGCACTGCAGGCCCTGGGAATGGAAATAATCCAGGAAAAGGCGGAATTCACTGTAGGTAGGCACTTCGCGCCAGTCCAGGATGGCGACGCTGGGAATCTCCCGCCGGCCGAGCCACTGCTGGTAACAGTCAACCAGGGCGTGCAAGACGTTGTGGCGGGTCGGCAGGTTGCGCACCTCGTACTGGCGCAAAAATTCGCGCATCACCGGCAGGCCGTAAAAGAGATCGGAGAAGGCGTCGCTGTAGGCCGAGGCGGCCGGCACTTCGGCGTTGTACTCGGTGAAACGCAATTCGTCCCGGCTGGTGACGAAGAAAGCATCTAGCCGGGAGACGGGCGTTGGACCACGGTAACCAGGCTCGTGCTTGATTAACTCCTTTTCCCAATCGGCCAGGCGAAATTGCTCCAGGAACTTTTCGTCGGCAATGGCCGCCTGGTACGCTTTATTAAAGGCGCTCAACAACACCCGCACCCGGCCGCGCAGAAAGCGGTACTGGCGGGGCGTAAAAAAGCGCGGCCGGAGCACCGTACATAGCGGCCGGTCGCCAAAATAAAGGCCTCGCCGCTGCAACTGATCGTCAAGCTGGACCTGCGAATCCTGGGCCAACTCGTCGGTCAACAAATCATGGTACGTTTCAATCGCTTCCCGCAAAAGCATGGCAACTCTCCTTGAGGGTGTCAGGTGTCAGGTGTCAAGTGCCAGGTGTCAAGTGCCAGGTGAGAAGATCACTTGACGCTTGACACCCAAGCACATGATACCGAACCACTTGACACTTGACACGGAACCGCTTGACACTTCTACACCCCAAACATGGTGCTCCACTTCAGCTCTTTGACCTGCGGCCGGGGTTCTTGGGCCAGGCGAATAGCCATGTCGGCCATGTGCTTCACCGCCCAGCCGAAATAGAACGGCGTCAGCGAGTAGATGTCCATGTCCGGCGCCGGGTTCATGAAGTCAATGGCGTAAGGCACGCCGTCACGCACGGCCCACTCGACGGTGTTCATATCGTAGCCCAGGGCGCGCACCAGCTTGAGCGAATCCTCGACCACACGCTGGCCCAGTTCTGGGCTCATGTGTTCGTGTTCCACGTGGTAACGCCGCTCCTTGGGATCATACTTGATCGGCAAAATCTCTTCCTGGCCCAGGCACAGGCAGCGGATATAGTGATCCCACTCAATAAACTCCTGAACAATCATGGTCAGCAGGCCGGAGCGGTCGTAGTTGCGAATCAGTTCTTCAATAGTATGGCAAATGTACACTTCCTTCCAGCCGCCGCCGTGGGCGTCTTTCAGGACACAAGGCAGACCCAGGTAATCTATGAGGCCCTGCCAGTCCAAAGGGGCAATGAGGTTGCGCAGGCTGTCCGGGTGAACGATGCCGGGGACGTAGTCCTTGTTGGGCAGGACGACTGTCTTGGGGCTGGCAACGCCCAGTTCGGTGGCCAGGGAAGCGTCGAAGAATTTGTCGTCGGCCGTCCACATGAAGGGATTATTAATGACCGTTACGCCCTGCAAGACGGCATTTTTCAAATAAGACCGGTAATAAGGAACCTCGTGGGAAATCCGATCAATAATAACGGCGTACTCGTTAGGCTCGGCCATCCGTGTGCCGCCCAGCTTGACGTACTCGGCGATAACCCCCTCGTCACGGCTGTTGACTTCCTCAATAAACGCCGGAGGAAAAGACCACTCCCGGCCGACCAGCAGGCCAACTTTTAATGTCATAGACTATCTCCTTTTATTCAATTTACCTGTGCTCTGGTGGTTGTGACGTAAGGCCACGTTATTGTAGCGGGCAAATTCTACCGGGCAATATCTCCAGGAGAGTGAGGCTCACGCCACCCAGCAGCAAGAAGGGCTGCGCCAGGTCATCCCGAAACGTTCGCGGTAAATCTCAATCTTCTACGACTTCAGGTATCCGCTTAATTCGTGGGTCCGTGAAGATATCGAATTCGTCCCGGCTGGTGCTGGAAAACTCCGAGACAATTGCCCCCTCGTCCGCCGCCTGAAACCAGTGCAGGGTGTTGGGCGGGATAGTGTATTGCCCGCCGGGTGTTAGCTCAATCTCATGAAAAACAGTGTAATAAGCTTCGCTGCCGGCCGGCACGCGGGCCTGGGGGGTGGGGGTAGGCTCACCTTCTACATACAGCCAGACCTTACCCCACCGGCAGCGGAACGTCTCCATCTTGCCGGGGTCGCTGCCTACCGGCGGGTGGCGGTGCTCCGGGCACGTCTGGCCAGGGAAGAGGACCAGTTCCTTGGCGCAGTAGCGGTCGTTGTTGATATAGACCACCAGCTCCAGTCCCGTCTGCTCCAGCTCTCCCAGGCCAAGCTCGGCAATCTCAATGTTTTCCCGCTCGGCCGGCGTCAGCCGGATGCCGTTCTTTTCCAACAAGGCCGCCGCCCGTTCTTGTGCTTCTCGCACCTGGCTTTTGGTTAACATCATGCCTCCAAATGTTTATAAGCTCTTTCCACCAGAGGAATCATTAGCCATAGAACTATAGCCCATAGAATAATGATAGCAATGGGATCTTCCAAGGATAACACCGCAAGCCAGGCAACCGGCAAGAGGGTGGACAGGCAATAGGCCGGCCAGGTATCATTGTCAAAGGTGTGCAACCCAGGATGGAAGGTCAGGATGGCGCTTTTAGGGGTAGACATCGGAACAACCCACTGTAAGGTCGGTCTGTTCGCCGAAGACGGGACGGCTTTACACATCACCAGCCGGCCGACACAGGCGCGCCAGGCAGCCACAGGTTACGCCTATTACGACCCTGAAGCGTTATGGGAAACGGTGGCGACACTTATCCAGGAAGTTACTACGGCCGCTGGAGCCGGGACAGTTGCCGCCGTGGGTATTGCCAGCATGGCCGAAACGGGCCTGCTGTTGGACCGCCAATCAGGCGCTCCCCGCTCAGCTCTCATTCCCTGGTTTGACGCCGGCGCCACCGCCCAGGCAGCGCAACTCGGTCGCCAGGCCGATCTCCAGGAACGCTTTTGCCAGAGGGGCATTTATCCCAGTTTCAAATGCAGCTTGGCCAAAGTGTTGTGGCTTCGGGAGCAGCATCAGGCGGTAACGAATGGGGCAGTCTGGTTGTCGGCCGCCGATTACGTGGCCTATCGCCTGACGGGCGTGATGGCGACCGATTATTCTCTGGCCGGCCGCACCTACGCTTTTGATCTTAACGAAAAGAAATGGGACGAGGATTGGCTGGTCCACCTTGGCCTGGAGCCGGGCCTGTTTCCAACGGCCGTGCCAAGCGGGACGCCATTGGGCAAAGGCGTTGCCGGCGAAACCGGCTGGTCTGGTTTAGCCAGGGGAACGGCCGTCTCGATTACTGGCCACGATCATGTCTGCGCCGCCCTGGCCGCTGGGGTCCTTGAACCAGGACAGGTCTTCGATTCAATGGGCACGGCCGAGGCGTTCATGGGGGCGCTGCCCGAGCGAAAATTAGGTGAAGCTGAATTTCGCTCCGGCCTCAGTTATGGCTGCCACGTCACCAGGGGACGCGCTTATTGGATGGGCGGGCTATCCGCCTCCGGCGGCTCGATTGAATGGTTGCGTTCACTATTAGGCCAGCCACCGCTCTTGTATGAGGAACTGAAAGCGCTGTTAAGCGAACTCTCGGATGGTCCCGGCGACATTCTCTATTTTCCCTACCTGTTAGGTAGCGGCTCTCCCCATACAGACATAGGGGCAAGAGGGGCGTTCGTCGGCCTGAGCGCCTCTCACGGCCGGGCCGATCTCTTGAAGGCCGTCCTCGAAGGGACGGCTTATGAGATGGAGGCCATCCGGCGAGCGGCCGAGCAGGCAACCGGGACGAAGATAGGGCGGATCATGGCCGTTGGTGGGGGAACGCGGAACCGGCCGTGGCTGCAGATTAAGGCGGACGTGACCGGTTGCCCATTTGAGCTGCCGGCCATGTCTGAAGCGACGTTGCTGGGCGCGGCGCTTGGCGCAGGGATTGGTAGCGGTGTTTACGCCGGCGAGCTTGAGGCGGTTGCGGCCGTGGTCCGGCCGGCGGCCGAAACGATATGGCCTGACGCCGGCCGGCACGCCATCTATCAGCGCCTGTATGAGCAGGGCTACCTGGCGCTCCAGGAGCCATTGAGACAGTACTATCAGCGTGCGCTTCACTAGTAGTCTGACGAACATCTTTTGTGGAGTTCGCATCCTCAAATGCGAACAGCAGGCATAAAAGGATGAAAGGATGAACCAAATATCGTTTATGAGCGCGAACTACGTCGCCCGGCCGTTGGGTTACCGGATGACACGTGGTTGGGGAGAGGGAGACAAGGCGACCAATGAAGCTTTTCGGCCGTTGGAGACATTTGGCCAACGCTTTATCGGGATGCTCCAGGATATTCGGGCGCTGGGCTTTAAGGCGATTGACCTCTGGCTGGCGCACCTGAACCCACTCTGGGCTACCAGCGAGCACGTCGCTACTGCCCGTGCTGCGCTGGAGCAGCACGGCCTGCCGGTGGTTAGCCTGGCCGGTGGGTTTGGCTCTACGCCAGAAGAGTTTGAGGCGAGCTGTAGGCTGGCCGTGGCCCTGAATACCAATATTCTAGCCGGCTCCACGGCCATGCTGGACAAGGATCGCCCTTTTGTCGTGGCCACTTTGCAAGCGTATGGCTTAAAGTTGGGCCTGGAAAATCACCCGGAGAAGCGGCCGGAGGAAATGCTGGCTAAAATTGGGGATAGTGGCGATGGCGTGCTGGGGACAACCATTGACACCGGCTGGTATGGCACCCAGGGTTATGATGCGGCCGAAGCCATTGACAAGTTGAAAGCACACCTCGTTCACGTCCACCTGAAGGACGTTTTGGCGCCTGGGGCACACGAGACGTGTCGCTACGGCCGGGGCTGTGTACCCATTGAGGGCTGCGTCCAGATGCTGCAACGCCTTGGTTACCAGGGTGGCATCAGCGTTGAGCACGAACCAGAGCATTTTGACCCCAGCGAAGATTGCCGGGCCAACCTGGCAATGCTCCAGGAGTGGCTGCGGGCGATGGAAAGACTCTAGGTCAAAAAGGTGCCAAGCTTGACTTCGCCGTCCCTTTGGTAAGAAGCAACAATCACGCCGCTCGGTGATACCGTTGATTCTATTAGTTTGAAGGCTGCCGGTATCGTTCCCTCGCCAAACAACCGTTTGCCCTTACCAAGCGTAACGGGGAATACCTTTAACCATAACTCGTCAACTAAATCATTTGCCAATAAACTCTGAATAAGCTGGCTGCTTCCATGTACCTGCAGCATTGGGCCATCTTGCTGCTTTAACTTCTCTATTTCCGCAACCACATCGCCACTTATTTGAATCGTCTCTTCCCACTCCGTTTGAATGGCTTCACTCGAGACGACATACTTTTTGGCTTGATTAATCGGCTCATCGCTGCTTTGGTGGGGCCAATACGAGGCAAATATTTCATAAGTCTTTCGGCCCAGCAGCAAATCGAAAGGCTGGCTCATTTGCTCCGTCATTTCATCGCCCATCGCTTCGTCGAAGTAGTGTACCGTCCATCCTTCAAGATTAAAGCCGCCTGAAGGGTCCTCACCTTTGCCCCCGGGAGCTTGCATAACGCCATCAAGTGATACAAACGTTAAAACGACTAATTTCCTCATGCTGATCAAGCCTCCTCTAGCCGGTCAAGTTGGTACCATCGGTTATTAAGGATTCTTTCTTTAGCAGTCATTTCTCGCCCACCTCAGGCATGTTGCTCTGAGTATACCACAGACCAATGCTAGTAGACTGACAAAGTTGATTTGACGGATGAGGACTCAGATGCCCGCCGTTCGCATCTGAGGATGCAAACTCCACAAAAGATGTTTGTTGGACTACTAATTGCTGCCAAATATATCTCTGTTGGTGGCGCACCGTCTGATTCAAAAGCAACCTTGTGTATTTATGCCGACGATATTGACCTGGTGGCCTTGACTAACAGCATCGGCCGCCAGCCAACGAAAGCGCGTCGCAAGGGGGAAACGGATGTAGAGCGACCCAAGATTCGACCTGCGCCTATCGGCCAATGGTTTCTAGAAGCGCCGAAAGGATTACCGTTTACAGAAAAAATCGAATTTCTGCTTGAAGCCACTGAATCCAATCCAGAGGTGTGGCGCCAGCTTCGCCAGTCACACGACATTCAATTACGGTGCGCTATTTTTCTTCATTCCTGGACAGAAGGGTTTTCGTTTCCACCAGAAATCATTGCCGAGCTGGCAAACCGATATTGGGAATTCTCTCTGTCCATGTACAGTGCCGAAGGTGATGAAATCGTTGAAGCATTCTTAAATAAAGGAAAGGATTCGGAGCAGATTTAACGATCTCGCCTGGGTGCAAGCCATTACCCGGCAGTGCCTGGCACGGGGCAGAATCACTCTGGTTATCCAAGGCCGTTTGCCCCGTGCCAGGCATTATCCATATTGAACCACATCCGCGACGCTAGTGCAGGGTTGAAACAGATAGGCTGGCGGAACTAGCGGCCCGCGAAGGGTACGCGCCCAAGGAGCTCGACCGGACGACGATGAGCCGGCTGTTGCAGCGCTTGGGTATTGACTGGCGGCGGGCCAAACACTGGATCACCAGCCCCGACCGCCAGTATGGGGCAAAAAAAGCGGCGTGACTGCCTGTGAGTTGCAACGCCGCCTGTACTGTCATTTTGCGACTGAACCGATTGTTCATTAAAAGGTCAATGGTGACCACGCGGATACGGTTGAGAGAAACGCGGAGGCGGGGATAGACAACCGCCCGCCGGGTCCGGCGGGCGGTTGGTTGGGCTCAGGATTTTCCTTGAGCGCGCTCGTTCAGGAACATGCCGAAGTCGAAATCGCCCGGCGACTGGCCGTAGCCGGTCAGCAGCACAGCGGCCTCGCTGCGATGCTGTGTGGCATGGTTAATGGTATCCAGCAGGAGGTGCCACACGACGTGCTCGCGCACCGCACCGGGGATGACATAGCGGATCATGCCGTTCAGCGTCTCCTCGGTCAAGGTGTCGATATAAGCCCACATCTCCCGTTGTTCCGTCACCCAGCGCTCTTGTAGCGCGGCGAGTGTCGGAAAGGCGTCTTCGTGAAGCTCGGTCGCGTCATAGGCCGCCTCGTCTGCCAGAGGTTTCTCGTAGTACCCCTGGAGGGCGATCCGCGACTGCCAGGTGCTGTCCAGCAGGTGGACCATCGTGGCGCGCAGCCCCCCGCGCCCGGTCCCGATAGTGGCCGGCGCGGCGTACTGCTCCGGGCTGACCCTGGCGCAGGCCGCCAGGATGCGCGCATCGGCCCAGTCATTGAACTCATACAGCAGCTTGATTTCATCAATTTTCATCGTAGTATCTCCGCCTGATTAGTCGTCGCAGCGCCCGCCGATGGTAACCGGCAAGCGCGATGCAAATACGATAGAGCTGGTTTCGGATGGAGGAATCTGCTCAACATGGCATAACTGGTCTGCAGGCGCAAAACACCAGCGAACCGCCCCGAATCAATCTCGGGTGGTTCTTACGCTATGCCAATGATGAGCTGATTCGTCCATGAGCCTGAACAAACCAACCGGTTGGACAGGTGCCAGCTCACGCGGCGCCTGTGCACATCCATCGGAGATACTAGAAAGCAGGCATGAAAGTCACCCCAGTCGAGACCATTTCCGCCAGTCTCGGAAATCTGCACAGCAGATTATAAGCTTATCCCGTTAATCCCGCAATCTGGCCTTTTTTGTATATCCCCTCGATAAACCTGTCGGCTACGTACTGGTGGTCAACCTGCAGCCTGACTTCTCATCGGCGCCAAACGCTAGCGGTTGTCTCAATATTGACAGCGCTTTGGCTCACGACATTCAAAGAAATCCGGCTCAATACTATTTACTGGTAACGGATTCAACCCATCCAAACGGTGCAGCCCGCGCTCAACTAACCAGATAATAGGCTCAAGGTCCGGGAAGGTGTAACCTTAACCATCGCCTGGCTCACAACGACTCCAGAATGTCAGCGATGAAGTTATTTTTCCACCAGTAATATTCCCGCTTTGAGTGAGCATACTGGTATTTCGCCTGTTCATACGCCTTCAAAGCATCCGGATGAGTGCGCCAGAACTTCATCACCGCCTGATTCTGCTCGGCCGCCTCGCCCCGCATCGGGATGATCTCAATATTCGTCCCGTTGTCGCTATCCTCAAACAGAGCAAAGTCATCCGAAAGCGTATAAATTGACCCGAAATGGTTGATCAATCCGATCAGTACCGGATACCATTGCTGGTCGGTCAGCCAAACGGCGAACTCCCACTCCCCCTTGCCCGCGATTTCCAATTCCACTGAACCAAAAAGCTCGGCCGCTACCCCAAACGGCGCCAGAATATCATTGAGCCTCGCCAGGTAATGAAACGCTTGCCGCTTACTTTGGGGATCGAACGGCCGGATTTCAACGGGTTTGTCGGAAAGGATATTGAACTGTTCTCTCGGTATTCTCTCAACTTTCATGCCTGCTTGCCTCGTTTTCTCATCGTTCTCACCCACTTCTACGGCCGTTGACAAGGCCTGCATTATAAACCATCTGCAAAAAGGTCATGTAAGATTCCGCCCAAGGATCATTCTGAGCGTCCCCACGGCCGCCGTTCCCTGAGCAAAGAACCCTTCCCCGGTCATGCTGAAAGCCCCCAAGCCCAGAGGCCATTCCATCAGCAAAGCACCCTTCCCCGGTCATGCTGAACGGAGTGAAGCATCCCTATAGCCGCACACTAATCAGAACAATCAGTTTCTGAATAGTCACGCAGGGATTCATCGCCATCGCCATCGCCATCGTAATCGTAATCGAAACTCGATTGCGCACCTTGTTTCTAAGTAGCGGACTCTTCGCCATTACCCGGCAGTGCCTGGCACGGGGCGAATGGCCTTGGATTAACCAGATTATTTCTGCCCCGTGCCAGGCACTTAGCCCGCTCAACCCAATTCGTAAAACGCCTCTAGTTCCGCTTCGTCGAGCCTATCAAGTTCAAGAAGGATTCTTTCTTTAGCAGTCATTTTTCACCTGCCTCAAGCATATTGCGCTGAGTATACCACCGGCCAATACCATCCTGACACCGCCGGTTGGGTCTATGGTATACTTTCACACTCAGCAAATCCAAAGTCTGCTCATAGGAGATTGGCAAATCCCCGGCTGTAACGAGCCAAAACTGGATCTACTGAGACTCAGTAGATCCAAAATCTGCTCATAGGGGATTTGCCAATCCCCGGCTGTAACGAGCCAAAATTGGATCTACTGAGACTTCGAGAGAAACAACCCTGTGAGTGATTACCAAAATAAAGGTAGATGTGAAAAAAGGAAAATTAGATAAAAGGCTGGCGGCTGCCAAATATATTTCTGTTGGTGGCTCGCCGTCTGATTCAACAGCAACCTTGTGTATTTACGCCGACGATATTGACCTGCTGGCCTTGACTAACAGCGTCGGCTGCCAGCCAACGAAAGCGCGCCGCAAGGGAGAAAAGGACGTCGAGCGATCCAGGGTTCGACCTGCGCCTATAGGCCAATGGTTTCTAGCAGCGCCGGAAGGATTACCATTTACCGAAAAAATCGAATTCCTGCTTGAAGCCACTGCATCTAATCCCGAAGTATGGCGCCAGATTCGCCAGTCACACGACATTCAATTACGGTGCTCTATTTCTCTTCATTCCTGGACAGAAGGATTTACTTTTCCGGTAGAAATGACGGCCGAACTGGCCAACCGGCATTGGGAATTCTCGCTCTCAATGTACAGCGCCGAAGGCGAGGAAATCGTTGAAGCCTTCTTAAACAAAGGAAAGGATTTGCACTAAATTGAACGCTCTCGCCTGGGCGCAAGCTGTTACCCGGCAGTGCCTGGCACGGGGCGAACGGCCTCAGATTAACCAGAGTAGCTCTGCCCCGTGCCAGGCACTCAGCCCTACCTCACCACCATCAGGTAAGATTCTGACCGTTTTGGGCATATATATAGTTGATGAACTACTTCGCTTTGGTCACTCTCCTGGAGTCGAATATACTTACCCAAAATAAATAACGCTCCAAGGCGCGTCAACACCTTGAGATAATTACCTAGCCGAGTCAGCGGCCAGGTCAAATCCAGATTAGCACCATCGGCCGCTGACAACATACTATCAGCGGCCTATTTTTCTTAGCCAGCAAGGAGTTTATCAAATGTCACTGCCCTTTGACGTCGCACCTTACACAATTAGCGATTTCTTGGAATGGGATGCCAGCCGTCAACTTATCCTTACACCTAAATTCCAACGACGTGATGTTTGGAGCCCAAAGGCGAAATCTTACTTGATTGACACAATACTCCGCGAACTGCCCATCCCTCCTCTTTTCATCAGAGTGAGGATTGACACAAGCCTAAGGCGAGCAGTCCGTGAAGTAGTTGATGGCCAGCAACGGCTACGGACGGTACTAGGTTATATCCATGGCGATTTTCCCGTAATGGAAGTCCACAATTCCCGATTTGCTGGTTTGCATTATGCGGAGCTACCTGAAGACATACAAGAACAATTTCTTGGTTATCCGTTCACAGTAAATCTTTTGCGTGATGTTAGCGACGCAGATGTTCTAAATATCTTTGCTCGAATGAATACTTACACTTATCCGCTAACGGCTCAAGAGCTTCGCAATGCCGAATTCTTCGGTGTATTCAAACAGACAATTTACAGACTTGCTCATCAGCACTACGCATTTTGGCTAAACAACAACATCTTAACCAATCTCAAAATTGCCCGAATGGCGGATGCTGAATTGGTGTCTGAACTAGTGGTGTCAATGCTTGATGGAATACGACAAACTAAATCAGCGGATCTCAGAAACTTCTATGAAGGTTACGATGACAGCTTCCCCCAGTCACAAAGGGTTGAGGAAGAATTCGGGGAAACTATAAACATCATCGGAAATCTTTTCCCTAATTCCTTGAGGGGGACACAATTTAGCAGGGGTCCCCTCTTTTACAGCCTATTTTGTGCAGTATACGATGCTAAATTCGGGCTTCCAAATTCAAAGCAATCTCGCCTTTCGTTTTCGTCGAGACAGAGTGAGGTCGTAATACGAGGACTTAATAGGCTAGACGAAATCGTAACGCGAATCTTAGCGGCAGCACCGACGGCCAGGGCTGCCACCATAGCGGCCCTCATTGAAGAAAAACCAACCCAGAACGAATATCTTGCATTTATAGATGCTACCCGCCTAAGCACAGCAGACGTCGGAAAACGTCGATTGCGACATGACTTTCTATGGAACTACGTGCTCGAGGCTGCGATCAAAGCTTGAAGTAGATAACCAACTTGAGGAAGCCTAATTAATGCCTGCGATAGGAGTTGAACACTGCCTCAGAGATTTTGAAAGGAGTGTACAAACCTCCCTCAACCTCGTAAATGATGCCCATAGCTTCAAAATGCCACAAACGAATGGCCGTTGCCACCACATTGGAATTCGTCGGGTTGAACTATTTGCCGGTTTAGCCCTAATAAGAATCCACCTGTCCTGGGAAACCTTTCTGGAGTCCGTATTTGTGCGGTATCAATGCGGAGCTATATCACCATCGGGTTTCACTCCCAGACTTCTTTTCGCTCCTGAACACTCTATTGAGAAAGCGATGTCTACACTTTTGGGGGCAAAAGATTATCTAAGTTGGACACATTCCAGTGCAATAGTTCGTGCAACGCGTCATTTTCACCGTGGTGAACCGTTTCAAACAAGTCTCTACGCAGTGGAACTAACACTCCAAGATATTGTGGCAGTTCGTAATCGTTTTGTGCATAGATCCGATTACTCTGCACAGCAATTCCACTCCGTTGTAAAACGTGTTTTTGGTTTCACGCCACGAGGAATAAACCCAGGTCGCTTTCTGTTAAAGAAAGACCCAACAGGTAGTGGGCTGACTTTCCTGGAGATTTACGCTAACACTTTACTGGGCGCTGCTAATTTGATTGTGCCTTAGTACACCTATCCAAGAGCACTTGCTGAGCGCAGATTAATGACGGTTAAGCACCCATGCAAGGTTCAATACCTGCCATCTCAAACCCCTCCCCGGCCGTCCTGGCCTGTGCCCTTCACCTGGCGGCCGGCCACATAAGCTTCCACCCGTCTTCACTAACGTACCTACAGTGGACAACGACCTCACCCACCTGCGCAACTTCATCACCACCCACTACACCCTCGAAGAACTCAACACCCTCTGCTTCGACCTCGGCCTCCGCCACGACGCCCTGCCCGGCCAGGACATTCAGACCAAGACCCGCGAACTGCTCCTCCACCTCGGCCGCCACCACCGCTTCCTTGACCTCCTAGCTACCCTCGAACGCGACCGGCCGGACCCCTTCCACCAGGCCGGTCTCTGCGCCGGCCCGGCTGCGGCCGGCGCCTTGCAGGCCGCTCTGCCTGCCCTCGACGGCGACGCCCAAACCGCCGAACAGTTGGCTCGCAACCAACGCATCAGCCAGCACCTCCTTCAGAAAGTCCGGGCCATCTGGATTCGCGGCGTCCTGGACAACAACCTCCACCAGGCCGCCCGGCTGGAGCTTGGTCTGGCCGAAAAAACCGGCGCGGTCGAGCGGCCCTGGGCCATGGCCCTCGAACGGCCGGGCCGGGCGGAGCGCCCCCTGCCCCCCGGGACAAAAATCGCCACCGTTTTCCGCGAGCTGCTGGGCGCCATGCTCATCCTCGGCGACCCCGGCAGCGGCAAGACCATCACCCTCCTGGAGCTGGCCGAGACCCACTTGCAAGAAGCCGAGGACCACCCCGGCCGGCCGGTCCCCCTCGTTTTTAACCTCTCCTCCTGGGCCAGAGAGCGGCCGCCCCTGGCCGAGTGGCTAGTGGAGGAGTTGTTCCTGGTCTACGGCGTCAGCCGCAAAGTCGCCCCCGCCTGGCTGCAATCCGCCAACTACGCCCTCCTACTGGACGGCCTGGACGAGGTCCAGCAGGAACACCGTGACGCCTGCGTCGCAGCCATCAACGCCTTCCACGCCGACAACGGCCTCACCCACCTGGCCGTCTGCAGCCGCACGGCCGATTACGAGCAGTTGGCCGGCCGGCTCCGCCTCATGGGCGCCGTCGCCATCCGGCCCCTCACCCCCCACCAGGTAGACGCCTACCTGGCCGCCGGTGGCCTGCCCTTGGCCGCCGCCCGCGCCGAGGTCACCGCCGACCCCGACCTGCTGGCCCTGGCCCAGTCCCCGCTCATGCTCAACGTCATCGCCCTGGCTTATCACGGCCGCCCCCTGGACGAGCTGGCCGGGGGGACGCCGGCCGAACGCCGCCGCCAGCTTTTGGCCGCCTACGTCGAGCGCATGTTCGAGCGCCGGGTCCCGCCGGCGAAGTCGAACGCTCCCAGGCCATCCACTACCTCTCCTGGCTGGCCGGCCGGATGCAGGAAAGGTCGCAAACTGTTTACTACATCGAAAAAATGCAGCCGGCCTGGCTGGGAAAATACGAGCGCCGTTACCGGCTGGTTTTCGGGCTGGTTTTCGGGCTGGGTGTCGGGTTGGTTTTCGGGCTGGTTCTCGGGCTGCTTGTCGGACTGCTGTGGTTTGGCGGCCTTGGTGTCGTCCAGCACATCAGCTTGTGCTGGTTCCTCGCCCGCTACAACTATTTACCGCGGCGCCCCACAGAATTCCTCGACGCCATGGCCGGCCGCATCCTCCTCCGCAAGGTCGGCGGTGGCTACATCTTCATCCACCGCCTCCTCCTCGAATACTTCGCCAGCCTGGAAGAGGGCGCTTAGGCGGACAACGGCCTCGCCCACCTCCCTCCTGGGGCAAAAATCGCCACCGGCTTCCGCGAACTGCTGGGGGCCATGCTCATCCTCGGCGACCCCGGTAGCGGCAAGACCATCACCCTCCTGGAGCCGGCCGAGACCCTCCTGCAAGAGGCCGAGCGCCACCCCGGCCGGCCCGTTCCCCTCGTTTTCAACCTCTCCTCCTGGGCCAGAGAGCGGCCGGCCGCCCTTTCTCCCTCTGGCAACGCCACCAGTCAGGTGTACGCTGTCTTAGGCGGCATCCTCCCGGTCTTTCGGCCATGATGCGCCTGTTTGCAGTGCTGTTGCATATTCCTGAAGCCGCTGGTCATCATGCCCACGGATCTGCATCAAGAAAGGAAAATCCTCTGGTGTGACCATGAGTTTCGCCAATGGTTGAACAGGCGCGAGGCTTGCCAACTGTGCGAAATGGACTTCATTGGGGCCAAATGTGATCGGTGGCTGAAAAGTGAAGGTGCTGCGTGGCAAGAGATAGACTGTGCCCGTTCGCCAGGGTTGATTTGGAAGAGCCGCTTGGCTGACGGAGAAGACATAATATGGCCCGTGGAAGTTACCGGTCTCGTCGGCAAGGCGAACACAGGCATTGGTGATTGACGTCACACGCTCGCGATCGACGATGGCAAAGAACATGGCCCACAGCCCATCCGATGCAGCATAGACGGCTTTCTGATTACCAAATTCGTTGAGGTCATTGGATTGGCGTGGCTCGAATAGGGTGATATTGGGATTACCGGAACCGTGCAAAGCGATGTCACGATGATCGGCGATATGGCAGAGGAACTGCCACTTGGGCCAGGGCAAAGTGAACTGAATAGTGGGGCATCCGCCGGTGCTGAGAGTTGTATTGAGCAACTCATCAAAAGCAATCCGAGTTCCTTCGTCGAAGTTCTCGTTTGGGCGTGTCAGCCAATAATCCGGTAGCATCATGTGTGTGACTCCATTACTTCAGCCGCCTAACGGCTTGCGTTACCCGCTGGTGGGCGAGAGGAGAGAACGCCATTTTGACGGAACCAGCACAGACACCTTCCGCTGCCTACCTGACCTTCGTATATGTTACGTCGAAGTCGTGTTCCCAGGTCGAGTCGTTGCTGGATTTCTCCCAGTGGGCTGCGATGGTGTTCTCGTCGTGGCTGAATTTTCCTTCAAATCGTTGTGAAAAGCCTGGTGAGTTCCTCCACATCTTCCATGTACCATCCGAGAAACTCATCTCATACACTCTTGAAACTTTTCGAGCGTCATAGTAGAGCACTATGTAGTTGGGTGTTGATTCATCTCGGCTGATTAGCCAAATAGCATCCGGTGTGCCCGGCGGTTTGTTGCCCATGTACATAACGAGAAAGGCTCCGCCCTCCAACCACTCAAATGTGACATGTCCCGTTGCGGTAGCTGAGGAACTAGGAAGGAAAGATGCATTTGACAACTCCATATCCCAATCACCGACTAATATTTCAAGGTCTTGGAGTGCAGGGTTTGGTGTTTGTGAAATACTCTTTTTCATTTTGTCTTTCTTTTTCGCGAATCAACGCCGGTAGATTGGGTGTGAGGGAGTACAGGAACAGTTCGTAATCCTCAGAGGTGCGGAAAGGCGCACTCACACTGTCGCCTGAATCAGTCCTGCGAGGCTGGGCGCATTGCGCTGGAGCTGTTGAATCTCGTTACGGTATTCGGCCTGTCGGGCGAGCCAGGTACGGTATACGCTGGCCCATTCTCCGAAGTCAAGTACCCAACTGTCATCTCCGGGTTCTTCGCCGCTCATATAGGCAGGATAGAATGTTTCGGAACGCAGGCCATATTTGCGCTCGAAAGCCAGAAGCTCCTCCTCAAGGGCGTGAATATCCGCCAAGATCTCGCGAAGCATCATGGTTCACCTCTCAACAAGTTTACAATGAAAGCTGAAGAATACACAACGGTTTATTTTCCGATTCATCCACCGCCTCCTCCTCGAATACTTCGCCGGCCAGTCGGCCAACGGGTGACCTTACGTCACGGCCGCCGCGTTCAGCCGCCGCAGCGCCGTGTCCGTGGCCTCGTCCGCCGGGAAGAAGCTCTCGATGCGTAGCTCGTGAAGCGTAATGTCGTAGGGTGTCCCCAGGGTCGTCAGCGTTGTAAAGAACCTGAAGCGCCTGTCACCCTTTTGCATGTCAATAGCCAGAAACGGTGCGGCCGGCGCATCAAGATCGAGCGTTCGCCAGTTGCGAGGTACGCCAGGATACGCCAGCAGCTCGTCCAGGAGACGCCGGATCCCGGCGTCGGCGCTCCGCAGAAGATCGCGGTGGACCCACTGAATGAGAGCCGCCGCCGTCGCCTCCCAATTGGCGATGCAGGGCCGAAGCGCCTGAGGATGGCAGATGAGTCGAAGAGCATTCGGACCCAGCCTGTCGGCCGCCCCCGGCTCCAACAGTAACCCCATGAGCCGGCCAGCGCCCTCATTGGCGAGCAGAATGTTCCAGTAGCGGTCGAGCACGATGGCCGGATAAGGCTCCTGCTGCCGCAAGATGAAGTCCAGCGCCCGGCGGAATTGCGCCATCTCCGGGGCGTCGAGGCCGCTCTCGCGATAGATTGGCGTGTACCCCGCGGCAGCGAGAAGGTCGTTGCGAGCGCGCGGCGGCACGTCCAAGACTTCGGCCAGGAGGAGCACCATCTCGCGGCTTGGGTGGCTCCGGCCCGTTTCCACGAAGCTGAGGTGGCGCGAGGAAATCTCGGCCTCCATCGCCAGGGTTAACTGGCTCATCCGGCGACGCTCTCGCCACTGCCTGAGTAACCGGCCCACCGAGCCGGGCGGTGATTCGTATACCACTTCTGTTATCCTCCGACTGAAGCTCATCGCATCAAGTATATGTCATGATAACCCATCCGCCATTACCTGGCTGGTAATTGAGATGCTCCGCGGCGGCATCTATAATCACAACATGGCCCACCGCCTCGGCTTTGGTCTCTCCCGCGAACTGTGGCTTGTCGTGTTCGGGATCTTCTTGAACTACCTTGGGTACGGCGCTGTCCTCCCCTTCGAGATCATCTACCTGCACGATGGCCGCGGCTTCAGTCTGGGCGTCGCCGGTCTCGTGATCGGCCTGATCACCGGTGTTGCCGTGGTCATTTCCCCGCTCGCCGGCCCGCTGATTGACCGCTTCGGGGCGCGTGCCACCGCGACCGGCGCCGGCGTTGCCCTGGCCGCCGGCTATGCCGGCCTGGCCTTTGCTCACTCGCCTGCTCAGGCTTTCCTGGCCGCTGCCCTGGCGGGCGCCGGAAACGGCGCCCTGAATCCGAGCCAGTCAACGCTGCTGGCGACGCTTGCCTCGTCGGACGTGCGTCATCGGGCCACCGCACTCTCCCGGGTTGCCAGCAACGCCGGCATCGGGCTTGGTGGCGCCCTCGGCGGCCTCGTCGTCGGTTACGGTTTGACCGGGTTCGTTGTCCTGTTCCTGGCCAACGCCCTCACTTACCTCGTCTATGTGTTCGTTTTGGTCGCCGTCGTGCGCGACGATGTGCGGCCGGAGCCGATCAGAGGCGGATACCGGCTCGTTGCTCGTGACCGGGCCTTCATGCATCTCGCCTTCACCAACGTGGCGATGATTGCCGTCGGCTGGGGTGTGTTCACCTGGCTCATACCGCCCTACGCCAAGGACGAGATCGGCCTCAGCGAGCGGCTGATCGGCTTGCTGCTGCTGGCCAACGCCGCCACGGTCGTCGTCGCCCAGGTACCGATCGCCAGGCTCGCTGAGGGCCGCCGGCGGGTCGTGCTGATGGCGCTGGCGGCGTTGATCTTCGTTGGCGCTTGCCTGCTCGCGGTCGCCGCCGGCGTCAGCGCCGGCCTGGCGTACGCGGCATTGGTCGCGGCCGTGATCGCTGTTGGCGTCGGCGAGTGCCTCCATACGACGGTGCTCATGCCGCTCGTCGCCGATCTCGCGCCAGCGAACCTGCGTGGCCGCTACATGGCCTCAATCGGTCTGTCGTGGTGGGTCGGGCTGGCGCTCGCGCCGACGCTGGGCACGCAAGTGCTGAGCCTCTCGCCGGCGGCGGTCTTCCTGGCTGCTGCCGCTGTTGCCATGGCCGCCGCCGCCTCGGCGCTGGCGCTGGAGGGGCGGTTGCCTGAGGCCTCTCGGATGACGCCGCGTCCACGCGGTGCGGCCGCGACCGCACCGGCGGCGCCTCGTTAGCCCATCACGTCGAGCACCCCACCCCCGCCCTCTCACTCCCAGACTCACCCACCCGCCCACCTTCACTCAGTCCCTTTGCCGGGCTGGTGGTCGGGTTGGTTTCCCAGTTGGTGGTCGGGCTGGTAAGATTTGGCGGCGTGACCGTCATCCAACACGCCATCTTGCGCTGGTTCCTCCACCGCTACGATTATTTACCGCTGCGCCTCATAGACTTCCTCGACGCCATGGCCGGCCGCATCCTCCTCCGCAAAGTCGGCGGCGGCTACATCTTCATCCACCGCCTGCTGCTGGAATACTTCGCCGGGCTGGAAGAAGGCGCCCAACCGCCTCGTTGACCCTGCCCATGCTGCGCCCCACCCGGCCGGCCGCATAAGCGCTTAAAAATCACTTGACATAGAACATGCGTTCTTGTACACTCTGTTAGGCAGCAGCGCGATCCACTACAACCACTATAAGGAGTCCACATGACACATTCTCAACCTCAAGGCTTTCTCGTCGTCCCGCCCATTGGCCAGGGCCCCGGTGTATTGGTTCTTCATGCCTGGTGGGGGTTGAACGACGCCATGAAGGCTTTCTGCACGCGACTGGCCGAATCCGGTTTCGTCACCTTCGCCCCAGACCTCTATCATGGCAAGGTCGCCGACAACATTGCCGATGCGGAAACCCTGGGCAAAGCGCTCGACACCAACCACCTCCAAGCCAGGGCCGAGATCGCCGAGGCAACCATGTTTCTCAACGAACGTGCTGGCCAGGCCGGCCGCGGCCTGGCAGTGATTGGCTTCTCGCTCGGCGCCTATTATGCGCTGGACCTCGCCGCCGCCGCTCCCGAACACATCCGTTCCGTCGTCCTCTTTTACGGGACCGGGGGCGGCGACTTCAGCAGCTCGAGAGCCGCCTACCTCGGCCACTTTGCCGAGAATGATGAGTTTGAGCCGCCATCCAACGTTGACGACCTGGAGGAATCCCTACAGCGTGCCGGCCGCCCGGTGACTTTCTATCGTTACAGGGACACCGGACACTGGTTCTTTGAACCTGACCGCTCGGCATACAACCAGGCGGCCGCGAGCCTGGCCTGGGATCGAACCCTGGCCTTCCTGAAAGGAGTTATTGATGAAGAAATCTGAACTTTTGAATTGGTTGCAGGAAGAGTATCAGCAATGGCAAGCATTTCTCGATCAGATTGGCCCGGCGCGTATGGATCAACCTGGCGTGGCCGGCCACTGGTCCATCAAAGATATCGTCGCTCACTTGAATGGCTGGCAGCCCAGACTTATCGCCAGCCTACAGGCTGCTCAACGCGGTGAACCAGAGCCACCCCCACCCTGGCCGGCGCACCTACAAGCTGACGATGAACTCAATGCCTGGTTCTACGAGTCCAATCGCGGCCGCTCGGTGCAAGAAGTCCTGGATGAATCGCATCAACTGTTTCAGCAGCTCCTCGCCGTCATTGAAGGCTTACCCGATGATGTCCGAATCGAGCAAGTGCACCAGGGGGAAAGAGTTTTTCATCTTGTCTGGTTGGGCGATAAACGCTTCCTCGCCGGTGAATTCTTTGACCATTTCCATGATGACCATGAGCCAGATATACGTGCCTGGCTTGCCCGTGTAGACGAGGGGCAGCCGGGATGAGGTGGGCCTGTCACCTTGCCTGGTCCACCACGCGCAAGCGCAAACAACACAGCATCTATGCCCAAGGAGTTCACATGCGCGACGCGCACCACGATGAATGAAAATTAATTCGTCTAATTCGTGCAATTCGTGGCTATTTTTGCAGGAGAATTATTGTGTACGATACATCACGTACCATTGAGCAGATTCTGACCATGCTTGCAGCCGCACCCTCGCGCCTCGCCGACTTCACCGAAGGTCTGCCGCCGGCTCAATTGCTGGCCCCTCCCGCGCCCGATGAATGGTCCGCCAGAGATGTGCTTGCCCATATGCGCGCCTGTGCTGACATGTGGGGCAAGTACATCGCACAGATACTTAGCGAGGACAGGCCGACGATTAAGGCTGTCAATCCCACTACCTGGATCAAGCAGACGAACTATCGCCAACAGGAATTTCGACCCTCGCTGCAGGCTTTTACTGCCCAACGTGCCGGACTGTTGGCGGTGTTGAAGCCGTTGGCGCCCGAAGCCTGGTCCCGTATGGCGACGGTGACGGGGGCGGGAAAGCCACGCGTACGGACCGTGTACACGTATGCCCAGTGGCTGGCAAACCATGAACGGCCGCACCTTAAGCAGATTGAACGCATCGTGAACACGATGCGCATGGTGCAACGACCACCGCTTGAGCAGGCGGCCCAACACGGCGGTGTAGCCGACGCCGCTTTTCTTGGAGGTTCGTTTTATGGATGCACTCTCTGAATCAACGTTTATGGAATTCATCCTGTACAACAACTGGGCCAATCAACAGGTGTTGCAGGCGTGTCAGAATTTGAGCGAGGATCAGCTCGCAACTATGATCCCAGGTGCCTATGGCACGATCCGCGACACCTTGGAACACATTATCCAGGGCGAGGCCTTTTATCTGGGGCTATTGACTGGCAACCGTCCGCAGCCACCTTTCCAATGGGAGGCGAGGCCAGGTTTGGCCGAAATGACAGCCTACGCCACTCAAGTTGGAAAGGCACTGGTGGATATGGCTCAGCGTATCCTCCCAACCGATCAAGTCGTTGAAGAAGCCGAAGGCAAGCAGTTTCACTATCAAGCTCTGGCTGTGTTCATCCAAATTATTAACCACGGCGTTGAGCATCGCACAAACATCACGACAATTCTCAATCAAGGCCTGCAAACACCGCCCAATGTGGACGGCTGGGGTTACTTGGATGCTCATCCTGATCGGTTTGGGCTAAAGTGAGCATATGAACCTTACGCCAGCATTTCAGACATGTCTGGCTGCCCGTCTCTACAACAAGCCATCATGCTGACCCTCAACCTCGACACAGCCCGTCGCTTTATCCTCGGCAAGCAGGGCTTGTGGCCCGGCCGGCGCTGGCGCGGCATCCAGGGCACGGAGCAGGCCATGCGCGCCATGGAGTACTTGCAACTCGACCCGCTGCAAATCATCGCTCGCAGCCATGACATCGCTCTGCACAGCCGCGTACTCGATTACACGCCTGGCCTGTGGGAGGACGTGGCCTACCGGCAGCGCAACTTCTTTGACTGGGGTGGCTGGCTGGCCGCCCGGCCGATGGACGAGCTGCCACACTGGCGCGTGGTCATGCGCCGTGAGCGCGATGGCGACCCCGATTGCGACTCGCAAGTTCGCAAAATGGGCCGCGACCACGCCGACGCCATCGTCGAAATGCGGGCCATATTGCACGAGCGCGGCGCCGTGAACAACCGCGACTTCGAGATGGCGTCGCGGACACGAACGCAAAGTTATCGCGGCCGCAAGGACAGCGCGTTGGCTTTGTATTATTTGTGGCGCACCGGCGAAGTGATGACGCACCATCGCGAGAACTTTGAGCGCGTCTACGCCCTCACTGAAACGGTCGCGCCTGCGCACCTCATTTGCGAAAGCGACGAAGCTGAGGCTGACCGCTTCTTGATCAAAAAGGAAGTCAGCTTCTCCGGCCTGTCGCGGCTCAACCGTACGAGTGATTCGTTTCGACGCGGCGTGCCGTTTAGTAAAGCGAAGCAGATACTCGAGGCGATGTTGGCTGACGGCGACCTCATCGCGGTGCAGGTTGAAGGCTGGAAGGTGGTACACTACGCGCTCGGTAGCAACGTCGAGGTGCTGCGCGATTTGAGCGCAGGGCGTGTGCCGGAGGAGTGGACGCCGTTGGAGACGACCACGACTGAAGAGGTCGTCTTCCTCGCACCACTCGATCACGTCAGCGCCCGCGGGCGAGCCAAAGTTTTATTCGGCTTCGACTACGTCTGGGAGGTATACAAGCCTGAGCACCAGCGTAGGTTCGGCTACTACACCTTGCCGATTTTGTGGGGCGACCGGCTCGTCGCGCGCTTCGACAGCAAACTCGACCGGACGGCCAACACCTTCGTCATCCTGGGCTTGTGGTTGGAGGATGAGGCCCTCGGCAAAGATGAGGCCTTTGCGGAGGCATTGGCTTGTGGGTTTGCCCGATTCGTCACTTTTCTCGGCGCGAGCAAGCTGGATGCAAAGGCGATTCGCGAGCCGCTGCTGCGCCGACGCGCATGCTCTTCAAAAGAAGCAAATTCAAGCTGGGTTTGATGGCGACGCTCAGCCGCCCCACACCCTTGTCTCTATCTAGGGTACAATCACGACCTGCCTTTACTAAGTTAGCGTCATGAACGAGCAACTGTTGGGCTATTTGTTTGACGATAAACCACATATCCTGGCCGGGCCAATGAGCCGGCGGATGGGCTTATCGCCGCGCTTCAAAGCGAGGGTGCGCAATCGAGTTTCGATTACGATTGCTGGCCAATGGCCTGAAAAGCCGGCCGCAAGGCGGGATAAAGGTCGCAGAAAATGGGGTAGAGCTGGGCATAGGCCAGGCGGTCGGGGCCGGGGGAGGTGCGGCCGGTGATCTGCACCGTGGCCTGGCAGGCGGCCGGCACGTTGGCAAAGCGGCCGGCGCCGGTAGCGGCCAGCAGGGCCGCGCCGTAGGCGGCCCCTTCGGTGGTGTTGACCATGACCAGCTCCACGTCCAGCACGTCGGCCAGGATCTGCCGCCACAGGGCGCTTTTGGCCCCGCCGCCGGAGAGGCGCACCTGGCGGATCTGGCCCAGACCGGCGGTCTGGATCAGCCGGAAGCTGTCCTTGAGGCCGTAGGCCACACCCTCCAACACCGAACGGGTCAGATGGGGCCGGGTGTGACGCCGCGTCAGGCCGATCCAGCCGGCGCGGGCCTGGGGGTCGGGGTGGGGCGTGCGCTCGCCGGTCAGGTAGGGTAAGAAGAATAGCCCCTCGCTGCCGGCCGGCACGGCCGCGGCTTCATTTGTCAGGTCGTCGAAACTGGTCGCGGGGGCCAGCGTGTCGCGGTACCATTGCAGGCTGCCGGCCGCGCTGAGCATGACGCCCATGAAATGCCAGCGGCCGGGCAGGGCGTGGCAGAAAGTGTGCAGCCGTCCTTCCGGCTCGACCAGCGGCGCATCGGTCGGGGCAAAGACCACACCCGATGTGCCCAGGGTCAGGGCGACGATGCCCGGCTCGACGGCCCCAACGCCCACCGCCTGGGCCGCCTGGTCGCCGCCGCCGGCCACAACCGGCGTGCCGGGGGCCAGGCCGGTCAGGCCGGCCGCCTGGCCGTTAATGACGCCGGTGACCTCCGGCCCTTCGTAGGGCTGGGGCAGCCACGGCCGGGGAATGTCCAGGGCGGCCAGCATTTCGTCCGACCAGGTCCGTGCTTTCAGGTCGAAAAGCAGCGTCCCGGCCCCATCGGCGCAGTCCACGGCGTAGTCGCCGGTCAGGCGGTAGCGGACGTAATCTTTGGGCAGCAAGAGGTGGCGCACCCGGGCGTACACCTCCGGCTCGTGCTCGCGGACCCACAGAATCTTGGGGGCAGTAAAGCCAGTCAGGGCGTCGTTGCCCGTAAGCTGGATGAGGCGCTCCGGGGTCAGGCGCGCCCGGATCTCGTCGCATTGGGCGGCCGTGCGTTGATCGTTCCAGAGGATGGCCGGCCGCAGCACCTCGTTCTTTTCGTCCAGCAGCACCAGGCCATGCATCTGCCCGGTGAGGCCAATGGCTGCCACCTGGCCGCCGGCCGCGCCGCTCTGGGCCAACACCTGGCGGATGCTGCTCACCGTGCCCTCCCACCACAGGGCCGGCTCTTGCTCGCTCCACAGCGGGCGCGGGCTGGCAAAGTCGTAACCGCTGCCGGCCGTGGCGACCACCGCGCCCTCTTCGTCAATGAGCACTGTCTTTGTCGCCGTCGTCGAGACGTCAATACCCAACAAGTAAGCCATTACGGGCCTATTCTAGCACTTTCAAGGCCATACCGCAGAAATAAAGACCCAGATGGCCCAGCTATGGACATTTCGCTTGCTTGACGCTCCATACCTGACCGCTATAATCCACCTGATATGTTAGAGAAAATTGCCAAAATCGTAGCGCGCTATAATGAAATTGAGCGCCGCATGGCCGACCCGGAGGTATTGGCAGACTATCAAAAAATCGCCGAGCTGGCCCAGGAGCGGTCTGACCTGGAGCCGCTGGTCGAAGCCTACCGCCGGCACGAGACGGCCGTCCGCGAATTGGCTGAGGCGCGCGAACTGCTGGAAACGGCCGACGATGAAGATATGACCGTGATGGCCCGTGAGGAAATTGAGCGGCTGGAAGCTTTACAGCAGCAACTGGAAAAGCAGATGCGCTCCTTCCTGGTTCCCAAAGACCCTCGCGACGAGAAGAACGTCTTTATTGAAATTCGAGCCGGGGCCGGCGGGGATGAAGCCGGCATCTTTGCCGCCGATTTGCTGCGCCTGTACATGCGTTACGCCGAAACGCGTGGCTGGAAAACGGAAATTGTAGACGAGAACAGCACCGGCGTGGGTGGCTACAAGGAAGTGATCCTGGCCGTCAAGGGCAAGGGCGCCTATTCCCGCTTTAAATATGAAAGCGGCGTCCATCGCGTCCAGCGTGTGCCCGTGACCGAGTCCCAGGGACGCATCCACACCAGCACGGCCACCGTGGCCGTGATGCCGGAGGTGCAGGACGTGGACATTGACCTGGACGAAAGGGAACTGGAAATTACCAGCACCTTTTCTTCCGGGCCGGGCGGCCAGCACATGCAAAAGAACGCCACCGCCATCCGCATTGTCCACAAGCCGACGGGAATAACCGTCAAGGTCCAGTCGGAGCGCAGCCAGACGCAAAACAAGCGCCTGGCGATGGGCATTATTCAGGCCCGCCTGCAGGAGATGGAAGAGGAAAAACAGCACGCCGCCGTGGCCGCCGACCGGCGGGCCCAGGTCGGCACAGGGGACCGGAGCGAAAAAATTCGCACCTACAATTACCCCCAGGGGCGCGTGACGGATCATCGGGTTGGCTTCACCAGCTACAACCTGCCGGTGGTCATGGGCGGCGACCTCGACCCGTTTATTGACGCCCTGACCATTGCCGACGAGGCGGCCAGGCTGGCGGCGGCCAGCGAGAATGGGACCGGGAAGCAAAAGTAGGCGAGTGGCAAGTGGCGAGTGAACGAGTAGGCGAGTGGGCGAGTGGCGGTAGAGACGAGAGTTGGCGAGGCCAACTCCAATCTTGCGTCTGTAGGTGGTAGGAGATAGTTATGGCGAAAGGGTCTTACCAGCCACGCGGCCGGTACTTTGAACAGTTTACGGTGGGAGATAGCCTGGCTACGGCCGGCCGGACGGTGACAGAAGGTGACATTGTCGCCTTTGCCGGCCTATCCGGCGACTTTAACCAGATTCACACCGACGCAGAGTACGCCGCCAGAGAGTTCTTCGGCCAGCGAGTTGCCCACGGCCTGCTGGTCCTGTCCATCGCCAGTGGCCTGGCCACGCAATCCGGCATTATCGAGGGCACGGTGCTTGCTTTCCGGGAGTTGGAGTGGAAGTTCAGCCGGCCGGTGATGATCGGCGACACCATTCACGTAGAACTGGAAATTATGGAGACGAGACCCCTGGCCCGCCTGGGTGGCGGCGCAGTCACCATGAAGGTAGACGTGCGCAACCAGCGCGACGAAGTCGTTCATCGCGGCAGTTGGGTCATGTTAGTGAAAAGTGCTGAGGACTGAGGACTGAGTCCTGTATCACTCAGTCCTCAGCACTCAGTCCTCAGTCCTGCTTTATGGATGAAAAAGACAGGCCAGAGCAGATTCCACCGGAGAGCCGGCCGCAGCCTGCTGAAGACGACAACACGATCTCGCTGCTGGACCTGATGCGCGAAGCATCTGGCCAGCCGGCGGGAAAAGAGCCACCACCGCCGCCGCTGACCCCTGCGCCCTTACTGGCTGACGACGAAGCTACGCCCACCGGGCCGGCCGCGCCTTCTCGCCTGCCGCGCGCCACACCAACCCCACTGCCCCTGGCGGCCGACGACCTGGCCCCGGTTGAACCGCCACCGGAAAAAGACGACATGGCCACCCGGGTCCAGCCGCGCAGCGCCTTCCCTGGCCAGACCCGCCTGGATCAGCCCCGGCCGCCTGTCTCCGAGCTACCGACGCAGCCACCCCAGCCACGCCCGCAGGCGCCGCCCCGCCGCCAGCCGCCACCCCGGGAGCGGCCGCAGCGGTTACAACAGACCCAGCCACCTGTAGCCCCGGCCGGCCGGACCCGGCTCCAGCCATCCCGTGATGCAGCCACCCGGCCGCGCCGGCCAGCGCCACCCGGCGCGTACCCTCCACCTGCCCGGCCTCCTGCTCGCGGCCGGCCGGCCCCCCGGCAAGTAGTCATTCACGAACCGGAACCAAGCTGGCCACCCGCCCGCCGGCGCAACTGGCTGGGCTGCCTGGGCCGGGCCATCACCATTAGCGTGATTCTGGCCGTGATTGGCCTGGTCCTGTCCATTGCTACAGTGAGCGTGGGTTACATCGTCATTGCCAGCCAGTTACCCCGGCCGAGTGAACTGCGGGCCAGGGCCAGCACCTTTGAAACGGCCCAAATCCTGGACCGCAACGGCCAGTTGCTCTACTCCCTGGCCGATCCAACGACCGGCAACCGTATCTACGTGCCGCTGAGCCAGATTGACCAGGACTTAATAGACGCCACCATTGCCACCGAAGACGCCCGCTTCTACACCAACCCCGGCTTTGACCCGATTGCCATCGGCCGGGCCATTTTGCAGGCAGCCCAGGAGGGGCAAGCGGTCTCCGGAGCCAGCACTATCACCCAGCAACTGGCGCGGGCCTTGCTGCTGGACGAAGAAGAGCGCACGCAGCGGACCTTTAGCCGTAAGGTCAAAGAAATCATCCTGGCTGCCGAACTGTACCGGACCTATCCCAAGGACGAAATCCTGGAACTGTACCTGAATGAAATTAACTACGGCAACCGGGCTTACGGCATTGAAGCGGCCGCCCGGACCTACTTTAACAAGTCGGCCGCCGACCTGACGCTGGCTGAAGCGTCGCTGCTGGCCGGGCTGCCCCAGGCCCCGGCGCTATGGGACCCTTACAGCGCGCCGGAAAAGGCCCTCGGCCGCCAGTCGGAGGTGTTGGGATTGATGGCCGCCCACGGCTACATTACCCAGGCCGAGGCCCAGGAGGCCATCCAGATCTCGGCCCCGATCGTGCGCAATTTGCAACCGCCGGACGTGACCATTCGTTATCCTCATTTTACCTTTACTGTGCTCCAGCAACTGGAGGCCGAAATTGGCGCCCAGGCCATCTACCGGGGCGGGTTGCACGTCTTTACCACCCTCGACCCGGCCGCCCAACAACTGGCCGAAGAGACCGTAGCCACTCACCGGGAGCGGATCAACCTGGCCGGGGCCAACAACGTCGCCCTGGTCACTATCCAGCCGCAGACGGGCGAAATCCTGGCCCTGGTGGGTAGCATGGACTTTAACGATGAGACCATCAGCGGCCAGGTCAACATGGCCCTCGTCCCGCGCCAGCCAGGCTCCAGCATTAAGCCGCTGGTCTACCTGATGGCCATGGAGCAGGGCTGGACGCCGGCCACGCTGCTTTGGGACGTCCAGACGAGCTTTGACGACGGGGCGAACCCGGACTACGTACCCAAGAACTTTGACGACGAATTTCACGGGCCGCTGCGCATCCGGCCGGCGCTGGGCAATTCCTATAACATCCCGGCGGTCAAGACGCTGGAGTTTGTCGGCGTATGTAACTTTATTGCCGGCGTGCCCCGGCTGGGGATTACCTCGTTGCAAGACCCCGGCTGCGCCGAAGTAGGCAGCCCGCGCAACTACGGCCTATCGCTGACGCTGGGTGGTGGCGCGGTCTCGCCGCTGGAGATGGCCGGCGCTTATGCCGTCCTGGCCAATCGCGGCCAGTACGTCCCGCCCTTTGCCATTAGCCGCATCGAAAACCGGGCCGGCGAGATCATTTTTGAGCACGTGCCCCCCGACGCAGCCGCCAGCCAGGTGGCCCGGCCGGAACACGCCTATCTGCTTAGCCACATTTTATCTGACAACAACGCTCGCCAGCCGGAGTTCGGGCCGGACAACGCCCTGGTCATTCCCGGCTATACGGTCGCCGCCAAGACCGGCACCTCCGGCACCAGCCGGGTAGACGTGCGCGACGGCTGGACGATTGGCTACACGCCGGAAGTGGTCACGGCCGTCTGGGTGGGCAACACCGACAACGAGCCGGTGGGTGAGGGGGAATCTGGCTCGCGGACGGCCGTGCCCGTCTGGCACGACTTTATGGCCGGCTACCTGGGCAGCCGCCAGCCGGTCGAGTTTCCCCGGCCGGAAAACATTATTGAAGTAGAGATTTGCGCCGATTCGGGGGCCCGGCCGGGGCCGGGTTGCCTGAACCGGATCACGGAGCTGTTTGCCGGCGACCAATTGCCGCCGGAGAGCAACCAGGACTTCCTCCGGCCGCAGTTTGTGGACCTGTGGACTAACCAGTTGGCCAACGAATTTTGCACTGAGTCGATCTACGAAACGACGTTCTTCAACCTGGTGGTCAACGGCCGGGAAGAGGTATTGGCCCGAGAACGGGCGCTGGCCCAGCAGTGGCTGGAACAGGCGCCGGCCGGCCAGGCTTGGGCCGCCCAGCGCAACATCAGCCTGCCGCTGCGCCTGCCGCCGGCCGGCGCGTGCAACCAGGACACGCCCCGGCCGGTGGTGGCCATCACCCAGCCCCAACCCCAGGCCGAAATCTCCGGCGAAGTAGAAATCCGGGGCACAGTTATGGGACCTAACTTTGCCGGCTACCTGGTGGAATTTGGCCTGACTCACGACCCCCAGGGCTGGGGCCAGGTCCAGGGGTTGCAGACCCACCAGGTGGAGGATGGCTTACTGGCCCTCTGGGATGCCAGTGCCGTCAGCGGCGGCGCACTCACGATTCGGGTTCTCATCTTTGGCCCCGATAACCCCTACACGGCCGAGCCGGACCCGGTCAGCCTGGAAGCGCGAGCGCCGGTGTTCCTGCTGGAGCCGACGGCCACGCCGACGACGACGCCGACCGTGACCGCCACCCCCAGCCAGACGCCCACGGCCACCGCCACGGGCACGACGGCCCCAACCGCTACGCCGACCATCGAGATCATCCCGCCCACGGCCACGGCGACGCCCACTTCTCCGCTGCCGGAAGAACCGACGGCGACGCCTACGGATATGCCGTAAGCTTGAGTTGCCTTAAGACGACGACACCTTGTAGAGCAGGCTGTTAGCCTGCGCCGAACCGCACAGACTAACAGTCTGGGCTACACCTTGTAACGCAGGCTGTTAGCCTGCCTGCGCCGAAGCCCGCAGACTGACAGTCTGGGCTACACCCTACAGCACAGCACCTCCTATGCGCATTGCCATGGTCGGCCCCTTTGGCTTCCATCCCAACAAGACCATGCGCCACCGCGCCCTGCCGTTGGCCAGGGCGCTGGTCCGGCGTGGCCACCAGGTCAAGCTGTTCATGCTCCCCTGGCAGACGCCCCAGGAGGCCGGCCGGGAGTGGCCGGAGGATGGTGTGGCCGTGCGTTACGTCTCCCTGGGGGGCGGCGTCCCGGGCACGGCCGCCCGCCTGGCGCGCGAAACCCTGGCCTGGCGGCCGGAGGTCGTCCACACCTTCAAGCCCAAAGCCTACAGTGGCCTGGTTGCCTGGTGGTTGTGGCGCTTTCACCGCGACCGGTTGCGGCTGGTGACCGATACGGACGACTGGGAGGGCTGGGGGGGCTGGAACGACCGGGCGGCCTACACGCCGCTACAGAAGCGCTTTTTTGCCTGGCAGGAACGGTGGGGGCTGGCCCACTGCCACGCCCTGACCGTGGCCAGCCGCGCCTTGCAGACCCTGGCCTGGGCCGGCCGGATCCCGCCGGAACGGGTCGTCTACCTGCCCAACGGCCCGGGGATTGGTACGGACACCAGCGCCGCGCCCGATAAGCGGGCCGAGATGGGACTGGCCGGCCGGCCGGTCCTGCTGCTCTATAGCCGCTTGTTTGAGTTCGATACCGGCCGGCTGGTGGACGTCTTGCAGCGGGTGCAGGCAGCCGTGCCTGAGCTGGCCATCCTGGCCGTGGGCCTCAGCCTGTTTGCCGCCGACGCCGCCACCCTGAGCCGGCGGCTGGCCGAGGCCGGCCTGCAGGAAGCGGTGGTCGAGGCCGGCTGGGTAGAGGAATCAATCCTGCCGGGCGTGCTGGCCGCGGCCGACGTGGGCCTGTACCTGATGGACGACACCCTGCTCAACCGGACCAAGTGCCCCGTCAAGCTGGCCGACATGCTGGCCGTCGGGCTGCCGGTGGTTGGCGAGGCAGTCGGCCAGGTGACGGAGTACGTCCGCCACCAACAGACCGGCCTGCTCTACGCCAGTGGCGACACGGCCGGCCTGGCCAAAGGGATCGTGGACCTGCTGACTGACCCGGCCGAACGGCAGCGGCTGGCGGCCGGGGCCAGGGAGCATCTGGCGACCCACTTTAACTGGGATAGGTTGGCTGAGCGGGTGATGGAGGCGTATGAGTGGTGAGCAATGAGTGGGGAGTGATGAGTGAGGAGGAGGGATAGGAGTGGATAGCTGGCCGGGGTTGGTGGTTCATGCGGATTGGGGAACGCCGGAGAATAAGCGGTGGATGGCCCGGGCTGTACTGGGGGCGAGCGGCCGTTACCTGGTTTATGCCCCGGAGCCGGTCGGCGAGCCGATTACCTGGCTGGCCCGTCTGCGGGCGGCGGCCGGACCGGACGGCGTGGTCTTGCTGGGCCTTGACTTCCCCATTGGCCTGCCCCTGGCTTACGCCCGGCTGGTGGAGGTAGCGGATTTCCTGGCCGTTTTGCCTGAGCTGGGCCAGGGCCGGTGGGCCTCTTTTTACGAGGTGGCTACCCGGCCGGATGAGATTAGCCTCTACCGTCCCTTTTATCCGCAGCGGCCGGGTGGCACGCGGCAGGCGCACCTGCTGGCCGGGCTGGGGCTGGCGACCATAGACGAGCTGCGGCGGCAATGTGAGCGGGCCAGGCCGGGCCGGCGGGCGGCCGCTCCCCTGTTCTGGACGCTGGGCGGCCAGCAGGTGGGTAAGGCGGCGATTGCCGGGTGGCGGGAGGTACTGGCCCCGGCCCTGCGCCGGCCGGAATTAGACCTGGCTATGTGGCCCTTTGCCGGTCCGCTGGCCGATCTGCTCCGGCCGGGGCGTGTCGTCGTGGCCGAGTGTTACCCGGCCGAGTTCTACGATCACCTGGGAGTCCTCTTTTCGCATCGCAGTGGCGGGAAGCGTGCGCCAGCGGCGCGGGCAGCCAACGCCCGGCCGCTGCTGAATTGGGCAGAGGAGGCCGGCGTAGCGCTCCACCCGGCGCTGGTTGCTCAATTGTTGGCTGGCTTTGGGCCGGCCCCGGCCGGCGAGGACACTTTTGACGCCGTGATCGGGCTGCTGGGGATGCTCAATGTGCTCCTCGGCCGCCGCCCTCCAGGTGAGTTGCCGGCCGGCCCGGCGCGCCAGGTGGAAGGGTGGATTTTAGGCCAGTCTCTGGCACTGTAACCAGCGGATTTCTCCATGATCGGGCGGCTAGCGCAATTTAGCGGCTCCTTCTTTGCTACCCTGGAAACGTACCGCCGGGACGGGACGGCCGTGCGGACGCCCCTCTTTTTCGTCGAGCGGGACGAGGTCCTATACCTGCGCTCGGCCGCCCAGACCCATAAGGTCCGCCGGATAGCGCGCGACCCCCGAGTGCGGATTGTTCCTTCTGCCTGGCGGGGCCGGCCGTTGGGGGTGTGGCTGGAGGGGGAAGCCAGGCTCTACGACGCCGGTGAGCTGCCCTGGGTCAATGAGCTGGTCAAGCAGAAATACGGCCTGGCCAAACGGCTGATTGACCTGCGTAGCCGCCTGCGGGGATACCGTTTTGTAGTGATCGCTGTTGTTGTAGGACACAGGTAGACGCTGATTAACGCTGATAGGGCTTAATCGCGAATGACGCGAATGGACGAATGAAGCGAATGTGTTTTTATTAACGCTGGCAGATGTCTTCGATTTCCTCGATTTCTTTGGGGGCGTCCGGCAATAGTTCGGGGCCGTTGTCGGTGATCAGCACGCCGCTTTCGATGCGAATGCCGATGCCTTCTTCAGGAATGGACAGCCACGGCTCGATGACCAGGACCACGCCTGGTTCCAGGAGGCGGGAATCAATCACCCCGTTGGCGTCGTGGATGTTCAGCCCCACCGGATGGCCGCAGGTGCCGTAACCGTATTGGGCCAGGCCGTGCTTGTCGAAGCAGTCGTAGACTGCCTTGTGGGCGTCAAATTCCCTGGCCCCCGGCCGCATCTTTTCGATGGCCCGTTTTTGCGCTTCCAGGACGATGGCGTACAGCTCCCGCTGCCGGGGCGTGAAGCGGCCGTTGGCCGGGAAGGTGGTGGTGATGTCGGAAGAGTAGCCGTTGTAGACTACCCCGGCGTCAATGAGCACCAGGTCGCCGTCCTTAATCTCCTGGTTGTTGTCCATGTAGTGGCCGATGGTGGCGTTTTTGCCGGCGGCGACGATGATACTACTGCCATACAGGTCCAGGCCGGCGCTGACCTCTTTAGGCCGGATGCGGACCTCGTAGTCAAAAATAGCCTGGCCCAACGACTCATTTTCCCCTGGCTTCAGGGCGCGCATGATCTTCTTGTAAATCTCGGCGTGATTGGCGAACGCCTGGCGCAGGCACTCAATCTCGTACTCGTCTTTGACCCAGCGCAGGGCGTGGATTTTGGGCGCAATGTTTTTGAGCCGCAGCCAGTAGTAGCGGTCGTGGATGTCGTGAACGAAGGCGACTTCGGTCGGCACCGGCTTGCCCAGCCCAGGGTTGCTGGGGGTGTTGAGCCACAGCACTTCCTCCTGCATCAGCGCCCGGCCGAGGATGTCGTTGAGTTGGGAGAGGGGGTAGACCTTGGCCACGCCGCTCTTGGCCTGGACGTCGGCATAGGACGGCCCTTCGCCGTCTAGCGTTTTCTCAGCCTCCGTCCGCTCTTCCACAAACAAGAGTTCGTTGACGCGCCGGCCGCGGCCGACCTCTGGCCCGTGTTGGGTCTCCCAACGGTCCACGACGATGCCCCGGGGCGCCAGCACCAGGATCGCCTTCCGCGACTCCAGCCCGGTGAGGTAATGCAGGTTCCTGTCAAATAACAACGGGTCGGGGGCCACGCCCGGCGAAGAAATCAGGGCAATCCCCTCGTCAATTTGTTCGGCCAGCCGCTGCCGCCGGCCGGCGTACAAAGCGACGACATTCACTTCACCTTCCATGAGTTACTCCTCAGTTATAAGCTCTCAGCTATAAGCTATAAGCTTTTTCTTTCATTCTAGAACTCTGCTAGAAATCGCGGATCATGCCAATAGACGAATGGCGCGAATTATTAAGCAGCTATTCGTGAAGCGTTCTACGCTCATTCGCGGTTCTTCGTCTGGACCACCGAACTGTAGCAGAAAACGGCCGGGAAGGGTAGGCAAAAGGCGTGAATTTTTGTTATACTGTCTGCTTTTCCCTGGCCGAGGCGCGTGCCCACTCCAGGGCCACTATTCGCTCATTCGCGAGATTCGCGTTTGACGAGGAAAGAAGATGAAGCGCTGGAACGGTTGGGGTGACGAGAAGGCGACCTATCCGCTGCCGGAGCCGGCCGCATACTACCTGGCTGGCCTGATCGGCGAAGGAGAATGGCTGCCCGACGCCACGCTGGCGCAGGCCCTGGCCGCCGTGCCGGAGTCGCGCCTGCCGGAGCACCTGATGGTGACGCGAGAGCCGCTGGAGCGGCTGCGCCACGCCCGGGGCCAGAGCTTGCCCGACTGGATTGCCCTGCGCTCCGGCCGGATAGGCGTTTTCCCCGATGGCGTCGCTTATCCCTCTTCCGAGGGCGACGTGCGCGAGCTGCTGCGTTACGCCCGACAGGTGGAAGCGCGCCTCATTCCGTACGGTGGCGGCACCAGCGTCGTCGGCCACGTCAACCCCTTGCCTGGCCCGGAACCGGTGCTGACCCTGGACCTGAGCTTCCTCAACCAACTGCACCGCCTGGACGAGACCAGCCACCTGGCGACCTTTGGCGCGGGCGTCCTTGGGCCGGAGCTGGAAGCCCAGTTGCAGGCCCAGGGCTACACCTTGGGCCACTATCCCCAGTCCTTTGAATATTCCTCCCTGGGCGGCTGGATTGCTACCCGCTCCAGCGGCCAACAGTCTTACTATTACGGCCGCATTGAGGAGCTTTTTGCCGGGGGGCAGGTGGAGACGCCGCTGGGGTCGCTGGAATTGCCGCCGCTGCCGGCCAGCGCCGCCGGGCCGGACCTGCGCCAACTGGTCCTGGGTTCGGAAGGGCGGCTGGGCATCATCACCCGGGCCACGGTCCGCATCCGGCCGCGGCCGGAGCACGAGGCCTTTTACGGCTTCTTCTTCCACGATTGGGAATCGGGGGCGGCCGCCGTCCGCCAGATGGCCCAGGAGCGTGTTCCGGTTTCGATGGTGCGGCTGAGCGACGCCCAGGAGACGGAGACGACGCTGGCCCTGGCCGGCCACTCGCCCTTGCTGGCCTGGGGCGACTGGGCCTTGCGCCTCGTCCGCTATGGCTCGGAGCGCTGCCTGCTGCTGGTGGGCGTAACCGGCGACGGCCAGGCAACCCGGCTGGCCCGCCGCCAGGCGGCCGGCGTGGCCCGGGCCTATGGTGGCCTGTTCACCGGCAACGTCATCGGCCGGACCTGGGCCAGGAACCGCTTCCTGGCCCCTTACCTGCGCAACACGCTGTGGGAGTTGGGCTACGCCGTGGATACCCTGGAGACGGCCGTGCCCTGGGCCAGGGTCATAGCAGCAGCGGCGGCGATCAAGACGGCTATTCGAGATGGTCTGAATGAAAATGGAGAACGGGTGTTAGTCTTTGCCCACCTCTCCCACGTTTACGCCGACGGGGCCAGCATTTACGTAACTTACCTGTTCCGCCGGGCGGCCGGCCCGGAGGAGACGTTGCAGCGCTGGCAGGTGTTGAAGGCGGTCGCCAGCCAGGCTATCGTCGCCCACCAGGGCACCATCAGCCACCAACATGGCGTCGGCCTGGACCACGCTCCCTACCTGGCGGCCGAGAAGGGGGAAGTTGGGATGCGCTGGCTGGCGGCCGTGGCCCAGGCGGCCGACCCGCATGGGTTGATGAATCCGGAGAAGCTGGTGGAAGCTGTAAAGGTGTAGGGCAACCTTCGGTTGCTTAGTGGTTGTGTGGTTGTGTAGCGCCAGACATAACCACCCAACCACATAACCACATAACCACAAAAATCAGGAGAACAGTGTGTGGACAGTAAATTGGCGTGACCGGGCCTGGGGCCAGTTGGACCGGCCGTGGGATATGATTGTCATTGGCGGAGGGATTACCGGAGCCGGCGTTTTGCGGGAGGCGACGCGGGCCGGGCTGCGAACGTTGCTAGTCGAGGCGGGCGACTTTGCCAGCGGCACTTCCAGCCGGTCGTCGAAGGTGGTGCATGGCGGCCTGCGCTACCTGCGCAACGGCCAGGTCCACACCACCCTGGCTTCCGTGCATGAGCGGGAACGGCTGTTGCGTGAGGGCAAAGGACTGGTAACACCCCTGGGCTTTGTTTACGCCACGTTTCAGGGCGACCACACGCCGCTGTGGCTCGTTGGCCTGGCTCTGACGATCTATGGCTTGTTGGGGCGACGGTGGGGCCACAAGCGTTACGGTGCGGCCGACCTGCGCCGCCTCTGCCCTCACCTGGCCGAGGCCGGGCTGAAAGGCGGTTACCGCTACTTTGACGCCCAGACGGACGACGCCCGGCTGGTGTTGCGGCTGGTTCGCGAAGGGGTGCGCAGCGGCGGCCTGGCGCTTAATTACGCTCGGGCTGAAGGATTGTTGCGCCGGAACGACGGGCAGGTGTGCGGCGTGGCCCTGCGCGACCTGGCGCCGGGCGGCTGCGGCCGGACAGTTGAGATCCAGGCGGCGGTGGTGGTCAATGCGACCGGGGCCTACGCCGACGAGCTGCGCCGGCAGGTGGGCGCGCCGCCCCGGCTGCGCCGCCTGCGTGGCAGCCACCTGGTCTTTCCGGCCGGCCGGCTGCCTGTCGTACGGTCAATTAACTTTGCCCACCCGGCCGACGGGCGGCCGGTCTTTGCCCTGCCCTGGGAAGGGGTGACGCTGTTCGGCACGACCGACGTGGACCACGACCAGCCCGGCGACGCCGAGCCGGCCATGAGCCCGGCCGAGGCGGAATACCTGTTAGAGGCCGCCCGCTACGCTTTCCCCGGCCTGGCGTTGACTCCGGCCGACGTCCAGGCGAGCTTTGCCGGGGTGCGGGCGGTGGTGGGCACGGGCAAGGCCGACCCCTCTAAAGAGTCTCGCGAGCACGTCTTGTGGCAGGAGAAGGGCTTGCTGACGATAAGCGGCGGCAAGCTGACGACCTTCCGGGCTATGGCCCACGACGCCTTGCAGGCCATCCGCCTGCCCGGCCGGCCCTCGCTTCAGGAGGGACGGGTGTTAGACGAGCCGGGCGAGCTGGTCGCGCCGGCCGGCGTGGGGCCGGCCCGCTGGCTGCGGCTGCTGGGCCGTTATGGGGCGGAGACAGGCGAGGTAGTCGCTGCGGCCGGGCCGGGCGAGCTGGCCCCGGCCGGCCAGAGCATGGCCTTGTGGGCCGAGCTGCGTTGGGCGGCCCGGGCGGAGGGGGTGGTCCACCTGGACGACTTACTACTACGCCGGGTGCGGCTAGGGCTGCTGCTGCCCCAGGGTGGGCTGCCCTGGCTGGAGGAGATCCGGGCCATCGTCCAGCCGGAGCTGGGTTGGGACGATGCCAGGTGGGAGGAGGAAGCGGCCGCTTACGCCGGCCGGTGGCAGTCGGCTTATTCATTAGGAATTTGACGCAAAGGCGCAAAGACGCCAAGGCTCTTTTTATTTGAGCAAAATCATTCCGCGCTTTGAGGCGAATGGGTGTCACTTTGAGCGGATAGAGTGCAATGATATTGATTAACGAACTACCACGCCCGTCGTCGGATTAGAGCCAATGACAATAATGAACTCCTCGCCCGCCTCTACCTCTATCGGTATCGGATAAGGCTAATGATAGCACATCCGATAGCCAGTTGCCCGCTTAGCTGTTTTTATTGACGGCCGGTTTTCACGCCGGGGGATTGGCGCTCACCTGGGCCTGGCCGGGCGTGTCAACGAGGGGATGGTCCGGCCGTGCTCGGAGTCTTCGATGAGCCTAGTCAGTCGCTTGCGCCGGGTCTCTTCTCTTTTGGCGCTGACGACCCACCAGACGGCCGCCCGGCGATACCAGGCCGGCTGGGCCTGGAAGAAGTCCCAGGCTTTGGCGTTGGCGCGGAATTGCTGTTCGCCGGCGGCGTCCAGGGCGACGTTGTCCTTTTGCTCGTAGGAGTAGATGCCTGACCGCTCCGGAGCGCGTTCTTCAAAGGCCTGGAGACCGGCCGGGCGCATCAGCCCCAGGGCGGTGAGTTCCTGGACCCGTTTGACGTTGACGGCGCTCCAGGTGCTGCGCGGCTTGCGGGGGGTGAAGCGGATCATGTAGCTGGCCTCGTCAATGCTTTTACGCAGGCCGTCAATCCAACCAAAGCAGAGGGCTTGGTCTACCGATTCGGGCCAGGTGATGCTGGGCCGGCCTAACCCCTTTTTGTAATACCCCACCCACAATTCCTGGGCTTTATCGTGGTACACCTCCAGCCAGGCGCGGAATTCGGAGGGGGTGGCGAAGAAGGTAGGGTTCATCTTATCCGCTTTCATCCGCTGCCCCTGGCTCTAGCTCTAACCTCAACTTCTCGTCTCATCTCGTAGTGGGTGTTTGTCTCGCCGCTGATGAAAAACCCGAGTCTTTCGTACAGGCGGCGGGCCGGGCGGTTGGCTTTGAGCACCTGGAGCGTGACCGGCCGGCCGCTTTGTTCTGCCTGGACGATAATTTCTCGAATCAAAGCCGACCCCAGACCCCGATTCTGGTATTCGGGTAAGAGGTAGATAGCGGCGAGGAACAGTTCTTCTCCCCGCTCGACGACCGTTCGCTGGCCGGCCGGGCGGCCGTCTACCAGGATGATCTGGCAGCCGGTGACGTCGAAGTGTTGGGCGAAGTGCCGTTGTTGGAAATCGTCGTCCCAGCCCCAGGTGGCTGCGACGTATTCTTTCAAGCAAACTTCGATCAGGTGGTACAGGAAGTGGTAGTCTTCGGATGTAGCCGGCCGGAGGGTGTATTGGGTCATCATGGTTTATTCCTCAGTTGACCTGAGAGCCACAATTGAACCATCCGCTTATCAGCTTGCATCCGTTGCCCGCCGCTCCTTGACCACCCGGATCCCCTCAAAGGCCGGCAAATTCCCCCGGATGCGCTCTTCCAGGATAACCAGGTCAACGTACAGGTCCAGGTAGGGATTCTCCTGTTCCGTAACCGGCCCCTCGCCGCCCATCCCCAGCCGCTCCCGCCAGCCGGGCGGTTTGGGGGATGGCCTGTATGGCTCAAATAACTGTGCCGCCAGGAGCATAAAGGCGCGGGCCTCCGCTCGTTGCGGACTATCCCATCGCCGGCCGGACAGGATGTCTGCCAGACGGTCGGCTCCTTCCAGGAAGGCGACGAGCGTATAAGCACTTTCGACAAAACGGATGAGGGCGCGGTCGAGGTCGAAGGCGCGGTCGAGGTCGAGGGCGCGCTCGAGAGCGCGGTCGCGGGCGCGGTCGCGGTCGCGGTCGAGGTCGAAGGCGCGGTCGAGGTCGAAGGCGAGGGCGCGGGCGCGGTCGAAGGCGCGGTCGCGGTCGCGGTCAAGGTCGAGGGCGCGGTCGCGGTCGCGGTTGAGGTCGAAGGCGAGGGCGCGGTCGCGGTCGAAGGCGCGGTCCAGGGCGCGGTCGAGGGCGAGGGCGCGGGCAAGGTCGAGGTCGAAGGCGAGGGCGCGGGCGGAATCGCTTTCCGCCTGGGAGCGCAGAACGGCGGCCGGCAAAACCACCCGCTCGCCAACCGCCATCTCGCACACCCAGCCCGCTGCCGCCCTGGCCCAGTAGCCCAGGCTGGCCCCGGCCGGCAGCTTTTCGTTCTGGACCAGGGCGACGTCGCCTCGTTCATGTATCTCCGGCAGCCGGTAGCGCCAGGCCGGGTCGCCTTCGCGAGCGGTCAGCCAGGCGCAAAAAGCCTGGGCGTCGGCCGGACGCACGCCGGTGACGGGCAGCGCCCCCTGGCCCGGGGCAAAATGGTCACCCGGCCAGTGGTCCGGCCGGTACTCCTTACCGGCCGCCCGCTGCTCCTCCAGGAACAACTGGTACTCGGCCTGGCTGATGAAGGCCGGGTCTATGAAGCGGTTGTCGTCCACCGGGGCCAGCCGGCGCAGCCGGCGCAGCAGCAGGGCTTCGGCCACCGGCTGCCAGCGGTCCGGGTCGTCCAACCCACTGGAGATGATGGTCTGCAGCCGTTGTCGCACCGCCGGCGCCACTTCTCGGGCTTCTTCGTCACATTCCAGGGCCAGGAGGAGGGCAGTGACCGGTGGCGGGTCGCCGGCCAGGCAGGCCCGGATGACGGCCGTGGCCCTGACCTGGGCGGCGTAGAGGCGGATCGTCTCGTGCCACCATGGCTCGGCCACGTGGGTAACTAACTCGCTCTCCAACTGCTGGTCCTGGACGTAGACGGCGGCCAGGTACTCCTGGAAGGTCAGGTGGGCAAAGCTGTACAGGCCGTTTTCCTTCTCCAGCAGCAGCCCGCTGCGGTCTTCAATGCCCTGCAAAAAGGCCGGGCCGGCTGTCTGCGGGCTGACCGCCCGGAGGGCCTCGCCAATAGCCGCCACGGTCGCCTCGCGGGACAACTCCCGCTTTTCCTGGACCATCATGGCGTAGGCCAACGGCTGAAGGACGCGCTGCCGCTGGGCCGGGGTCAGGTCCGGGGTAAGTCCCCTAGCCTGCTCCCGTTTGCCCAGGAAGACCTCGCAAATCTGGGCGTACAGCTCCACCCGCCGGCCTGGCAGCGAGCTGTGGAAGCGGTGGACGGTGGCAATCATCGTCAGCAGCAGGGGGTTGGCAGCCAGGGCGGCCAGGTTGGGACTCTGGCGCAGCCGGCGCAGTAAATCCTCGGCCCCCTCCTCGGCGCGAATATGCACGCTGCGGTCATCCTTCTGCGAGCTCATGATTTCATTGGCCAAATACCAACTAGCTACGAAGTGCTTGACCTGACCGCTGGTAAAGGGCCGGACTTCGAAAACGGCCGCTCCAGCCAGGGGGTTGGCCCGGTAGCCGTGCGGCCGGGAGGTGACGACGAAGCGGTTGCGGGCGTAAGCCACCACCTGGCGCTCGACCCAGGCGACGACCTGCTGCCGCTGCTGCGGGTCGGCCACCTCGTCCAGCCCATCCAGCAGCACCAGGCAGTGCCCCCGGCCCAGTTGCCGGTCCAGCCAGCCGGGCGGCGGCGCCGGCCCCCAACGGGCCAGGCCGATGGCAATGGCCTGGGGCAGGTTGTACGCACCACCGCCACCCAGGGCGCTCCCGGCCGGGGCCGCCGCCCGCAGCGCCCGCTCCAACTCCTCCCAGCCAATGTCCGACCGTGTTCGGCGGCCGCGCTCAATCAGCGCCAGAATACGCCGGCGATCTTCCAGGTGTTCCACTAATGCCCGGGCCTTGCCCTGTTTTCCTTTGCCAGCCAGGTCGTCGTATTCTACACCCAACTCCAGGCATAACAGGCGCAGTTCGTCCAACTTCATTCGCTCGGCCAGTGTCCGGGCCAGCTCACCCAGTACAGCCCCGCGCCGCGCTTGGTGTGACTCCTTATCAGCCGGCGTGGTGACCCCTTCTGCCAGGATGGCCTGGACGTGTTCGCGCAGGAAGAGCAAGACTGGCAGCTTATCTGGAGCGTTGGTCTGGCGACGCCCTTTCCGGCCGCCGGCCAGGGCCAGGGCGACATGCTTGAGCAGCGTCGTCTTGCCGCTGCCCGGCGGGCCGACGAGCACCAGCGGCCGGCCGGCCATCTGTTCGGCGGCCAGCAAGGCCCAGATGGTATGTCGCCCCTGGCGCAGTTCGGCCGGCACGGTGGCCACGGCCGCCTGCTGCGGCGCCCGGGCGTCCAGACTCAGCTCGACAAAGACCTGGGCCAGGGCCAGGTTGTACGGTCCCTGGACGCTGAGCCCCTTGACGTCGAAATATTGGTGGCGGTCTATGATGTATTGGCGGTAGTGGCGACCGTAGCCCCAGCCCCACGCCGGCCGGCGAAAGCGAACCACAATGTTGGACTTCTCGTCGCCGATGAACGTGCCCAGGAAAGCCAGTGTTGCTCCCAGCAGGGCCAGCAGTGGCTCAAAACCAGGATCGTAGATGAGCCAGCCCAGGGCAATGGGCCAGGCAATAAGGGTAATGGCACGGCCGATAAGACGCATGCTTCCCTCCTTAAGTAAATAGCTGTCAGCTATAAGCTATAAGCCCTTTCATTCATTCATGCCGCCATATACCGGCCGTCCTCCCCCACCCTTGCTTGCCCCAGCATCTCCAGCATTTCCAGGATTTCGTCGTCCCGCTCGACTCGTTGTATAGTCCAGTAGCTTTTATGAAAGAAAAGTGTAATAACTCGGGTCCCCGACACGAAGATTGCAACTTCAGCGACGAAATATTAGTTGAAATTGGGTGTTACTTTCTCTATACTGTTCTGACAGGAACGGGACTCTATGTGTTGCAGAGCAGTGGGGAAAATCTAGTTTATTCTGTAGATGATTCAGAAGAAACATAAGACTGACAAGTATCATAGCATCTATAAAATTGGTGACATATCAGTGTGCGAATCTATGAAGGAGTAAAAACCGAAGGCTTTTTAACCCCGCCGTGCGCCCGCACTTATGATGCGGGCGCACAGGTCCTCGACCGTCGCCCCCGTATATAAAGGGGACCGGGGAGTTGCCAAATAAGAAAACGAGTATTTTGGATTATAGCATATGACTTCGTTAGTAGCATGGGTTGGTGTTGACTCTCGTGGCCCGGCATCAATTTACCTTGTGAGTGATAGCAGAATCTCGTGGGGGAGTGGCCAAGTCTGGGATTACGGGCGTAAACTATTCACTTCTACAAAATATCCAGATATCTTGGGATATTATGGTGATGTCCTGTTTCCCTCACAAGCGTTAGGACGGGTTATTGACTTCATAGATGCAGATCTACTATTAGATACGGGCGACTTACCTAGAGTCCGGCACGAGAAAATCGCAACAGTAATTAAGAGTTCATTGAAAGACTATCCCCTAAATCAAGTTACAGCAAAAACTTTCACTATAGTATACTGTACGCGTGAAAACGAGGGAATGGCGGCAAATTTTCATCTTTCGTCGCTAAAATGGAGCAGTGCAGATGGTTGGAGGGAGGAATGGTTACCTATTCCCTCAAAATCAGGCATAATCCGAAGTTTCGGAAGTGGCGAAAAACCATTCGCAAAATGGTATTCTCGGTGGAACAACACTAAAGAAGGTCGAACCAGTCGCAGCGTTTTCAGTGCTTTCTGCGATGCTCTTCATAGTAGTGAGGATAAGCTGAGTGGAGGAGCACCTCAACTGGTAGGAATTTACCGGAAAGACATCGGTAAGACTTTCGGTATTATCTACAATAATGAACGGTATATTTTTGGTCTTCCCGTTACAGAATCAGACAAGCTTCAAACACTAGAATGGCGGAACAGTCTGTTTGAACGGTGTGACTGGCACACGAAAGAACCTTTGCAAGACGTGCAACGTCATAAACGCCCAAGAGGGCTTGGCAACACTTTGTAAGCAGATTTAGTGCGTCAAAGTTGATAATCGGCCTTAGTGAGAGTAGTGAACTCCTGAAAACCAGAAATAAAGGGGGTTAATATGGGTCATATTAAACTTGGAACCATACCAAAATCCAAGAAATGGAGTGTCGTAGTCTCTGAGGTAATGGGGGAGGGTGGAGCCGGAAGTTCCAAATTGCTTACCGATGATGTAGAGCACATCGCTTCTAAAACTATTGAGGCAGCTCAAGGGGGGTTAAAGCAAGCTATTAACGACGCGGGGCTCCAATACACTTTCTACTTGCTCACTCAGATTGTTTTGTTGGCTCGAGAAAAAGACTGGTATGAAAGTTTGCCACGCCTCGGTATACGAATTTCAGGTCATAATACACTGTTTGACTTAACTGCAGAAATGCAGGCAGCTATAGACGACTACCTATCAAGTCAAAACGCTCAAACTGATATAAGCGAAATTGCCCAAAAAGCAGCTGGGGAGGCTGTGTTTGCCCTTGCTATACCAAAGGCCTTTACCCTGTTTGGTGGTAGTGGGGAGGAGTTGAGACTTGCAATTAAGTCTCTGTCTACCAAAGCGGGCTTTGCACAACTAACTCAGGTTTTCTTTGGCCGATTTATCGCTCGTTTTCTCAACTTCTACCTGAGCCGTATTACGGCAGCAGAAGTTGACAGCACACGTCTACCGCAGGCAAGTGATATTTCAGAGTTTAATAAAACATTGGAAAAACACTGCGAGCAAAGTGCGAGAATAGTCAAGGATTTTGGTGGGGAGTGGTATTCAAAAACAGAATACTTAGAGGGCATTAATCTTGACAATACAGCACGATTTGTTGCTGTTGCTCTGAAAAAACTACAAGCGGAACTAGAACAACAGAGGCAGAGGCAATGATTCAACCGCGCCTATTCCTCTGTAATGGGATTAGCTCCACAGATTATAACTTGCCACACGAGGGGTATCGTCTGGTAGAACTAGATTCAAACCATGAAAGCCATAACCTTAATGTCTTCATCCAGCTTGAAAATTTGACAAAGGTTTTTCAAAAACACCTTTCTCCACGCCTTACAGATTTGCTTGAGATCGCTGCTTATATATACACGGGTGACTGCGCCACACCACGTGGCACTCAATGGACTGATCAAGATTCTACTGAAGCATGGGAGCGCGAGTTTAGGTTCGTTATTCCAGTACGGGATCCGAATTTTTGGTCTAAGGATGAGGTTAAGAAACTCCTCCTTCAGCTCTTATCTTTCCTATCCAATGACAAGTACAGTTTTGAATTTCCAGAATTAACCCAGAGGCGTTCCAAGCAGCTCTATCTCCAATTCTCTGATAGGGAAGACTGGCCTTTCTACGGGGTTGACCGAATACTGATGTTCTCTGGTGGTCTGGATTCACTAGCCGGCGCTGTTGAGACGGCTTCTAAAGATGAAAAATTAGTGCTTGTCAGCCACAGATCATCTGCGGTAATGGACAAAAGGCAACGTCAATTATTTGACAAGTATACTGAACCCCAGAAACTGGACCACAGGCTAAGGTGGATAGTTGTATAATCAACCAATTCTGTGGAGGTTAAAAATGTCGCAAAAACGGACACGGCA